>CAYSBD010000072.1:0-12425 GCA_964429175.1 uncultured Marinosulfonomonas sp.
TCAAATAATACGTAAAGACAAGGAATACTTAAATGTCTGATCAAGACGACGATATCATCCTGTCCGAATTGTCCGACGAAGAGCTGACGTTGCAAATGCACGACGATCTTTATGACGGCATGAAAGAGGAAATCGAGGAAGGCGTTAATATTCTGCTGGCGCGCGGATGGGCGCCTTACCGCGTTCTGACCGAGGCTTTGGTGGCCGGCATGACCATCGTTGGGAGAGATTTTCGCGACGGTATCCTGTTTGTCCCCGAAGTGCTGCTGGCGGCGGGTGCGATGAAGGGCGGCATGTTTGTTCTAAAGCCGTTGCTGGTTGAATCCGGTGCGCCGCGCATGGGCAAAATGGTGATCGGCACCGTAAAGGGCGACATTCACGATATCGGCAAAAACCTGGTCGGGATGATGATGGAGGGGGCCGGTTTTGAGGTGATTGATCTGGGCATCAACAACCCCGTCGAGGATTACCTGGAGGCGCTTAGCCGCGAGCAGGCCGACATTTTAGGCATGTCCGCCCTGCTGACCACGACGATGCCTTACATGAAAGTGGTGATCGACACGATGATCGAAAAAGGTATTCGCGATGATTACATTGTGCTGGTTGGTGGTGCGCCGCTGAACGAAGAATTCGGCAAGGCAATCGGGGCTGACAGCTATTGCCGTGATGCGGCTGTTGCGGTGGAAACGGCCAAGGAATTTATGGGCCGCAAACATAACCAGATAGAAGCCGGATAAAACCCGATGAAGCTGGGCGCTGAAATATTGGCCGAACAAGCTCTGGATTTTAACAGCACCAAAGGGCGCGTTTTACTGCTGGCTTGCGGTGCTTTGGCGCGCGAGATTTTGACCCTGATCAAAACCAACGGCTGGTCGCATCTGGAGCTGAAATGTTTGCCCGCCAACCTGCATCTTTATCCTGATCGCATCCCGACCGAAGTTGAAAAATCGGTGCTGAAATACCGTGCGGAATATGACGAGGTATTTGTGGTTTACGCCGATTGCGGCACGGGTGGTCGATTGTTGCAAAAGTGCAAGGAATTGGGGGTAAAAATGGTTGAAGGCCCGCATTGTTATTCGTTTTTTGAAAGAAACGCGGAATTTTCAAAGCTGTCCGAGCATGAATGCACCGCCTTTTATCTGACCGATTTTCTGGTGCGTCAGTTTGATGCATTTGTTTGGAAGCCGATGGGGTTGGATCGCCACCCCGAATTGTTGGAAATGTATTTTGGTAATTACGAAAAACTGGTTTATCAGGCCCAAACCAACCAGCCAGATCTGGATGAAAAAGCCGCCAAAATTGCCGACCGGATGGGTTTAAAATACGAGCGCCGTTTTACCGGTTACGGCGATCTGGAAATAACCCTGCATCAAGTTGCAAGCTAAGTTTAAGCCGCTGCGGTTTCGCCCGCAATTTTGCGAATCCGCTCCACCATGGCCCGCAGCCCGTTGCTGCGCTGCGCCGACAAATGATCATTCAATTGCAAACGCGCCAACTCGCCTCCGGCATCCACCTTCAAAACTTCGGCCACGCTCAAGCCATTAAACAGCGCCTCAAGAACCGCTACCAAACCGCGCACAATCATTGCGTCGCTATCGCCGCGAAACTTGAAAATTGCCGCCGGCCCCGTGCCCTCGATCCGGGGCATGATCCAGACCTGCGAGGTGCAGCCCTCAACCTTGGTCGCGGCCACCTTGAGCGCATCTTCAAGCGGCTCCATTGCCTTGCCCAAATCGATCACAAACCGGTAACGGTCTTCCCAATCATCCAAAAACTCAAAATCCTCGGCGATTTCTTCAAAGGCGGCTGTGCTCATAATTTGCTCCTATTTCGTAGCCCCCAGATAATCCGCGCCAGCAAAAAGGTCCAGTGCCTGCATGATACCTTTTCAAAGCCCGAATTTTCAGCTAACCAAAGGGGGAAACAAAGGGGTCAGATTGATGAAAACACCATTTGCAGTTATTTTTCTGAGCGTCGTGCTGCTTGCCGGTTGTGCGAGCAAATTTAACCCGCTTAACTGGTTTGGTGGTAGCCGCGAAGAAACCCTGAAAGACGCCGAAATTCCGACTGAAATTGCGGATTTGCGCGGTTTAGTGGCACAGGTCACGCATCTTGAAATCAAAAAAACCGGCGGCGGTGCGATTATCTATGCTGTTGGCCTGCCCCCGACCCAGGGTTATTGGGATGCCGAACTGATTGGTGAATTTGATGAACAACCGGTGAACGGCGTTCTGACCTACACATTTCGCATCCAGAAACCGTTTGGGTTTGAAAACATATCCACGCCTTATAGCCGCGAGGTAAATGTGGGTTATTTCGTTTCAAATCAAACACTTGAAGGTGTTAAAACCATCCGCGTTCTGGGCGCGAACAACGCCCGTTCTGCCAGACGTTAAGCATATAACCAAACGGGCGCTAAACTGTAACAACCACAACTGATGACCCCTTGGCCATCAAGGCAATTTCGCCATCGCACAGGCGCAAAGCATCATCCCCAAACACCTCTTTACGCCAGCCGTGCAAGGGCTTTGCATCTCGACAACCTGCCGCAATCGCATCCAGTTCGGCCGATGTTGCGATCAATTTGAGAGCCACGCCAGAGGCTTCGGCCTTGGTTTTTAGCAAAACACGCAGTAAATCGGCCAGCGCCGGATTGATCTGCAATTTTTCGCGC
This sequence comes from uncultured Marinosulfonomonas sp., assembly GCA_964429175.1. GTDB lineage: Bacteria > Pseudomonadota > Alphaproteobacteria > Rhodobacterales > Rhodobacteraceae > Profundibacter. Next base: position 2,675 of record CAYSBD010000072.1, read on the forward strand.
GAACGATCCATTTTGGGAAAATCTTCGGGTGCCACAGCCTGCGCCGCCGCAACGGCCGCCAAAATTCCGTCCGCAATATCACCGCGCCGCGCTTCGCGTTGCAACAGACGCGAGCGTCCGAGATCTTGCATATTTGCCGGTTTCGTCGAGGCCACCTCAAGCATGGCTTCATCTTTGTAAACCCGGTTACGCGGCACATTTCGTGTTTGGGCATGGTTTTCGCGAAAGGCGGCCAGCTCTTTTACAATGGCTAAAAACTGGCCCGAATTGCTGCGCGTTTTAACCCGTTTCCAAGCATTCTCAGGCTGGATCAAATAGGTTTCAGGGCTAAGAAGTACTTTAAGTTCTTCCTCCACCCACTTGCATCGATTTGATTTTTTAATTTTTGCATCCAAAAACTCATAGACCACCCGCAGATGCGTAACATCACCGATTGCATAGTTTTTTTGTGCATCAGTCAGCGGTCGGCGCGACCAATCCGTAAAGCGTGATGTTTTATCAACCTGCTCTTTGGCAATTTTGCGCACCAAGGTTTCATAACCCGCCTGCTCGCCAAAACCACAAACCATGGCGGCAACCTGTGTGTCAAATAACGGGGTTGGAAACACTCCCGCCTCAATGAAAAAAATCTCGAGATCCTGCCTTGCGGCGTGAAATACCTTGACCACATTTTCATTTCGAAACAGATCATAAAGCGGCTCAAGCGACAGGTTATCCGCCAAGGGATCAACCAAAACAGCGCTGGTCGCGTCATCGCCTTTCACCGCCATCTGCAACAGGCAAAGCTTGGAATAATAAGTGCGTTCACGCAAGAATTCGGTGTCTAGAGTGACATAGGCGTGCGATGCGGCCATTTCGCAAAAAACGGCCAGCTGATCGGTGGTGGTGATGGTTTTCATGCTATTTATTGCTGCTCATTTGTTTAATTTAACTCTGTTTACGAAATTCAGGCCAAAAATGAAAGGCTCGGAATATATTCAGCTTAAATTAACCGCAGAATGCTCGCCAGTAACGAATTTTTGCAACACAAGCGGGTATAATTTATGCTCGAACGGTAAAATGCGCGCGGCCAGCGTTTGGGGGGTATCGACAGCCAGCACCGGCACCCGCGCTTGGCCTAAAACCGGGCCGCCATCCAATTGGGCCGTGACCTGATGCACAGAACACCCAGCCTCTTGGTCACCAGCTTCAATCGCACGAAGATATGTGTTCAAGCCCTTGTATTTAGGCAATAATGACGGATGAATGTTCAAAATTTTTCCGTGCCATCCCGCCACAAATTCCGGTGTTAAAATGCGCATGAAACCGGCCAGACAAATCACATCGGGCTTGGCCAAAACAAGCGCCTTGTTCAACGCGGACTCAAAGCGAGCACGCTCTTTTCCAAACGGGCGATGATCGACCACAGCCGTAGCAATTCCCAGATCGCGCGCTTTTGCCAAACCAGCGGCATCCGGATTATTGCTAAGCACCAACACCGGGCGCGCCGGATGATCGCCCGTCATCGATTTGGCCAGCGCCACCATGTTGGAGCCACCGCCCGAAATCAGAATCGCCACATTTTTTTTCACAGCAAAGCGCCGCTGTAGGCCACGCCCTTGCCCGTCACCACGCGCCCGATGCGCGACACAGTTTCGCCCTGCGCCTGCAACAGTGCCGATATTTCATCAGCGCGATCAACCGACACCGCCAAAACCATGCCCAAACCGCAGTTGAATGTTTTCAACATTTCGGCCTGCTCCATGCTGGATATTTCGGCCAACCATTTGAAAACAGGCGGTAATTCCCATGAATCCAGATCAATTTCAACGCCCAGACTATCGGGCAGAACCCGCGGAATATTTTCGCTTAGACCGCCGCCGGTGATATGGGCCAAAGCATGCACGCCCCCTGCCCTGATCGCCGCCAGCGCCGGTTTGACATAAAGCCGCGTTGGCCCAAGCAGGGCTTGGCCCAGACTGCCGGTGCCGAACGGATTGTCCGATTCCCAATCCAGCCCCGAAATCCCGACAATTTTACGCACCAGAGAATAGCCGTTGGAATGCACCCCGTCACTGGCCAAACCCAGCAAAATATCGCCATCTTTCACCCCGTCAGGCAGGCTGCCTCCGCGCTCCATCGCGCCCACGGCAAATCCGGCCAGATCGAAATCACCTTTTGCATACATCCCCGGCATTTCGGCGGTTTCGCCACCAATTAACGCACAACCCGAAAGCTGGCAGCCCTTGGCGATGCCTTGGATAATCTGCGTGGCCTGATCCAGATCCAGCTTGCCGGTGGCAAAATAATCCAGGAAAAACAACGGCTCGGCACCCTGACAGATCAAATCATTCACACACATCGCCACCAGATCAATGCCGATACTGTCAACAATGCCGGTGTCAATCGCGATGCGCAGTTTGGTGCCAACCCCGTCGGTCGCGGCCACCAAAACAGGGTCGACATAGCCCGCCGCCTTTAAATCAAACAGCGCGCCAAAGCCGCCAAGAGCTGCCATCACACCGGGCCGCGCCGTGGCTTTGGCGGCCGGTTTTATGCGCTCGACCAACGCATTGCCCGCATCAATATCAACGCCGGCATCGGCATAGGTTAATCCGTTTTTTGTCGAACTCATCGGCCAGCACCCCATTTAAGATTTCGTTACCAGTGCAGTATCAAGCCCGCGCGCCCGTGTCTATTGACAAGTCTGCCCGTGTCTATTGGCACGCGCGGCCAGATTTTGCGCAAAATCGCCTTGACCCGAGCAGTTTGTCTGAATACCCATGCGCCATAAACAACGCGAGTGGGCCTGTAGCTCAGTTGGTTAGAGCAGAGCGCTCATAACGCTTTGGTCGCAGGTTCGAGTCCTGCCGGGCCTACCACTTTGCAATAGTTCACTGTAAAATCAACGTATTACCCGTAAAGAAACGCAGCCCGTTTTTCAAATGCCTTCATCGTGCGCCGCATTGCCTCGCTAAATACCACCCCGATCAGTTTTTGCAAAATTATGTTTTTAAACTCGAAATCAACAAAAAAATCGACCTCGCAACCGCCCTGATCCTGATCGGTGAATTGCCAGTAGGACACCAGATATTTAAACGGACCATCCAGATATTGCGTATCAATCCGGTTCTTCTCGGGCCACAATGTCACCTTGCTGCCAAAGCGTTCGCGAAATACCTTGAAGGAAATCACCAGATCGGCCTCCATTATTTCGTGATCGCCCATATCGGTGCGCGAGCGAATACGCGCGGCCGAAATCCACGGCAAAAACTGTGGATATGCGCCCACATCCGCGGCCAGATCATACATTTGTGCTGCCGAATAGGGCAGTATCTTTTTTTCACCTTGGGTTGGCATGGGGCCTCGTGTATTAAGTTTTTTACAAGTGTTCGTATTGCTAGCCTAATAAATCAAGAGAAAATTCATGCCAACGCAACCTTATGTTATCGAACAGATGATTTCGGCCAAATCCATTGCCGCCCGAATCGAGGAACTGGCCGTTGAAATCCACACAGCCTTTGCGGATACGGACAAATTGGTTGTCGTGGGTTTGTTGCGCGGATCCTTTGTTTTTATCGCCGATCTCGTGCGCGAGCTGGATTTGCCGGTCGAGGTGGATTTTCTAGAGGCCACTTCTTATGGCGACAGCACCGAATCCAGCCGCGAAGTAAGAATTATGAAAGATTTGCGCGGTAAAATCGGCGGGCACGATGTTTTGTTGGTCGAGGATATTGTCGACACCGGCTTTACCTTGAAACATGTTGTCGGTTTGCTGGGCGCGCGCAAACCGGCGCGTTTAAAAACCATCGCCCTGCTAAACAAGCAAGCACGGCGTGAAGTTGACATTAATGCCGACTTGGTAGGCTTTGAAATACCTGATGAATTTGTGGTTGGTTACGGGATTGATTTTGCCCAGAGAAACCGGAATTTACCCTATATTGGCAAGGTGAAATTTGTCGAGGATTAAGGCATATTTCAGCGCGGTAGTCGCGCTATGAGTTTTCATCACCTGTTGCGCATGGCCAAATGGGCCAAACGGCCGCCATCGGCAAAACAGGTGAAAATGGTGATCGGAATTGTTCTGTTTTGCCTGATTCTGGTAGCAATCGAGCGCTGGATCGGAGTGCCGGATTGGGTGCCTGAAAAAATGCCAAACCGCCCCCGCCTGCCCCGTTAAGCAGCCAGTTATGCACGGCCCAGTTTTTTCTGCCTTGCGGCCCGAAGCGCTGCAAAATCATCGCCGGCGTGATGTGACGAGCGCGTCAAGGGCGAGGCAGAAACCATCAAAAACCCCTTGGAATAAGCCATGCGTTTATAGGTCTCGAATTCATCGGGGTGAATAAAACGCGCCACCGCCTGATGTTTTGGCGTGGGCTGCATATATTGGCCCATGGTCAGAAAATCGACATCGGCACTACGCATATCGTCCATCACTTGGCGCACTTCGCCAACCTCTTCGCCCATGCCGACCATAATGCCGGTTTTGGTGAACATTTCGGGGTCGATTTCCTTAACTTTTTGCAAAACCCGCAAAGAAAAGAAATAACGCGATCCGGGGCAAATTTCGGAATAAAGCCGCGGCACGGTTTCCATGTTATGATTGAAAACATCGGGCTTGGCGGCCACCACTTCTTCTAGCGCGCTATCGGGGCAACGCAGAAAATCGGGGGTTAAGACCTCGATCGTGGTTTTGGGGCTGCGGTGGCGAATCGCGCGAATCGTTTGGGCAAAATGCGCCGCACCGCCGTCTTTTAGATCATCGCGATCAACCGATGTGATCACCACATGGTTCAGCCCCAGTTTTTTAACAGCCATGGCAATGCGCCCCGGCTCGAACGCATCCAAGGCCTCGGGTTTGCCGGTGGCAACGTTGCAAAAACTACAGGCGCGCGTGCAGACTTCGCCCATAATCATCATCGCTGCATGGCCCTGAGACCAACATTCAGAGGCATTCGGGCAGCTTGCTTCTTCGCAAACCGTTACCAGTTTATTATCGCGCATAATCTTGTGGGTTTGCGCATAGCCCTTGCCGCCCGGTGCCTTGACCCTGATCCAGCTGGGTTTTTTCGGCTGGGCATTATCGGGTTTTCGCGCCTTTTCGGGATGGCGTTGTGCCGGTATTTTAAGATCTCGCATCAGATTTTCCGCCAAAATTATCCTGATTTTCCTGCAATATACGCAATATTGGCAAAGATACCAGAGCGGGTTGCGCAAAACGTTGTGAACAACATCGTTGCTACAAAAACATCCGTAAATATCCGTTTAAGATTGGGTTCGCGCCACCCGATCTATTCTGCTTGACCAAAACCCGCTTTTACCTATTGCTAAGATTATGGCCAGTGGCGGTGATTTTTACGCCGTTCGCGCCTTGCAAGCACAAAGGGTTGACCTCGAAAAAGGCGTTTTGCGACTGAGCTTTGTGCATTACACTTCGAAAAATGAAATTAACGCGCTGATCACGGCCCTTGACCAAACCCTTTAAGCTGGCGACAAGCGAGAAACGCAGCAACGAAAGAGCAAATAAATGCCCACAGCATCGCGATTGTTTGGCGCCATATTTTACGCAGCCCTTACTTGGTATGTGTCCGAACTCTTCAAACCCCTGATGCCCGAGGGCACAAATTTTGGCCGCTTTTCCGAATATAATGCGCTAATCGGTCTGGTTTGTGGCTGGGTTTATATGGGCCTGCGATATGGCAATAAAACCAGCAGCGCGATTGGATCAGGCCTGACCACAATGTTTACCACCTTGTTTTGGGTGCTGCTGCTAAACGCGATCCGCGAAATGATCCGGCTGTCTTTGCGCAAGCAATACGACGGCCCCGTCGATGCTGTTGTCGGGGTTTTTCAGTTGATGATCAAATTTGGCCAGATGCTGTTAACGCCGGAAATTATCATAACTTTACTGCTGGCCGGCGCGGTTGGCGGCATCATCAGCGGCTGGGCTTCGCGGCGCTGGCGTTAAAGGCGCGCCAATGTTGCTATTTCATGGCGGCCCCGGCTAATCCAGACTATACAACCCGCATCTTTTAGCTAAAAATGGCTGTCGCAAGAACCGCCTAAAACCGCGTTAAATTATCCGAGGTATTTTAATCTTGATACACCGATTTATCACGAGCCTGTTATTCACCCTGACTTTTGTGCTGTGTTTCGCGGCTGGCCCACTGCAGGCGCAGGAAACGGACGATGCGCTACCGGAAAGCGTTGAAATTACGGTTAACGAAGATGTTTTGGCATGGCGCAGAGTTGCTGAGCGTGCCGAGGTTGCGATTGCGACTGGGCGGGCCTCGAGCGGGGCGTTCGAGCAATTGCGCCGCGAGCTGGTGGATTGGCGCGAAATATTTCAGCACAATCAAAGCGCCAATGAAAGCGCGATAAGAACGTTGCAAACCCAGATTGATGTTTTGGGTGCAAAACCCGAGGACGTTACAGAAGCCCCTGAAATTACAGCCAAAAGATCCGATCTGGAGCAACGCATGACGCTGTTGCAGGCCCCGGTTAAAACGGCCGTTGTGGCCCATAGCCGAGCCGATGGATTGATCCGGGGCATTGATGAAATCATCCGCAGCCGTCAAACCGATGCTTTGCTAAAGCTTGGCCCCTCGCCGCTTAATCCGGTCCATTGGCGCACCGGCGGACAGGCTGTTCGTGGCATACTGGACAATTTGCGCAGCGAAACCGCCCAAGCAATTGCCAGCCCGGCGCAGCAGGTTTTGCTAAAAGATAACCTGCCGATTATTGTAGTTTTACTGCTGGCTGCGTTTGTTTTGCTGTTGCGCGCGCGTTATTGGATGGAACGGCTGAGCATGGCGGTTCAGGCCAAAACCGGCACAAAGGTAGGTGTGCAAGGGCGCTGGATTTTGGTGTTTTTACTTTCGATTGCACAGCTGGCATTGCCGTTGATCGGGCTGATTTTATTTTCCGAGGCGATTTATGCCACCGAAATGGTCGGGGTGCGCGGTGATGTTGTGCTGTCCTCGATTGTTACACTGGGTGTTATATTTATGGTCGCGCGCTGGTTGGGCGGGCGCACATTCCCAAAATCCGAGCAGACCAGTGCGGCCCTGAACCTGAACAGCGATCAGCGGGCAAAGGGACGGATTTTTGCGGCCGCGCTTGGGGTTTTTGTAGGTCTCGATCTGATGGTTGCCCGTGTTTCTCAATTTGAAAACTGGAGCAGCGACATTCGGGTTGTGCTGGTTTTTCCGGTTCTGTTGCTGATTGGATATGTGCTGCTGCGGTTGGCAAAGTTTCTGCAAATCCATGTGCAAAATGAACAAGTTCAGGGCGAGAGCCGCAGTTATCGCAACGGCATAATTTATTATCTTGGCCGCGTGATTATGATTTTGGCAATCATTGGTCCGGTTTTGGCCGCGATCGGTTATTTTCAGGCGGCCCAGTCGATTGTCATCCCATTGGCGATGTCGCTTGGCCTGCTGGCGCTTTTGATGATCTTGCAACGTATGAGCACAGAGATTTACGCGCTGCTGATTGGCAGCTCCGAGCGCGCGCGCGAAGCGTTAATTCCGGTGTTGGTAAATTTTCTTCTGGTGTTGGGCGCGGCCCCGTTTTTCGCGTTGATCTGGGGGGCCAGAACCACCGATCTGGCCGAGCTTTGGGCCCGTTTCCAAGCGGGCGTTCCGCTGGGTGATGCGCGGATTTCACCTGCGGTATTTATGACATTCGCCATCATTTTCGCCATTGGCTACATGCTGACCCGTCTGCTTCAGGGCACCCTGCGCAACACGGTTTTGCCAAAGACCAAACTGGATTTGGGCGGGCGAAACGCCATCACTTCGGGTATTGGCTACATCGGGATTTTTCTGGCGGCTTTGGTGGCGATTTCCAGTGCGGGCATTGATTTGTCGTCATTGGCGATTGTGGCGGGTGCGCTGTCGGTTGGCATCGGTTTTGGTTTGCAAAACATCGTTTCAAATTTTGTCGCCGGTATTATTCTGCTGATCGAGCGCCCGATTTCGCAAGGCGACTGGATCGAGGTGGGCGGCCAGATGGGCATTGTGCGCGATATTTCGGTGCGCTCGACCCGGATCGAGACCTTTGATCGTACCGATGTGATCGTGCCCAATTCCGATTTTGTTTCGGGCGTTGTCACCAACTGGACCCGCGGAAATTCGATCGGGCGGGTGATTGTCAAAGTCGGGGTGGCTTATGGCAATGACACCAAGCGCATTGAGGGTTTATTGCGCAAAATCGCGCAGGCGCACCCGATGGTTTTGGCCAACCCTGCCCCGCTGATTTTGTTTAGCGGCTTTGGTGAATCGTCGCTGGATTTTGAAATCCGGGCGATTTTGCGCGATGTAAACTGGAAGTTAAGCGTGAATTCCGATCTGAACCATGAAATTGCCCGGGTGTTTGCAGAGGAGGACATCGAGATTCCGTTTGCCCAGCGTGATCTGTGGCTGCGCAACCCCGAAGTGTTGCAGGCGCGTGAAAAAGATGGCGGTTAAGGTGGTTTTCAGCTGGGTTATGTTATGAATGCAATGACGGGCTACAAACTGCTGGTATTTGAGCACGCACTGTTGGTGCTGGTCGTTATCATGCTGTTTTTGTTGATGTTTATTACAATTCTGGTTCAAGGCGGTCGGTTTAACAAACTGGATCGCAAGATGCTGGATTGGTTTTCCAGGCATCAAACCCGAGGGCTGGACCGGTTTTTCGCGGCATGGACTTGGCTTGGATCACTTTGGGTGTTGGTTCCGGCATTGGTTGTGGTGGTTCTGGCGTTGTCAAATTACGGCTATTATGTCCAGTCCGGTCTGTTTGGTTTTGGTTTTTTTGGCGCGGTTATCACAACATACATTATTAAATACTTGCTAAACCGTAAACGGCCCGTGCATGATTGCACAACCGGAAAAATGCCCCCCGACCCCGCATTTCCCAGCGCCCACACGACACAGATTTTCAGTTTTGCGATTATGTTGTGGTTGGTGCAACATAATCTGGGGTTTGGTGGCGAATATTTAATCATATGGCTGTTTATTGCGGTGGCATCGGGGGTGGCTGTTTCGCGGTTATATCTGCTGGTGCATTTTCCCAGTGATGTGCTGGCTGGAATAATCGTTGCAATTTTATGGGGGTGGAGCATATTATACTTTGTTAAACTGGGGGGTTTTTGATGCCAAGAAATAAATTCACCGGACCGGACAAGCGGCCCTACAAACCTTTGCGCAAATTCAAGGTTATCATGTCGGGTTTGCGCTTTGCCGCGATTAATGATTTCAGCGTGCTTTACAAAATAATCTTGTCGCTGATTATTCTGGTGCCGGTTTTGATGTTCAACACCTCTCTGGATGTTTCGATACTTGTGCTTGCCACCGGCCTGATGCTGACGGCCGAGCTGTTAAACACCGCGATTGAGGCTTTGTGCGATTATATTCAGCCTGAATTTGATGAAAAGATCGGCATGATCAAAGATGTCGCCGCGGCGGCCACAGGCATTGCCATTTTCGCGTGGATTGTGGTTATTATTATCGAGATACTCCAGATTTTTACTAATATTTAATGCGGGTTTGGTCTGGCTGAAAAGGGGCTTATTTATAGCCTTGCATATTTGGGTGCAGTCGGGCTAAAAGCCAGCCAACGGACAGGTGGCCGAGTGGTCGAAGGCGCACGCCTGGAAAGTGTGTAGGCGGGAGACCGTCTCCAGGGTTCGAATCCCTGTCTGTCCGCCATTTCACACTTTCCTATGTGAAGACCCTCTAACACCTTGAATGGTAAGGTAGTTTTTGGGGTTCGAAGTCCTTCATTT
>CAYSBD010000073.1:0-1655 GCA_964429175.1 uncultured Marinosulfonomonas sp.
ACAACGCCATGATATGCCGCCTTTTCAGGGCGTCACCAACTGTCGGCTATAACTCTTTTCTTATCCGTAACCCGACCCGCGTGTTTCCAGTATCTGACGGTTTTAGGGTTCAGCGAAAACCGCTCGCTCAACGCAGCGACCGTCTCCGAAGAGGCTTGTATTTCTTTTCGAACTCGCGCCGTTGTCTTGACGTTAGCGTGGTATATACGGCCCATAGATCAACCTCCTGAAGGCTATTATAGCAAAAACCAGATTTGTGGGACTGAACAGGTAACCAGCTATCCACAACAGGAATTGAATTGATTATATTTCACCAAATGACGATAGCACCTAACTATTAATCACCACGGATTATACGGAATATACAGCGCCAGATACTGCCAGAACCACGGCAAGAATGCCGTTGCCAGCACAATCCACGCAAAGGGCAGCGGGCCTTTGGCGACCTCTTGCAATCGGGCCTTGGCCACAACCTGAATGACAAACAGGTTCAGGCCCGCGGCGGCGTCATCATTGCCGGCCTCACCGGATTTATCGCGTGCACCTCATTTTCCAGCGCCCTGCTTTATCTGCTGTCGCGCCTTGCACCCCCCATTATTTCAGACTAAAAGAATCAACAACTATGACCCAAACTGGTCACAAGCCACGCGTCATTGCAAAATGGTAATAGCCGGAAATATTAAAATTACAGAAAGGTCACTGCGATGATTAAACCTTGTAAAATGTTGCGGATTTCATTGTTTACCTGCCTTGTTGCGATCACGGCTGTATTTTCCGGCGCGGCCACGGCACAGGATGTTTTCCCCGATAAATCCCGCATCATTTCTGCGGGTGGCTCGATCACCGAAATCATTTTTCAGCTGAACCAGCAACACCGTCTGGTGGCCCGCGATACCACCTCGAATTACCCGCAGATCGTGCAAAAACTGCCCGATGTTGGCTACATGCGCCGCCTGTCACCCGAAGGCGTGCTTTCGGTCAATCCCGATCTGATCATCGCCATCGAGGGCAGCGGCCCCCCCGAAACCATCGAACTGCTGGCCGAGGCCGACATCCCCTTTATCACCATTCCCAACGTCTATTCACGCGAAGGGATCGTTGCCAAGATCAACGCGGTTGCAACCGTCTTGGGCGTGGCCGAAAAAGGTGCGCAATTGGCCGACGAATTGGGTGCTGCGCTAAAAGAGGCCGAGGATAAGGCCAATGCGGTGCAAGACAAAAAGAGCATCATGTTTATTTTAACGATCCGCGGCGGGCGCTATCTGGTTTCGGGCACAAACACGGCGGCCGATGGCATCATCGCCATGGCGGGCGGCATCAACGCAGTCACTGAATTCGAGGGTTTCAAACCCCTGACCGACGAGGCCATGTCAGCGGCCGCGCCCGACATCATTTTGTTAATGGAGCGCACCGGCCAGCACCAGATTACCAATGAGGATCTGGCCAATCATCCGGCGATTATGATCACACCGGCGGGGCAATCCAAAAGGTTTCTGCGGATGGACGGGATGTTTATGTTGGGCTTCGGGCCTAGAACGGCGCGCGCGATCACCGAATTGAACCGCCTGATTTACCCCGACGAAAGTTAAGAAATTGAGTGAAACGACCAGTGGAAGCACAAACCAGTCTTTGCTAAAACCGGCGCTAAAACCGGC
>CAYSBD010000073.1:1755-9224 GCA_964429175.1 uncultured Marinosulfonomonas sp.
GCTAAAACCGGCGCTAAAACCGGCATCCAAACCCGTCGGTGACCGGCGCCAAAAGGCCCGCTCCATGAGCGTATTTCTGGTTTTACTGCTGATTGGCACCGCATTATTTAGCCTGATGTATGGTGCCTCGGGCATTTCATTCTGGTCGGTGGTTGGCGATTTGATTGCCGGAAACGAGCTGGAGCTGCGCGAGCGCGTGGTGCTGTTTGACATCCGTATGCCACGCATGGTGATGGGGGTTTTGGTGGGGGCTTCGCTGGCGGTTTCGGGGGCTGTCATGCAGGGGCTGTTTCGCAATCCGCTGGCCGATCCCGGGCTGGTCGGGGTCAGCGCGGGCGCGGGTCTGGGCGCGATTACGGCGATTGTTCTGGGGGGCTATCTGCCGCTGTATCTGGCCGGTATTTTCGGCTATTATCTGGTGCCTTTTGCCGCGTTTATCGGTGGCTGGGGCTCGACCATGATCCTTTATAAGGTCTCGACCCGCCACGGGCGCACCTCGGTTGCGACCATGTTATTGGCCGGTATCGCACTGGGAGCATTGGCCGGCGCGCTGTCGGGGGTGATGATTTATCTGGCCGATGATGCTCAATTACGCGACTTGACATTCTGGGGCATGGGATCATTGGCCGGCGCCACCTGGGCCAAGGTTTTTGCCGCCGCCCCGATCATTTTGCTGGCCATTGCCGTCGCCCCGTTTTTGGCGCGCGGGCTAAACGGTCTGGCCTTGGGCGAAGCCACCGCGCATCACATCGGCATCAGCGTGCAGCGGCTGAAAAACATCGCGATTTTAAGCGTTGCAGCAGCCACCGGCGCGGCTGTTGCGGTTAGCGGCGGCATCGGTTTTATCGGCATTATCGTGCCGCATTTACTGCGCCTTTCGGTGGGACCGGATCATAAATATCTGCTGCCCAATTCCGCGCTTTTGGGGGCCAGTATGTTGCTGGCATCCGACGTGATCAGCCGCACGATCATTGCCCCCGCCGAGCTGCCGATCGGTATTGTCACCGCCACGATTGGCGCGCCGATTTTCCTCTGGATCCTGCTGCGCCGCCGCGGCATTGTTGATATGTGAGCCGCCATGCTGATTGCCAAAAACATCTGTGTCACGCTGGGCAAAGAACAAATCCTGCATGATGTGGATTTTAGCGCCAATGCCGGCGAAGTCACCGCGATTGTCGGCCCCAACGGGTCGGGCAAAACCACGCTGTTGCGCGCCATCACGGCCGATCTGGAATTCAGCGGCAGCGTTGCGATATCCGGGCGCGATGTTAGCGAAATGAAGCCCTACGAGCAGGCCGTAATTCGTGGTGTTTTATCGCAATCTGCCGGCCTTGCCTTTCCGTTCAATGTGCTTGAGGTCGTGCGTCTGGGCCTGACCACCGGCGGCGAGGCCCAGCGCGCCGATTTGCCAATGTTGGCGCTGGAACGGGTTGGCCTGACGGGGTTCGAGGCCAAATATTATCAGGAATTATCGGGCGGCGAGCAGCAGCGCGTGCAACTGGCCCGGGTTTTGGCACAGGTCTGGGAGCCGGTGCTGAACAATGAGCCGCGCTGGCTATTTCTGGATGAACCTGTCGCCAGTCTTGATATTGGCCATCAATTGATGGTGATGGGTTTGGCCAAAAAATACGCCCAAGCCGGTGGTGGTGTAATCGCGGTGATGCATGATCTGAACCTGACGGCGATGTTTGCCAACCGTGTTGCGCTGATTGATGGCGGCAAAATCATGGCCCAAGGCAGCCCCGCCGAGGTGATGAGCGAAGAAAACCTGTCGGCCGCCTATGGGTGCAGTTTGCGCATTAACACCACTCCGAAAAATGGCGAGGTGTTTTTATTGCCCCATGTTGCCACACTTTAGGGCGCAAGCTTGCAGAATGTTTGTCGGCGCTGCAATAATTCCGTTAAATTGAAACAATAGCATCTTTTGCCAAGCACTGTTTCCGGCTATATCTGGGAAAACACAGGATTGCACACAGGATTGCACAATGGCCAAAAAACCCAAACGCAGCAATGATTTCAACATCGTAATTGTTGGCCAAAACGGCCGTCTGCAATACGAGGCCGTGCTGTTTGCCGCATCCCTGCGCCACAGCAGCCCGAATTTCAAAGGCCAGCTATTTGTCGCCGAACCACAGCCCGGAGCAAACTGGGACAATGATCCGCGGATGAAAAACGACGAAGTTCGCGATTTATTGCAGGGTTTCGGGGCCAAAATTTTGCGCTTTGAAAGTAAGCATTTTGGCCAGAACTACCCCCACGGCAACAAAATCGAAGCCCTGATGGCGATGCCCAAAGGCGAGCCTTTTGTGTTTTTTGACACCGACACCCTGATCACCGGCGATTTAGCCACGGTCGCCTTTGATTTTGACAAACCCGCGGCTTCGATGCGCCGCACCAACACCTGGCCTGAAATTGAACTTTACGGGCCGGGCTACACCGCGACCTGGAAATCGCTTTATGATCGCTTCGGGCTGGATTTTGTCAGCTCGCTTGATACCGCGCATCCCGATGAATACTGGGAGCGTTATCTATATTTTAACGCCGGCTGGTTTTATCACCGCTGCCCGCATGAATTTGGGGCACGATTTGCAGAATATGCCGTGGAAATCCGCGATAATGCGCCCGATGCGCTGGTCTGCCAAACGCTTGATCCGTGGCTGGATCAGGTGGCGCTGCCGTTGGTGATCCACTCTTTTGGCGGGGGGCGTCCGGGACCGGAACTCGCGGGGCTGGATGGCGATATCAGTTGTCACTGGCGGGTTTTGCCGCTGCTTTATGCGCGCGAAAATGATCATGTGGTTGATGTGTTGCAAACCATCACAGCACCCAACAGGGTCAAAAAGGTGATCAAGGAATATGACCCGATCAAGCGGATGATTTATCAGGGCCGCGGCCAGAAACTGCGCGATATGTTTGATCGTGATAACCTGCCCGTGCGCGAGCAAAAAATCCGCAATATGATCAAACGCGAAGGGTTCTGGATGCGCTAAATGTTGCGTTATTAGGCAAATAGCCAAACGTGCGTTCTGGATTATTATCGGCACACGCGACAATATTTCTTTCTGGCAGCTGGCTGTTGTCAGCTTTGGCCGCCTGCCCTAGGCTGCACAAAACTTCAGACAAGGACACGCCCATGACCGACACCGCAAAATACGGCTTTGACACCCAGCAAATCCACGCCGGCGCCCGCCCCGACCCAGCCACGGGCGCGCGTCAAACGCCGATTTATCAAACCACCGCTTATGTGTTTCGCGATGCCGATCACGCGGCCGCATTGTTTAATCTGCAAGAGGTCGGCTATATTTATTCACGCCTGACCAACCCGACCGTCGCCGTGCTGCAAGAACGTATTGCCACGCTTGAGGGCGGGGCCGGTGCGGTCTGCTGCTCGTCGGGTCACGCGGCCCAAATTATGGCGCTATTTCCGCTAATGTCGCCGGGGATGAATCTGGTGGCCTCGACCCGCGCGTATGGCGGCACGATCACCCAGTTTTCCCAAACCATCAAACGCTTTGGCTGGACGGCCAAGTTCGTTGATTTTGATGACGAAGCGGCCGTTGCGGGCGCAATCGACGAAAACACCCGGGCGATTTTTTGCGAAAGCATCGCCAATCCGGGCGGCTATATCACCGATCTGGACGCCATCGCCGCGATTGCCAACAGCGCCCAAATCCCGCTGATTGTCGACAATACCACCGCCACGCCATACCTGTGCCAGCCCTTTAACCACGGCGCAACGCTGGTCGTGCATTCCACCACCAAATACCTGACCGGCAACGGCACCGTCACCGGCGGCTGTGTGGTGGACAGCGGCAATTTCGACTGGTCGGCCACCGATAAATTCCCGTCATTATCGCAGCCCGAACCGGCCTATCACGGGCTGAAATTTCAAGAAACATTCGGCCCGCTGGCCTTTACCTTTCACGGCATCGCGATTGGGCTGCGCGATCTGGGCATGACGATGAACCCGCAAGGCGCGCATTACACCTTGATGGGGATCGAAACCCTGTCGCTGCGGATGCAAAAACATGTGCAAAACGCCAAGGAAATATCGGCGTGGCTGCAAAATGATCCGCGCATTGAAACGGTGACTTACGCAGGGCTTCCCTCTAGCCCATACGCCGAGCGGGCCGCGAAAATATGCCCTAAAGGTGCCGGTGCGCTGTTTACCGTTTCGCTAAAAGGCGGCTATGAATCTTGCGTTAAGTTAGTGGAATCATTGAATATTTTTAGCCATGTTGCCAATCTTGGCGATACGCGTTCCCTGATCCTGCATCCGGCATCAACCACGCATCGCCAATTAAACGCGCAACAACAAGAGGCCGCAGGCGTTGGGTCAAATGTGGTGCGCATTTCCATTGGCACCGAGGATGCGATTGATCTGATCAACGATCTGGATCAGGCGCTGGCAACCAGCTAGGGCGCGATTGCAAACACCATCGTCACGCTGGCGCGCAGCGAAATTTCGCCCTGTGCAACCGGAACCGCCTCGCTATGCATTGCGCGCGCACGCATCACCGGGTCGCCGCCATGTTGCGGGGATTCGGTGATGACCATCACATCGCCCAACGTCACCCCGGCCGCATCGGCATAAAGCTGCGCCTTGGCCATCGCGTCTTTTACCGCGTTCTGGCGCGCCGCGTTTTGGGCCGGTTCCGGGTTTTGCACCCCGAAATGCAGCCCCTGGAAATTATTGGCACCCGTTTGCACAGCCGCATCCAGAACCTCGCCGACACGATCCAGATCGCGCAATCGAACGGTCAATAAATTCTGCGCAACAAAGCCGATAATTTTTGGCTCGGACGGGTTTGATCCTCGGTTATTCCAGCGCGGGTTCAATGACAGCGCGCTGGTCTGAATGTCACCGCCCTCGATCCCGACATCTTTAAATAACGCCAACACTTTAGAGAGCGCTGCCGAATTTTCATCCAGCGCGTCTGCGGCCGTTTTGCCTTGGCTGACTACCCCCACCGTAATCGTCGCCATATCGGGCACCATTTCAACCTGTCCGTGCCCGACCACTGTAATCTGGCGCGCGCCATCTTCGGCCCAAACCGGCGTGGCTACCAATAATACCAGCGCAAATATTAATTTTTTCATATCAAATCCTTTCAATTTTTTTCGATGCCTACCTGTTATAATGCAAGCCGCAAGCAAATCCTTGGAGTTTAACTTTATTTCGGCAAAAACCTGCTGTAGTGTTAACAAAACCCGCAAACGCCCATTTACTTTTAGGCTTTATGAGCTAATTCAATGATATGAAACCAAATTTCGCTCTTAATCTAGGCCACGACGGCATTACGCTTTTGCATCGCAGCCAAGGCGGCTGGCATACGGCTGGCAAAGTTTCGCTGGAAGACCCTGAATTTAATCAGAAAATGGGGTATTTACAGCAAACCGCCGCAGCGCTTGAAAATGGCGGCGTAACCACAAAACTGGTGATCCCCAATTCGCAAATCCTGTTCAAAACGATTGATGCGACCGGGCCGGACGGGCCTGAACGCCATAGCCAGATCAGGACAGCACTTGACGGCACCACGCCTTATGACATTGATGATCTGGCCTATGATTGGTGCGATCAAGGCGGCGCCATCAGTGTGGTTGCCGTGGCCCGTGAAACGCTGGCCGAGGCCGAGGCTTTTGCTGTCGAGCACGGGTTTAATCCGGTTTCCTTTGTTGCGACACCCGAAAATGGCCGGTTTCAGGGCGAGCCGTATTTTGGCACATCCATGGCGGCAAAAGCGCTGCTGGATGCCGGCCAAACGGTTGAACGTGACGCCGAGATCATTAATATTATTGGCCCTGTTTTGATGCCAGAGAAGAAGGCCGAAAAACAGCCCGAACCAGAACCGGTGAAAATCAAACAAGCCGCAGAGCCTGCAGCAAAAGAAACGTCTGCGCAAAAGGCCGAGGCTGTAAAACCTCTGCCCGACAACCCGGCACAAGAAACGGATAAGCCGGCGGCGCTCAAGCTGGATTCTGCCGAAAAGCCCGTGGATATTCTATCGCCCGCAATCCCTGACCCAACTTCATCCACGCCGGATGCGCCTGTTTTCAGCTCGCAACGCGCTGGCTCGACAGATACCGATACGGGCACAAACGCGCCATCTGATGCGGCCGCCAAACGATTGGAAAAAACCGAATCCCGTCTGGCCATTCTACCCGAAGGCAAGCTTCCCCTTGCCCCTAAACTTGGCGGGGCAAATCGCGGCAGTCAGAATAAAAAGCCGGCGGAACCTGAAAAACCGGCGGGTATCGCTCCGGCCAAGCCTGCAAAACCAGCGGTAAAACCCAGCCCTGTAACCAAGCCACAAACACCCCCTGAAATCCTTGCAACCGCGAAAACCCAAGTGCTGAACAACCCGGCGCCCCCCCGGATTGCGCCGGATAGCACCACAGACAAGCCCGCCAAAACCACAGGATTCGGGGCGCTGCAAATGCCTGAGATGCCGGCAAAGCCGCGTTATCTGGGTTTGAAATTACTGCTGGTTCTACTCGCGATTTTTGCAATTATAATTATCTGGTCTTCTTATTTTCTAAATGATGCAACCACGTTTTGGCGCGGAAATGATGCAGCTGAACCGGTGCAAACAACCGCCCAAACAGCGGCGCAGCAACCCGACACAATCCCCGACACAACGGTTGGCGACGCACTTGCGATGCTGACGCAGCCGACCATCACGCGCCCCGCCTCGTTTGAAAAACCTGACGACGCGGTCGATGACATCCAGGCCGATCTTGAAATAGAGCCGGAACCGGTGCCTGAATCGACCATGCAGCCTGAGGTGGAAATGCAAGCGGAGCCTGAAGCGCAAATCCAAACGGCCGAGGCCCAACAACTTCCCGCCCCCCCGCTTAACAGCGACGAGGCCCAAAACGTTTACGCCGACACCGGCATCTGGCAACGCGCCCCCGACACTCCGATCGAGCCAGCCCAGGATGAAACCCGAACGCTATTTATGACCTCGGCGGACCCGAAAATTATGTGGAGCGATGCGATCGCGCTGCCCCGGTCGGCCGAGGTTTTAAATGCACAGTCATTGGAAAACCAAGCATCTCCAGCCGCACAAAGCACAGAGTTTAATCTGGATGAGCGCGGGTTGGTCACGGCCACCGCCGAGGGTGCGATGACCCCCGATGGCGTGCTGGTTTATCTGGGTGCCCCGCCCATTAAACCGGTCCTGCGCGGTGATCGGGTGCCACAAGTTATTATCGAGCCGGATTTGCGCCTTGCTGCATTTCGCCCCCAGATGCGACCCGCGGATTTGATCGGGCAAACCCAAACAGTGCAATTGGGTGGCCACAGCCGGGCCGAACTGGCCGCATTTCGCCCCCAATCGCGCCCCATAGCGCCAAAAATCAAAGAAGAAGAAGCCAAAGAGGCCCAAGGAACCCTGTCAGAACTGGCTGTGGTGCTGTCAAGAACGCCGCCCCAGAGGCCCGGAAATTTCAGCCGTGAAGTGGCCCGC
>CAYSBD010000073.1:9324-10599 GCA_964429175.1 uncultured Marinosulfonomonas sp.
AAGTGGCCCGCGTGCGCGCTTCGGACGCAGCCACACTGAAAATGGCGCGCCCTTCTGCGCCGGTTCCCAAAAGCCAGACCATCGCCCCGACCGGCACCACGCGGGCCTCGGTGGCCAAGCTGGCAACGGTGGAAAACGCGCTGCGATTACGGCGCACATCGCTAATCGGGGTTTATGGATCGCCCAACAAACGCCGCGCTTTGGTGCGGTTGGCAAACGGGCGTTACGTCAAGGTCACGGTTGGCCAGCGGGTGGATGGGGGCAAGGTCGCGGCCATTGGCCAAAGCGAATTGCGCTACGTTAAAGGCGGGCGCACCATCGTGCTGCGGATGCCGGATTTTTAGGCCAGAATCTATAAAGCCTGCGCGCGGATTTTAGCTCGAATCTAAAGTCAGTTTACTTCAAGCTTATGGATTTTTGCATCAGAGATGATCGCCGACTTCTCTGGCTATTGGTATCATTTGGGCGATTTTAAAACGTAAAAGGAGAGTGCCGGCAAAGAGGTGTTCGGGCGCGTTTCTCACCCTGACCGCCGCGGTTTTCTAAAGAAGGCGGGCCTTGCGACAATGGGTGCGATGGTTGGTGCGACCATCCCGTTTCACCGCAACATGCCGATGGGCCTGATCCCTGCGGCTATGGCCTCGGATAATCCGCTGGTCGGCAAAGACGGTCTGACGCTGCTAAATGACCGCCCGATAAATGCCGAAACACCGGCCCATCTGCTGGATGACGTCATCACACCGAATTCGCGCCATTTTGTGCGCAACAACGGCATCATGCCCGACCCAGAAGACACCGATCCGGCCAAGTGGCAGCTGACAATCGACGGTTTTGTTGATAATCCGTTGACGCTGAGCATTGCCGATCTGAAAGAGCAGTTCGAAGTGCACACTATGTCTCTGGCACTGGAATGTGGCGGCAACGGGCGCTCTTTCTTTGATCCGCCCGCACGCGGTAACCAGTGGACAATCGGTGCGATCGCCTGCTCGGAATGGACCGGTGTTTTGCTGAAGGACGTTCTGAATAAAGCCGGCGTTCAATCCAACGCAATTTATACAGCCCATTTTGGTGCCGATATTCATCTTTCGGGCGATGATACAAAACTGCCGCTTTCCCGGGGCTTGCCAATTCAAAAGGCAATGGAGGCCGATAATGTTCTGATCGCCTTTGCCATGAATGGCGAACCGATCCCGATGCTGCACGGCGCGCCAATGCGTCTGGTTGTGCCGGGCTGGCCGGCCTCGACTGCGCATAAATGGCTAAACCGCATCGAGC
>CAYSBD010000073.1:10699-12174 GCA_964429175.1 uncultured Marinosulfonomonas sp.
CATCGAGCGGATGCCGGTGAAATCGCTTGTGACTTTCCCGGAAAACGGTACCGAAATCGGTCTATCCACCGAAGTGCGCGGCCATGCGTGGTCGGGTGACAGAACGGTTGCCAAAATGGAGGTTTCCACCGACTTTGGTGCAACTTGGCAAGATGCCGAGCTGGATGCGCCGGTAAATTCCGGTGCCTGGCAGAACTGGCGCGCAAACGTGACGTTTGATGCCGCCGGTTATTACGAGGTTTGGGGGCGTGCCACAGATAGCGAAGGTGTGATGCAGCCATTTGCGATTGACTGGAACCCCAAGGGGTATCTGAACAATACACTGCACCGTGTTGGTCTGCGCGCCAGCTAATTCCTAACCCAGAAACCGAAAGTTGCGGCGGTCCTAGTGGCCGCCCTGCTTTCTGCAAGGTAAACCATGAGAAGTATACTATTTAGCACCGTTATAGCCTTTGCTTTTGGCATGACTATAACCGATGTGAAGGCTGAAACCAAAACTGTAGAAGAGGAGCCGGAATTCGGCACCCTATTTGTGGCAGACGGGGTTGAGAGCACCTATTACACCTGTGCCGGCTGCCATTCAGAACGCATTATTGCACAGCAAGGCCTGACACGCGATAATTGGGATGAATTGCTGGACTGGATGATTGAAGATCAAGGGATGTCCGAGATTGATGACGAGGATCGCACGGAAATTCTTGATTATCTAGCGGCACATTATAACGAGGATCGACCTAACTTTCCTAAAAACTAACTGCCAGAAGGTGCTCTGGATCGCGCGCTCTTGCTCAAACGCAAGGGTGCGCTTTTTTTGTGGTAATGTGCATCGCCAACACGCTGGATGCGCGGTATTTCTGTTCGGTAAATTGGCGCACATGGCGCGAGATTGCCGCAAAACGCAACGTGTCCATGTTGGAGGCCAGCAAAGTGAAATGATTGGCAGACATGCTCCAGGATACCATGTGCAAGTCAAAATCGGCATTGATAACCGGCACTTGGCCCTTAGTGATGGCCAATGTCACCCGGCAGCCGTTCAAACCGGCATAATGCAAAATTCGTACCTGATTACCCTCGTAATTATCGGCAACCAAAGTCAGACCGCCCGCCACCAGATCAGGAATATCGGCTGATGATTTGATCAAGCCGGGCAGAGCTTTTTTACCGGCAATGCCGATGTGGGGCTGTTGCAACAAGGCGCGATGCCAATCAGTGGGTGAGCTCACCGCAGCCGGGGACAGGAGTAAATGCATCGAAATCGCCGCGACGGCCGTAAATGACGCCGCAATTGCCGTAACCCGGCACCAAGTCGATTCGAACACACCGCCCCCGCGTGCCGGTATTCGAACAGCTTGAAAAGGCCGCAACCCGTTTAGCCCGGCACTGACATCTTGAATTTTGCGCAGCTCTTGGGCCAAATGCAGCTCTTTGCCAATACGCTTTTTCATCGCACGGGTCTGAGAAAATCCCAGCTCACC
>CAYSBD010000074.1:0-1465 GCA_964429175.1 uncultured Marinosulfonomonas sp.
CTTTTCGCGCCAAAACGCCCCCTTCGGGTTTCTCTGATCGCGTGAGTGGATTTGACATCGCTGCAACCGGTCGGGCATGAAATTCACGAAAAACCCCTGTTTTATTGGGGCTTTCGTGACCGACCTCAAGCGCCCCGAAGGTCGCTCGAATAGAGAGAAACGGGGGTTAGAGAGCGTGTCGAGGTGATCCGGCGTTCTCGTGAGGTCGGTCGCCAGACCTAAACCCCTTTGAAACATAAAGAAAATCATCCCCGCATCGGGGCATATCCGCGTTTCAATGAAGGCAAGTGGCGGAGGAGGTGGGATTCGAACCCACGGTAGACTTTCACCTACGTCGGTTTTCAAGACCGGTGCATTCAACCACTCTGCCACTCCTCCGACCAGCGCGGCATAGCCTGCATCTTCTGATTCTGAAAGCACCAAAATAAAGAAGAATTTCGCCGACAATCCCATGCGCCCTTCCCTTGAAACCATACTGTCGTTATCATACCCGCAAAACACGCCGAAAAGCAGACCAAAATCAGCGTGAATATATTGAGCGAAAATCCGGCAAAATAGCGTTGCAAAGACAGCGCGCATATCAAAAGGGCAAAGCATTATGCTGAAAAACATCGGGGCGTGGGCGAAACTTGGAAAAATAGCGGCTCTTGCGGGGGCATTAACCAGCTTGTCGGCCTGCGAAGACGGCCAGACATTCAACCCGTTCAAGGGCAAAAATGACACGGCGCAAAATGCCGCCAACAACCAGAGTTCGACCAAAATGGTAGAACGCGACGTCGAATCCCCGGATATATTTCAGGCTACCGATGATGGCCTGTGGGACGGGCGCCCGTCGCTTGGCGGTGTTTGGGTGGCCCACCCCGACGTGGTTGACCCCGAGCGCGCAATCATTCGCAACAAGGCCAACGGAAAATTCGTGATCGGCGCGCTTTTTAGGCGTGAACGTGAAAATCCGGGGCCAAAATATCAGGTTTCGTCAGACGCGGCCCAGGCGCTTGGAATGCTGGCAGGACAGCCCGCAAAACTTAATGTCACAGCCCTGCGCAAAGCAGAAGTGGCCCAGGAAATTCCCACCCCCGGCGATGAGACGCTGGATGCCCCCGAAGCAATCGCGCAGACATCTTTAGACCCGATCGCATCCGCCGCCGCCGCGATCGAGGCCGCCGATAACAGAGCTGTGCCAAAACCCGAAGCCACGCCAAAATCGGCCTCGTCGCTTACAAAACCCTACATCCAGCTGGGCATTTTTAGCGTGCAAACCAACGCCACAAACACCGCAGCAAGCATGCGAACCGCCGGCATGGTCCCGTTGGTTGAAAAACAAAGCAGCAGCGGAAAAACCTTCTGGCGGGTGCTGGTGGGGCCTGCGCAGGACAAATCACAACGGGCGACATTGTTGAAAAAAATCAAGGGACTAGGCTTTTCCGACGCCTATTTCGTCACCAATTAACACCGCCAATTAACA
>CAYSBD010000074.1:1565-12166 GCA_964429175.1 uncultured Marinosulfonomonas sp.
GGGACTAGGCTTTTCCGACGCCTATTTCGTCACCAATTAACACCGCCAATTAACAACGGATAAACACAGCATGAAATTGCGCTTTCTCTCCCTGATCGCCCTTAGCGCCACGCTAATCGCAAGCCCGCCCGCGACAGCGCAATTCAACACGCAGGCCACAGCGGCATATGTGATCGACCACACCACAGGCACGGTGCTGCTGTCCAAAAATGCCTACGATCCACTGCCGCCGGCGTCGATGTCGAAACTGATGACACTTAACATGACATTCGAGGCCTTGGCCGACGGGCGCATAAAGCTGGATGACCGTTTGCCCGTCAGCCAGCACGCGATGGATCATGGTGGCTCGACCATGTTTTTGGACACCTCCGACAGGGTTAGCGTCGAGGATTTGATCCGCGGTGTGATTGTGCTTTCGGGCAATGATGCCTCTGTGGTTTTAGCCGAAGCCCTGTCACCCGATGGCACCGAGGCCGGGTTTTCGCGGATGATGACCGCACGCGCCAAACAGCTGGGCATGAACAATTCACATTTCAGCAATGCCAGCGGCTGGCCCCAAGCGGGTCACAGGATGAGCATGCATGATCTGGCCATTCTGGCGGATCGTCTGATCACCGAGTTCCCTACATTTTACCCGCTTTTTGCCGAGACCGAATTTTTATTTGATGGCCGTGCGCCCAAAAATAAACGCAACCGCAACCCGTTGTTAAGGCTGGATATTGGCGCTGACGGGCTGAAAACCGGCCACACAAAAGAGGCCGGTTTTGGCTTGACGGGTTCGGCCAAACAGGGGGATCGCCGGGTTATTTTTGTAATCAACGGGCTGCCAACTGCGGCGTCGCGGGCCAAGGAATCCCAGCGCATCGTCAAATGGGCCTTGCGCCAGTTTGTTGAGAAAACGTTGGCTCCAAAAGGGCACCGAATTGCCGAGGCCACTGTCTGGATGGGTGAAATCGGCCGCGTTGGTATGGTCGCGCCCGAGGATTTAATCCTGCTGGTGCCCACCCTTTCGGCCAACGAATTAGAGATGTCCATCAGCTATCACAGCCCGATTGAGGCACCGATCAAGGCCGGTCAACAGCTTGGCGAACTGGTGATCAAACGCGATGGTCTGCCCGAGGCCCGCATGGCGCTGGTCGCTGATCGCGATGTTGCGCGTGGCGGTTTTGTGCCGCGCATGCGCACGGCGGCCCAGCTGCTGTTCAACCAAATTCGCAGCGCCATTCAAGGCTGATTATTGATGGCAACCGGCAAGTTCATTACATTCGAGGGCATCGATGGTTCGGGCAAATCCTCGCAGGCGCGCCTGTTGGCGGACAGCTTGAAATCGCGTGGCTTTGATCCGGTTTTAACCCGCGAGCCGGGCGGCAGCCAAGGGGCCGAGAAAATCCGGAAACTGCTGGTCGAAGGCGACCCCGAGCGCTGGTCCGCCGAAACCGAAATTCTGCTGTTTACGGCGGCGCGGCGCGATCATCTGGAAAAAACCATCGCGCCGGCCTTGCGCGCGGGGCGCATTGTGATCAGTGACCGGTTCGCGGATTCAACCCGGGTTTATCAAGGCGTTGCACGGGCCGATTTACGCGGGTTGGTCGACAAGCTACACAACCAAATGATCGATCTTGAGCCGGACCTGACATTCATCATTGACATGGATCCGGCGGCCGCCCTTGCCCGTGGTTTGGCGCGCAAATCCGGCGAGGACCGTTTTGAGGAGTTGGGGCTGGAATTTCAAAAGGCTTTGCGCGACGGTTTTTTAGCCTTGGCCAAAGATTTCCCGACCCGCTGCAACCTGATAGACGGCGCGCGCAGTATTGATGAAATTGCCGACGAAATCGCCCGGATCACGCGCGAGGCACTAACATGAGCGCTGCTGCCGACCTGCCGGAGCCAGATCGCGTTCAAGGCGCACCGCACCCGCGCGAGACCTTGAAATTAATCGGTCAAACCGCTGCCGAGAACGCATTTCTGAGCGCCTATAATTCGCAGCGCTTACATCACGCTTGGCTGGTAACGGGGCCGCGCGGTGTGGGCAAGGCCACGTTGGCATGGAAATTGGCGCGATTTTTGCTGGCAGAGCCTGCCGATGATGGCCCTTCGATGTTTGGTGATGCTACAAAACCCAATAATCTTGAGGTTTCCGACCAGAACCCCGTTTCCCACCGTTTACTGGCACTATCCGAGCCACGCTTGTTTTTGTTGCGTCGGGCTTGGGACGAGAAAACCAAAAAACTGAAATCCGTCATCACCGTGGACGAGACCCGAAAACTTCGTAATTTCTTTGCCCTTTCCGCAGCGGACGGCGGCCGGCGCGTGGTGATTGTCGACACGGCTGACGAAATGAACGCCAACGCCGCCAACGCGCTGTTAAAATTGCTGGAAGAGCCGCCCGAACGCACAACGATGTTTTTGATCAGCCACCAGCCTTCGCGCCTGTTGCCCACGATCCGGTCGCGCTGTCGCGAATTGCGCTGCAGCCCGTTAACGGCGGATGACATGGCCACAGCCCTCAACGCAGCCGGCGCCCAAGCTGCAGAAAATCCTGCGGCACTAAATGCTTTGGCCGGTGGATCTGTCGGCGAAGCTTTGCGACTGATCAATCTGGGCGGTTTGGAAACCTATCAAGAAATTATCAACCTGTTTTCCGGCCTGCCCCGACTGGACAAATCGCGCGCCTTAATGCTGGCCCAAAGCGTGGTCGGGAAAGCCAAGGAAACCCGCTTTGATTTACTGCTGGGATTGATCGATTTATTCTTGGCCCGCACCGCCCGCTTTGGCGCAACATCAGCCCCAGAAATCGAGTCGATTAGTGGCGAAACCGCGCTGCTGTCGCGCCTTGCCCCAAACCCCGATTCAGCCCGCATCTGGGCCCAATTGCAACAAGAACTGGGCGCACGGGTTCGCCACGGCAAAGCGGTCAACCTTGACCCTGCCGCCCTGATCCTTGATATAGTATTCAAGATTGATGCGACGGCGGCCAAAACGGCTGCATAAAGGTAATCCATGACAGAGCAACCAGAAATTACCGACAGCCATTGCCATCTGGATTTCCCCGATTTCGAAGGCGATCTGGATCAGGTTATCGAACGCGCAACTGCGGCCGGCGTGATGCGAATGGTGGCAATTTGCACCAAGCTGCGTTTGCTAAAACAGGTGCGCGATATTGCCGAAACTTACCCTCAGGTTTTTTTTGCCGCAGGCACTCACCCGATGAGCGCTGCCGATGAACCTATTGTTACTGTTGAGGAATTAGTGGGTTTGGCCAAACACCCAAAATTTGTCGGGCTTGGTGAAACCGGCCTGGATTATTATTACACATCAGACAGTAAATCCATTCAACAGCAAAATCTGCGCATCCACATCGAGGCCGCGCGCCAAACAGCCCTGCCCCTGATCATCCATTCGCGCGCCGCCGATGATGACATGATTAAAATTTTAAGCGAGGAACATCGCGCCGGCTCGTTTACCTGCGTCATGCATTGCTTTTCATCCTCGCGTCCACTGGCCGAATCCGCGCTTGATCTGGGTTTTTATCTGTCGATGTCGGGTATTGCCGCCTTTCCAAAATCGGCCGAACTTCGCGAGATTTTCGCGGCCGCACCAGTGGATCGTATTTTGGTTGAAACCGATGCGCCCTATCTGGCCCCTCCGCCCCATCGCGGCAAGCGAAACGAGCCAGCCTACACCGCCCACACCGCGCGCGTAGGGGCCGAAATATTCAACATGGAATACACCGATTTCGCCCGCCAAACCACACAGAATTTCAATCGCCTCTTTACCAAGGCCGCCGCTTATAAAGGCACGGTTTAATGGCCGAATTTTACGCCACCATTTTAGGTTGCGGCTCAAGCGGAGGGGTGCCACGTATTGGCAATAACTGGGGTGCGTGTGATCCTGAAAACCCAAAAAACCGGCGCAGTCGTTGCTCAATGTTACTGGAACAAATCGATGAAAATGGCACAACTCGCGTGCTGATTGACACCTCGCCCGACATGCGCACACAACTGCTAGCGGCCAATGTTCCAGAGCTGGATGCGGTGGTTTACACCCACGCCCATGCCGACCACACACACGGTCTGGACGATCTGCGTATGATCGTGATCAGCACAAAAAAGCGCATGAATCTTTGGGCCGACATGCCCACTCAAACAGATTTATTCGCCCGTTTTCGTTATGCTTTTGTTACCCCCGATGGCTCGGATTATCCGCCAATTTGTCAAATGCACACAATCGACGGCGACATAACCATCAGCGGGGCCGGTGGTGATATCACTCTGACGCCGTTGACAGTTCAACACGGACAAATCACCGCACTTGGATTTCGCATTGGCGATCTGGCTTATGTGCCCGATGTTTCCAGAATTCCCGATCGAACATGGGAATTGTTGCAAAACTTGGATATATGGGTGCTGGACGCGCTGCGTTACACCCCACACCCCAGCCATGTACATTTTGATCGCGCGCTTGAGTGGATAAGCCGCGCCGCCCCCAAACGCGCTGTGCTGACCAACATGCATATTGACCTAGATTATGCCACAGTTATGGCCGATACACCTGATAATGTTTTGCCGGGATATGATGGTATGCGGCTAAAACTGGAGCCTTAAATGCACGCTCTTATCGATGTGATCCTGCCAGTGTTTTTAGTGATCAGCTTTGGATATGCGGCCGTTTGGCGTGGCTGGATGCAGGACGATGCCATTGACGGGGTGATGAAATTTGCTCAAAACTTCGCCATCCCGGCCCTGTTGTTTCGTGCTATTTCTACGCTTGATCTGGGGCAGGAATTTGACGCCGCTTTGCTGTTCAGTTTTTATCTGGGTTCCGTCAGCGGTTTTATTGTCGGAATGTTTGGCGCACGGTTTTTATTCAACCGCCCGTGGGAAGACAGCATCGCCATCGGCTTCATCGCGCTTTTCACCAATGCGCTGCTGCTGGGGCTGCCAATTACCGAGCGCGCTTATGGCCCGGACGCGCTGGCGGCCAATTTCGCCATCATCTCCATGCACGCACCGTTTTGCTATGCGCTGGGAATTGCGGTGATGGAAATTGCACGGAACCGTGGGGGAGGTGTGTTAAAAACCACCAAATCCGTGTTGCGCACCATGTTTAAAAATGCGCTGGTGATTGGCATTGCACTTGGTCTTGCTGTTAACCTTTCGGGTGCCAGCCTGCCCGGTTTTTTAACGGACGGGCTGGATCTGGTTGCAAGCGCCGCCCTGCCCACCGCCCTATTTGGCATGGGCGGAATTTTATGCCGTTACCGGCCCGAAGGCGATCTGCGCGTTATCATCTTTATCAGCGCGATCAGCCTGTTTTTAAACCCTTCAATCACATGGATCACTGGCACAGCGCTGCAATTACCCAAGGAATCGTTTCAGTCCGCTGTGCTAACTTCCGCCATGGCGCCCGGCATCAATGCCTATATTTTTGCCAATATGTACGGGGTGGCCAAACGCGTGGCAGCATCGGCGCTGCTGCTTAGCACGGCTGCAACAATATTAACGGCTTGGGGTTGGTTGGCGGTTCTGGGCTAGCTTTCGTCTTTGGCTGAGCTGAACCGATTCAGTATTTTACCCTTTATCTGATCTCGTGTCTGACGATACGATTCCAGCTTGTCTTCGCGCCCCTCCCCCAGTCCGGTTGGGTCCAGAACCGGCCAGTATTCAACTTCTAGATGATGATAACGGGTCAATTCAAGCGCGCGGCGCTGACTGGCCGGCGATAAGCAAATCACCAGATCATAACCGGATAAATCATCGCCCCAATCTTGCATTTCGTCGAATGATCGGGACTTATGACATGATAGATCCACTGCGATTTCCTGACAAACCGCAACAGCAAAACCATCAATTTCCAGATCACTTTTAACCCCGGCCGATTGCACAAAAACCGCCGTGCCAAACAGATGTTTCATCATGCCTTCGGCCATTGGCGAGCGCACCGAATTATGATCGCAGCAAAACAAAACCGACCCTGGAAGCGCGGTGCCCATCCCCCTATCCGCCAAAATGCAAAACGCAAATCAGGGTGAACAGACGGCGCGCGGTGGCCGTATCGACACAAGCCTTCCCTTCAAGCCGTTCTTGCAACACCCGCCCGCCTTCATCATGAATGCCACGCCGGGCCATGTCGATGGTTTCGATCTGGCTGGGCGGCAGTTTTTTTACCGCATCAAAGTAGCTTTCGCAGATCATAAAATAGTCTTTGACAACTTGGCGGAACGGTCCCAGAGATAAATGGAACTCGCCAGCTTTTTGCCCCGTTTCGGTGTTGATATCAAACACCAGCCGCCGCTCGACGATGGCCAGAATTAACCGGTATGGGCCTGCCGGAGCAATCCGTTCACCGCGCACGGGCAGCTTAAAAACATTTTCCTCCAGCAGATCAAACACCGCCACTTTGCGTTCCTGCTCAATTTCAGGTGTGGGTGCCGGCAGGCCGCTGTCGTCAATTTCAATGTGGCTGATGCGGTTAGTCATTTATCTGATCCAGCCGCAAACGCACAGATAAACCGTGCGCCTCAAGGCTTTCGGAGGTCGCCAAAATTTCCGCCGCCGGACCGATCGCGGCCAGTGACTGCGGTGTCATTTTTGAAAGCGTGGTGCGTTTTAGAAAATCCATTACCGACAAGCCCGACGAAAACCGCGCGGACCTGGCCGTGGGCAAAACGTGGTTTGGCCCGCCGACATAATCACCGATCGCTTCGGGTGTCCACGCGCCGATAAAAATTGCGCCCGCGTGTTTTACCTGTGCGGCCATGCCATCTGCATCATCAACGCAAAGCTGTAAATGTTCGGGCGCAATCCGGTCCGACAAAATCACAGCCTCGTTCATATTTTGCACCGTAATCACCGCGCCAAAATCACGCCAGCTGGGGGCTGCAATGGCGCGCCGCTCCAAAGTTTCAAGCCGCTTTTCAACCGCCAATGTCACCGCTTGGCCAAAATCGGCATCGTCGGTGATCAAAATAGATTGCGCATTTTCGTCATGTTCGGCCTGCGATAACAGATCAACCGCGATCCAGTCCGGGTTGTTGTCTTTGTCGGCGATCACCAGAATTTCGCTGGGTCCGGCGATCATATCAATGCCTACTTTGCCAAACACCCGCCGCTTGGCCGCCGCCACAAAAGCATTGCCCGGACCGGTAATTTTATCGACCGCCGCAATGGTTTTTGTGCCATAAGCCAAGGCCGCAATCGCCTGTGCGCCGCCGATGCGATAAATCGTATCCACGCCCGAAATTTTTGCCGCCAACAGCACCAACGGGTTGCAAATTCCGTCCGGCGTCGGCACGGCAATCGCCAACCGCTCAACCCCCGCCACCTTGGCCGGAATAGCGTTCATCAAGACCGACGATGGATAAGACGCCAACCCGCCCGGCACATAAAGACCCGCCGCCGAAAGCGGACCCCAACGCCAACCCAAGGTTGCGCCAGTTTCATCCGTCCAGCTGGCATCAGCAGGCATTTGGCGCAGGTGGTAGGCGCGGATGCGTTTTGCGGCCAATTCCAGTGCGTCACGTTCGGTTTGCGATACTTTTGCACATTCCGTCTCAATTTCTGAGGCTGAAAAAGCAATCGTTTCAGGCGTCAATTTAAACCGGTCAAATTTGGCTGTCAAATCTATCACAGCCGCATCGCCACGCGCGCGCACATCGGCGATTATGCTGGCCACCACCGCATCCACATCGGGCGAATCTTCGCGTTTGGTGGTCAGGAATATCGCGAAATTTGCCTCGAAATTTGCGTCATTTGTGTTTAGAAATATCGGCACGGGCTACTCCGGGTGTTTTGGCATGGATCTTGAAGGCGCAACATAAGGGCGGGTGACATCCTTTAGTATCAAGTCCAGACATTCGACCTCCAGTGCAATCACCCCGTCGCCGGAAAATATTAGCATCATGCGGCCTGTGCCATCTTCTGCGGGCTGAAATGACATGGACAAAAGCGACATTATTACATCCGAATCCCCGCGCTGCACGCCCTGAGATTGCACATTTACAACATCGTTGATCAAAAGCACCGACTGCACCCGCTCATAAGGCGCTTTACGTTTTTTTACGTTATCGCTGTCTTCCCAACGGAACCGATTCAGTAAAATCGCAAAGCGGCGCTGCGATTTTTGCCAACTTATTTCGTTGGCCGCAAATACAGCATCCTGCACCAAAGCCGCCAAAACCGCCAAATCATCGGCATCCGCAGCCTTTAGGCGTAGTGGTTTTTCAACGCCATCTTCAAATTTTGCATCCTCAGCCATTTTGCTTGATCCGTTCAATCGAGGCCCCGACACCGCGCAGTTTTGCAACCACATGTTCATAGCCGCGATCCAGATGGTAAACGCGGCTAATCACGGTTTCACCCTGTGCCGCAAGCCCTGCCAAAATCAACGAAACCGAGGCGCGCAAATCGGTCGCCATCACCGGCGCGCCTTTTAGTTTTTCCACCCCCGTTACTGTAGCCTGACCGCCCTGCACATCAATATTTGCCCCCATGCGGATCAGTTCGGGCGCGTGCATGAAACGGTTTTCAAAAATCCGCTCTTCCAGCACACTAGTCCCGTTTGCCGTGCAAAGCAGCGCCATCATCTGGGCCTGTAAATCGGTCGGAAACCCCGGAAACGGTTCCGTAACCACATCCACCGCATTCACCAGATCACCACGACGTTTCACCAGCAAACCATTGGCCGTTTCGCTAACATCCACCCCCGCCAGATCCAGTTTTTGCGCAAAAGCCGTGACCAGATCCATGCGCCCGCCAAGCAATTCAACCTGACCACCCGCAATGGCCGGAGCCAACATATAAGTGCCCAGCTCAATGCGGTCTGTCACCACAGGATGCGTGGCCCCGTGCAGCCGGTCCACGCCCTCGATCGTGATTTTCGATGTGCCGTCGCCGTCAATTTGCGCGCCCATTTTGCGTAGGCAATCGGCCAGATCAACGATTTCAGGCTCGCGCGCGGCGTTGTTAATAACCGTGGTGCCTTTGGCCAAAGTCGCGGCCATCATGATGTTTTCGGTCGCCCCCACCGAGGCAAACGGGAAATCAATCACCGCACCCTGCAACCCCTTGGGGGCCACCGCGTGCAAATAACCCTCTTTCAGCTCGATTTTACTGCCCATCGCCGTGAGCGCATCAATGTGGATATCCATCGGCCGCGCACCAATCGCACAGCCGCCCGGCAGTGAAACCGTGGCCTGACCGTGACGCGCCAAAAGCGGGCCTAAAACCAGATTCGATGCACGCATTTTGCGCACAATATCGTAATGCGCCAGCGGGTTGTCGGCCTTGTGGCTGGAGAGCACAATAACATGGCCATCGTCCAGGCTGGAAACCTCGGAACCCAGTGATTCGAGCAACTGTGTCATGGTGGCAATATCCGACAGGCGCGGCGCATTTGTCAGCGTTAGCGGCTCGTCCGACAGCAGGGTTGCGGGCATCAATGTCAGGCAGGCGTTTTTGGCCCCCGCGATCGGAATTTGGCCGCTCAACTCGGCTCCACCTGTTACAATAATCGAATCCATACTTAATTTTACCTTTTCTTAATCGCCTGTTGGCACTTTGCGCGCCCGCATTTGCGCTTTGCGCCGTTTCATATTTTCTTTCATCGTTGCTTTCAGCCGTTTTTCACGGTCCGACTGCTTTTGCACCTTGCTGTTATTTTTTGGGCTTTGGTTTTTCGGGTTGTCATTTTCGGGTTTTTTGGTGTCTGATTTGCGTTCCATACCCCCCTCTCTATAGAAGCCTGCGGTTCTGGTCCAGATTGCGCTTGCGTCATTTATGAAATACGCTTATTCAGCGCCACACCGGATACCACCGTGGTTAAAGGAGCGCGTAAACCTTGGTTGCAAGGTGGCTCTGGCAAACAAATCGGTGGATGTGAACGGAATTTGCGGGCCGGAAAAATGCTGTGGTAGCTCAGTGGTAGAGCACACCCTTGGTAAGGGTGAGGTCGGGAGTTCGATCCTCCCTCACAGCACCATTTCCTAGCCCCTAAAATGCAGTTACTAAAATACAGGATCCAAAATAGAACGGCAAAACCCCGCGTCAGCCGCCCTCAAGCCAACTGGCCCGAGGCGCAGCGATTCTTGTCAGCGCAGCTCGCGTTCCAGCACGCGGGCCAGCTTATTGGCAGCACCTCGGATGGCGCCGGGGATGTCGGCGGCATTATGCCGCACAGCGACCGGTTTTTTACCCTTCGGGCGGGCCTCCATCGAGCAGCGTTTGTCGTCCGGTCCGCCCTTGGCACCGTTTTCATCGGCCACCCAGATTTCAACCCGGCTAAGGTGCTGTGCTTTGCCCTTTAGTGCCTTTTCAAGCACATCTTTGGTGAAATCCTGAGCGCTGTCGAACCCTTGTAAAATATCGTCATTGTTTAGAATAATCTGCATGGGGTCTCCTTGTTTTATGCATTTTATACGCGCCTCACAATACAGATATTCAGGCGGCGGCAAAATTCAAGAGCCAACAATCCAGATGAGAACCCCGCAGCATTAAAACCCGAACTTTATTGCGGTATCTGACCTAATTCGAGCGCTTGGGCGGTTGATACGTCAGCCAGTGTTTGGCCGCATTTCAGCCGCGCGTTGTTGACTCTGCTTAAGG
>CAYSBD010000075.1:0-9300 GCA_964429175.1 uncultured Marinosulfonomonas sp.
TGGCTATCTTAATAATACGATATGAAACAGGAGTGCATTTGCCTTATTTGTTCCAGCTAAATTACAGAAATTCATAATGATTTTTCTTGAAATTCGCCTGCT
Organism: uncultured Marinosulfonomonas sp.; assembly: GCA_964429175.1. Lineage (GTDB taxonomy): Bacteria > Pseudomonadota > Alphaproteobacteria > Rhodobacterales > Rhodobacteraceae > Profundibacter. Next base: position 103 of record CAYSBD010000075.1, read on the forward strand.
ATAACCTAAAGATAAAATTTAAGCTTTAATACAGTCGGTTAGCCGGAACAGGCATTGCAAACCAAAAACGGAGCTTTTTATTATGGAAGTTTTTTTTCAGCTTGCGGCGGCAAATCTGTTATCCCCGCTGGTTTTGTTTTTTGTGCTCGGGATTTTCGCCGGCGTGGTAAAGTCGGATCTGGAATTTCCGGGGGCTGTCAGCAAGGGGTTGTCGATCTATCTGATGCTGGCAATCGGCTTTAAGGGCGGGGTTGAAATTGCTCATAGCGGCTTGACGCCCTCGGTGCTTCTGGCGATGGTTGTGGCGATCGGGCTTAGTTTTCTGATACCGGTGATTGCTTTCATGCTGCTGCGCTCGATGACACGGCTGGATACGACAAATGCAGCGGCAACCGCGGCGCATTATGGCTCGATCAGCGTTGTAACCTTTGTGGCTGCCACCGGGTTTTTGACCGGCAAAGGCATCAGCTATGAGGGCTATCTGGTGGCGATGATGGCGCTGATGGAAACCCCTGCGATTATCACGGGGCTTTTGTTGGCCAAGCGTAGCATGACAGCTAACAAACCCGGCCCGAAAAAACCCCTGATATCGAAAAAGCTGGCCCACGAGATATTTCTTGGCGGCAGTGTTGTTTTGTTGATGGGCAGTTTTGCGATCGGCTGGATTACCAGCACGGATGGCAAAGAAATCATGCAGCCGGTGGTTTATGATCCGTTCAAGGCCGTGCTGGCGATTTTCTTGCTGGATATGGGGCTGTTGGCGGGGCGTCGGCTGGGTGATTTCCGCGCGGTTGGGCCGATGTTGATTTTATTCGGTGTCGTGATGCCGCCGGTGGGTGCTGTGTTCGGTCTGCTGGCGGGTCATATGATTGGGCTGTCCGTTGGTGGCGTGACCCTGTTTGCCGTGCTGGCCGCCAGTGCGTCATATATTGTGGTTCCGGCGGCGATGCGGCTGTCGCTGCCCAAGGCAAACCCGTCAATTTATGTTACGCTGGCGTTGGCCGTAACTTTCCCGTTCAATCTTGTGGTCGGTATTCCGCTTTATTTTGCTGCGGCTAAATATTTGGCCGGATTTTAAAAACGAGAGGTATCACCAAAATGAAACTTTATCCTAAAATCAGACTTGATATTACAATCGAGGAATTTCAGGCACCCGAACTGATCGAGGTGATCAACCGGGCCGGTGCAAAAGGCTACAGCATGCTGCGCAATGTCTCGGGCAAAGGCGATCGGGGTATTCGCGGTCAGGATTCGCTGATGGGGGTTTTTGGCAGCGTCATTGTTATTGTGATCGCCGATGCCGAGGTGGCCGAAAAAATCATGACCGAGGCTTATGCCATGCTGGAGGATATTGCGGGTATTATTGTGGTCTCGGAGGTCAAGGTGCTTAGAACGGATCATTTCTGATTCAGCCGGGGCAGGGGGCCAAGCCGGTATTGTTCCGGCCCTAATCAAGCAGCATATCGCGATGTTGCTCGATCAGGAAATTTCGAAATTCTGCCGTCGCGGGCGCCAGCACTTTTTTGATCGGGTGGGCGACATACCATTGACGCCGCAGCGGCAAACCCTGCACGTCAATCTGCACCAGATCACCGCTTTGCAATTCAGCCTGCACAATGCTTTCCGATAAAATGCTGATGCCCAGTTTTCCGGCCACGGTCTGTTTTATGGCCTCGTCGCTGCCCAGCTCCATGCGGATTTTCAGGCGGGTGTTATGCTGGGCGAAAAAATCTTCATAGGCGCGCCGCGTGCCTGATCCGGGTTCGCGGGTGATAAAAAACGCATCACCCAATTTGATCGGCGGCACCGATTTTTGCCCAACCAGCGGGTGATCCGGATAGGCGATTGCGATCAACCGGTTCGCAGAAAACGGGGTGGCCGACACATCCATGTCTTTTGAGGGCTGGCCCAAAACATAAAGATCATCCTGATTATGCGACATCCGTTCAAAAACCGCCTTTCGGTTGCCCACGAACAATGACAGATCGATGTTTGGATGTAGCGCGCTGAATTTCCCCAAAAGACGCGGCACAAAATATTTCGCTGTGGTGATAACGGCCAATCTCAGCTGGCCTTTTTCCAGCCCCTGAATTGCCGCGAGATCCTGGTTTAAGCGCTCCATGCGCTCAAAAACATCACGACAGGTCAATGCCATGGTCTGGCCCGCATCGGTTAGAAACAGCTTCTTGCCGATCTGTTCTATCAACGGCATTCCGGCAACTTCGGCCAATTGCCTGATCTGAATTGAAACCGCCGAAGGCGTCAGCCCCAAAGCCCCGGCTGTGCGGGTGATGCTCATATATACCGTGAGCTTGTCAAATATTTCCATTTGGCGAAGGGTCGCTTTGCGGGCTGGCATTGTTTTAATTCACCGATCAGGTTTTGGCAAAATGCGCATGAGGCGCTTGCTCGGCCCATTTACACTTAAAGGTTTGTTTAAGTATACCTTAAAAATTTTAAACTGTTATTATTCCTTGCATCAAGTCATAGTTAGAATCAAACCCCCTCGCTGCTTAAGCGGATCATTTCGGATGGTGCAAATATTGCAAGCCATCCCCCATAGAGAGAAAGGCTTTTACTTATGAGCAATACCTATCAGGCGGGCGTAAAAGAGTACCGCGAAAAGTATTGGACACCGGATTATGTTCCGCTCGACACTGATCTTCTTGCCTGCTTCAAGATCACCGGTCAGCCCGGCGTACCAAACGAAGAAGTCGCCGCTGCTGTGGCCGCTGAATCGTCCACCGGCACCTGGAGCACGGTTTGGTCCGAGCATCTGACCGATCTGGAATTTTACAAAGGCCGCGCCTATCGCATCGAGCCGGTGCCGGGCGACCCTGATGGTTTTTACGCCTTTATCGCGTATCCGCTGGACCTGTTTGAAGAAGGCTCCGTGGTTAACGTGCTGACCTCGCTGGTTGGCAACGTGTTCGGCTTTAAGGCGCTGCGTAACTTGCGTCTGGAAGATATTCGTTTCCCGATCGCCTTTATCAAAACTTGTAACGGCCCGCCCAACGGCATTCAGGTCGAGCGTGACCGCCTGAACAAATACGGTCGCCCGTTGCTGGGTGCGACGACAAAACCCAAGCTGGGCCTGTCGGCTAAAAACTATGGTCGTGCGGTTTATGAAATGCTGCGTGGCGGTCTGGATTTCACCAAGGATGACGAAAACATCAACTGTCAGCCTTTCATGCGTTGGCAGAACCGTTTTGAATTTGTGGCCGAAGCCATCCACAAAGCCCAAGCCGAAACCGGCGAGCGCAAAGGTCACTATCTGAACGTGACGGCGGCCGATCCCGAAGCCATGTATGAGCGCGCCGAATTCGCCAAGGAACTGGGCATGCCGATCATCATGCACGATTTCCTGACAGGTGGCTTTACCGCCAATACCGGTCTGGCGAAATGGTGTCGTAAAAACGGCATGCTGCTGCACATTCACCGCGCGATGCACGCGGTTATTGACCGTCACCCCAAACACGGTATCCACTTTCGCGTTCTGGTTAAATGTCTGCGTCTGTCCGGTGGTGACCAACTGCACACCGGTACCGTTCTGGGTAAACTGGAAGGCGACCGCAACACCACGCTTGGTTTTGTTGACCTGCTGCGTGAATCCTTCATTCCCGAAGACCGTTCGCGCGGTGTGTTCTTTGATCAGGATTGGGGCTCGATGCCCGGTGTGTTTGCTGTGGCGTCCGGCGGTATCCACGTTTGGCACATCCCTGCGCTGCTTAACATTTTCGGCGACGATTCTGTTTTGCAATTTGGCGGCGGTACCCAAGGCCATCCATGGGGCAACGCGGCTGGTGCTGCGGCGAACCGTGTGGCGCTTGAGGCCAGTGTCAAAGCCCGCAACGAGGGTCGTGATCTGGAGCGTGAATCCAAGGACATTCTTACCGAAGCTGCGCGCCATTCCAAACCGCTGGCGATGGCGATGGAAACCTGGAAAGAAATCAAGTTCGAGTTTGACACAGTTGACAAGCTGGATGTGCAATAAACGCTATTTTGCCAGCCAAACCGAAACATATAGTTAAGGAAAATACGATGACAAGCACACAGCAAATGGGTGACTATAAAACAGTGCAAACGCTGGAAACCTTCAGCTTTCTACCCGAGCTGACCCAGGAAGAAATCTATGCGCAGATCAACTATGTTATTGCGCAAGGTCTGACCCCCTCGATCGAGCACGAACACCCGAGTCAGGCGTTCAACCATTATTGGACCATGTGGAAACTGCCGTTCTTTGGTGAAACCAGCCTTGAGCGGGTGGTGGCCGAGCTGGAGGAATGCAAACGCGCTTATCCGGATCACCACGTTCGGTTTATGGGCTACGATGTTTACACCCAAAGTCAGGGCGTATGTTTCGTGGCCTATAAAGGTCGTAGTTAAAAAATAGCGGGTTTGGCGCTGAATATTCGCCAAGCCCACGCCACCCCACGCCACCCCCATGCTGCCGCACAGGTGTTTCCTTTTTTCGGGAAATGCATCCACGCTGAGAGGATAAAAATGGCCCAGACTGTCAAAATCACCCCGAATCCGACACGGCAGGCGGCGCTTGCCCGTCGCCAGGCGATGAGCAAGGGCGGAAAAGCCGCGATTACAAAACCGGCCTCGGTTGCCGCTTCTGCTCCGGTTGCTCCGGTTCGCGTTGCTGCTTCAAATGGCGCAGCTGTTGCATCACCGTCAGGCAACGCGCGTTCTGCTTCGCTTGCCCGACGTCAGGCATTGGCGGCTTTTGGCAAAACAGGGGTCAAGCACCACGATCGGGTGCGCACCAGAAAAAACGGCGGCCAAACAGCCGCTCCCCTGGCAATGTCGGTGGAGATGTCGGCGGAAATTTCGGCGGCGATGCCCGCTGCAAGTAATGTAGATCTGGCTCCACAGCCTGCCGCTGCGCCAACGCTGCGCCGTTTGGCTTCGGCTCCGGTTCGACGTGTTAACAGCCCGGCCAACACCACACGCGCGCTGGTTTTGGCACGACGCAAAGCCATGGCAAACGGCGGCAAGGCGGCGATTCCTTCGGCCTCGAGCAGCGCGGCGCAAACCATGCGCGCCGCCAATCCGCAAATGTCCAGCCGCGATTTGGCAAAGGCATTGCGCAATCAAAATAACCGCACAGGCAAGGCTGGAAAAACCACAGCACCACCCACGGGGCGGGTTCGCCCCAGCCCCGCAGCCGTCAATACAGCTGCAACTGCCGATCCGGCAAATGTTGAAATCAGCGCTAAAAAACCGGCGATGACTATTGGCAAGCCCAATCTTAGCGCGCTTACTATCACCGGAACAAATCCGGGTCGTTCGCAAAAAACCACGGGCAATGACGCGGGCACTTGCCGTTCGGTGACCGGAACCGAATATATGGCCGCCGAAATTTTCGATCAATTCTGTCAATCCGGCGCCTCAACCGGCATGGCCAAACCGATGAGCACATCGACAATCAGCCTGATCACCCGCTCCGGCCAAGCGCGCAGCAGCAACGCTGTGACCGGCGCTGAAATTCAGCCATCTTCCAAGATGACAGGCACTGAAGCCGGAGCAGCCCGAAATTTAACCGGCATGCAATATAGCGCAACGGGCCCAAGCCAAACGCATGGCAGATCCGCCAGCACGCCGACACGAGAGCCGCGCAAGCCGTTGATTTCACATGATACCCCGCGCAATAATGGCGTGACCGGTGCTTTGACCGCGCAAGGTGGAAATGTGACGGGCGACGAGCCGGGAAAATGCAGCAATATCAGCGGTGATTTTTATATCGGTGGTAATGGCCGCGCGGCTATTGCGCCGGCTGTAGCACGGGAACGCAAGGTCGAAACCTCGCATACTTTCAGCGGCAGCGCGATCACCGGCACGATGACCGGCAGCGCCTCCAATGTCACAGGCGGCGAGCCGGGTGCTTGCAGTGCGATCACCGGAACCGACTATAACAGTGTCGAAAATTACCGCAATTTCTGTGCGCCGGAAGCCGCGAAAATGGCGAGCGCTCGCACACCGGTGCGCCACGCAACCCCCGGCGCGGTTCTGACCGGTTTGCAACCCGGTATCGGCGGTAAAATAACCGGAGCTGGCAGAGGTGCTTGCGAGCAGTTGAGCGGCACACCTTATGTGGGAGCTGACCAGTTTGCCCAAGCTTGTGAAACACCCGAGGCACTCGTAGCTGTTGCACCGCAACCTGCTGCGCCGCGCTCACAGCCGGCTGGAAATGTTACCGGAACACGCTATAATCAGGGCGAAATCACCGGCCCGTTTGGCTTGGCTACGGGCGTTATCACCGGCACCGAGGATTTCCATTCGCGGCGCAATACGTCCGCGCCCATCAGCCCCCAACCCGTTGCTCCGGCACCGCAACCCGCGGCCAGTTTCGAGGGCAGGGTAAAGGCGCGCATCAGCGGTGAGGGCATGGATTCAGGTCTGAAAATTACCGGCGATGATTGGGATCGTGGCGACCGTGTCACCGGCACCGAAGGGCGTTCTGCCGTGCAGCGCAACCCGACCCGTCGCGGTCAGGCCCCGTTGATGTCCGCACCTGCCGCGCCGCCCGAGAAACGCAATGAAGAAATGCGCATGGCTGTAAGTAAAGTCACAGGCGGCAGCGGCAGCACTGAAAAAGGCTCTCTGATAACCTATTCCGGAGGTGCCCGGGGTTAACCGGGACATAACATTGTAATCATGCTGAACAGAAGCAAAAAACCCACGCGTTCATCGCTCTGGTCTCAGGTTCAAAAACCTGCAGATCGGCGTGTTGATGCGGCACAAGTCAGAACGGCAGTCCCGCTGTCGTCCGGCGCGGCTTTGGGGCAGGCTAAAGTGGCAAGATTGCAAGCGGTTTCGGCTGCGCATCCGTTAAGCTGCTCGCAGCAGAACCAGATTTTGTTTGATTATGAAAACCGGATAAAAGCGAGCTTTGACAAAATTGCGCCGACGCTTAAACGTATTTCGGCAATGCAAAACCAGCAAGATTTCGAAGCCAAGGCCCAAAGCATTGCGCGCCGGGAATTTGGTTTTGATTTACCGGTTGAGATTTTGGCCGATGCCTGGGTTGCGCGGGTTGATATGCGCCGTTTGTTTGCCTTTTGCCTGTTTAAAACCTACCGGAATTTTTGCGATGATTTCTTCACCGCAGACCCGCTTGGGCCTGACGGGGCCGAGGGCGATTTTCAAACATTTTTGCAGGAATGCGGCTTTCACCTGATGGATATTTCGCCCTGCGCCGATGGCCGTTTGGCCCATATGGTGCGGTATGTTTTGCGCCTGCCTTACCGCGAAGTGCGGCGTAAATCCCATGCCGGTTCGATGTTTGATGTGGGCGATAGTTTGCAGAAATGGATCAGAACCGAAATGCTGCGCCACCGTGAATCCCGGCCCAATGCCGCGGATGCCCCGACGCGCTATCTAAAGGTTGTTGCCTATCATTATAGCTCGGTTGATCCGGCCAATCAGGGTTGTGCCGCGCATGGATCCGACACAGAACTTGCAGCCAAATGCGGGCTTAAGCGGATGCAGGAATTTCAACAGGCCGTGCAAAACAGTTTTTGCTGTGGGGCCACAATTGACATGCTGTTAATTGGGCTGGACACTGATACGGATGCGATTTCCGTGCATGTTCCCGACGCGCAGTCCGGCACGGATCTGGGGCGCGCGCTTGATGTTGCGGTGCTTTATGACGAGACCCAAAATATGAGCGTCGCGCAGGCCGAGGCCCATATTGCAAAGCGCGTGCAGGGTGCGGCGGCCAATGTGGCCCCGGGCATGGCGCGGCTGATTACCCGCTTTATTTGCAACAATATTTCGCAAATCGATTATGTGCGCAACTTTCACGGCGGCCATTACACCGATATCGGCCATGCCGAACATTTCATCGGCGCCGGCATTGGCTTTGAAGAAATCCAGCTGCGTAACCTGACCTATTTTTCCTATATGCACACGGTCGAGGAAGCAGTGAAAGATCTGGATGTCGGCATCAAGATTTTCTCGGGCCTGAATGTTTCGCACGGGCTGCCAATTCCGGTTGTGGTGCGGTTTGATTATCACGGCCATGTGCCGGGTGCGCGGCAGCGGGCGGCAAATGATTGCGCCCGTGTTGTTGATGCCTTGAAGCAACGCTACGGATCGTTGATGCAAAAGGGGCTGCTGCATATGTTGCAGGTGGTGCGCGATTGCTCTGGCGATGCTAACATCGAAGTGCTGGGCTGCTCTGTTATCGGACCGGCTGCGGCCACACAGGAGATACGGACATGAAAATATGCCAGATTGTTCGACCACTGGTTTCAACCAACCGCATTGCGGGTCTCGAGCACAAGCATTTGCAGGTGGTTCAGGATGGCGCGGTGCAGATGGTTGCGGTTGACAGTGTCGGGGCAACGCCGGGTGACTGGGTGATTTGCGTTGGTTCATCAGCCGCGCGCGAGGCTGCGGGCAGCAAGGAATACCCCAGTGATTTCACCATCGTCGGTATCATTGATCATTGGCCACCCGAAGGCGATGAAACCGAGGAAGGTGCCTGATGGAGATTTTGCAGGTCGAATCCTCGCTGGTTTGCTCAAAGCGCATCAAGGGCTTGGAAAACGTAAGTTTACGGGTGCTGCGCAATCATTTGGGCAAGCGTCTGGTGGCGGTTGATACGGTTGGCGTAAGTTCGGGCAACTGGGTTTTTACCGTCAGCGGATCTGCCGCGCGCTTTGCGGTTGGCGATTTTCGGATACTTTGCGATTTAACGATTGGCGGCATCATCGACCATTGGCCGGCAGAAACATCAATATAATCAATTAATTGCCGGCAAAACCGGTTAAGTTTAGGAGTGAACACAATGACCAAAGACACCTACGGCATCGCCCTTGGAATGATTGAAACGCGCGGGCTTGTTCCTGCGATTGAAGCGGCTGACGCGATGACCAAATCGGCCGAAGTGCGCCTGATTGGCCGTGAATTTGTTGGCGGCGGCTATGTCACCGTTCTGGTGCGCGGCGAAACGGGTGCTGTGAATGCGGCCGTTCGTGCGGGTGCGGATGCTTGCGAACGTGTTGGCGACGGGCTGATTGCGGCGCATATTATTGCGCGTCCCCATAAAGAAGTAGAGCCGATTTTGCCAAAGGCGATTGACGAAAAATAAACCGGTCGGGTTTTGGCCCGGCTGCTCAACATAACGTAACGGAGTGAACACAATGACCAAAGACACCTACGGCATCGCCCTTGGAATGATTGAAA
>CAYSBD010000075.1:9400-11955 GCA_964429175.1 uncultured Marinosulfonomonas sp.
CCCATAAAGAAGTAGAGCCGATTTTGCCAAAGGCGATTGACGAAAAATAAACCGGCTGCAGATATTTCCTGAAGAAGGGTGCGATCATGAATGCAAGATGGCGCGAGCGTAAGCGGCCAAACCGGCTGGAAGGCCGGTTTGAGTTTGCTGATTATACTTCTCTAAGCGACTTTCTGGAACAGGCGGCGGATTTGTCCGAAGGCATGTCTCTTTTCCCTGATATCGGTTTCGGCCGTGATTATGCGAATTTTATGATCGCAGCAGAGGAGGGGGCGGATGCTCTTGGCGACACACAGCGCGCGCTTGCCACACAGCTTGACGCGTTGTTTGATGCGCAGGAAGATCGGTAAAAGGGTGCTGTCATGTCCGTCATGGTTCTGGTTGGAAATAAAGGCGGCGCAGGAAAAACCACCCTTGCGGTTAATCTGTTTGCAGCACTTGCCCGCAAGCAAACTGTGGCGCTGATTGATGCAGATCCGCAAGGATCGGCGCTGCAATGGAAAATCGACGCAGAGGGTGACGTATTTGCCGCCAAACCGGATTTAGCGGCGCAAGTGGCTGATTTGTCAGGCGATTATCGGCATGTGTTGATCGATTGCCCGCCCTCCATCAAGGCCGCCCAATCCAAAACGGCCTTGTGTTTGGGTGATTTGGCTTTGATACCGCTACAGCCATCGCCGCTTGATATCTGGGCGATGGTTGCGCTTGAAAAGGCTCTGGAGCAGGCCCGAAAGGTTAATCCGGCGCTGTCTGCTTTTTTGGTGGTTAACCAGTTCGAGCTGCGCACCACTCTGTCACGGCTGATGCCTGATGCGCTGTCCGAGCTTGATATCGCGGTGGCAAAAACTGCGATCCGGCGACGCGCGATATACCGCGCCAGCGCGATCGAGGGGCGCAGTGTTTTTGATATGGGCCGGCGCGGGGCCGATGCGGCGGATGAAATTGAACAGTTAATCAGCGAGGTAATACCAAATGAGTGAACAAGACAAAATGCGCCAAAAGCTGGTCAGCTCGGTGCGCAAGAGCAAAGCCACGGCGAAACCAAAAGCGGTAAAAGCCGCACCGAAAGCTGCCGTAAAAACGGTGTCAAAACCAGCAGCGCCAAAAATAAAAGCTCCGACTTCACCGCGCAAAAAACCGGCACCTGAAACAACAACCCCATCCTCTTGCTTCCACCGCGGCCGGGTTTGGCCAGATTAAGGCAGACACCACGCATTATGATAAAACTGAGAACCTATGCCTATATCGACTCGCTTCAGGCGCAGCTGGCAACCTATATGGGCACGGCCTCGCAGGGGTTTTTGCCGATTCCCGGCGATGCTTGTTTGTGGCTTGAGGTCGCGCCGGGCATGGCTGTGCACAGCCTGACCGACATCGCCCTAAAGGCCACGCGGGTGCATCTGGGTTTGCAGGTGGTCGAGCGCGATTTCGGCTCGATGGTGTTTCACCACGCCGATCAAAGCGATGTGGTCGAGGCCGGAAACAGCATTATGGGGGCCTTGGGCACCACACTGGATTCGCGCCAGAAATGCCGAATTGTCTGGAAGCAGATCGTGCGCTCGATCACGCCGGACCATGCCGTGCTGATCAACCGGGAAAATCGTCGAGGATCGATGATATTGCCGGGCCAGAGCATGTTTATTCTAGAAACGGAACCCGCCGGTTATGTGGTTTATGCCGCCAACGAGGCCGAAAAAGCCGCCAATATTACTTTGGTTGATGCCCGCGCGGTTGGCGCCTTTGGCCGGCTAACTTTGGCGGGTCGGGAATCCGATATCGATACGGCTGCCAGTGCTGCCATCAGCGCCATCGAAAACCTTTCAGGGGTTTAACCACAGTCGGAACACGCCAACAGGATAAGCGTCAATGCATCGAAACCAACTCTTGGAACTGCTTGCAAATTACCGGACGCCTTTTATCGAAGAGGCCGCTATGGTTGCGCGTGCCCAACGCTTTGTTGGCGCGCATGAAAACTGCTTTGAGCGCTCGCTTTTGGCCGGTCACGTCACGGCCTCGGCCTGGGTTGTTAATCCGGCGCGCAGCCATGTTATGTTGTTGCATCACCGCAAGCTGAATATGTGGCTGCAACCCGGTGGACATGCCGATGGTATGGCCGATATTTGCGCGGTGGCCTTGGCGGAAACGGCCGAGGAATCCGGCATTGATCCGGCCCACATCAAGCTGCTGAGTGCTGAGATATTTGATTTTGATGTGCATGTCGTGCATGCGAACGCGCGCGAGCCACGGCATTTTCATTTTGATCCACGGTTTCTGGTGGAAATAGACGACCGGCTGGATTTGCCCGGAAACAATGAATCAAATGCGGTGAAATGGGTGCCGCTGGGGCAGGTGCTGCGCTATAATAATGCGCGTTCTATTTACCGGATGGTGCAAAAAACGGTTTTGAGGTGATCTACGGCATGGATTATGCCAAGGTCACAAAAACCCTTGCCCGTAATTTAATTATGCGTTCAATTTTATGGAATCGCTTCGAGTTTACTAGGTGTTTAGTCCCAGATTTTGATGGTGTAATATATTCCAAAGCATGGAAGGAC
>CAYSBD010000076.1:0-11582 GCA_964429175.1 uncultured Marinosulfonomonas sp.
GGGTGTAACTGTAGTCTCTGTCATGGCGTATCTTTCCTTTCCTGGAAATATTGGATGCATGAATCACATCCATGATACGCCACCTGAAAATTATGCCATCACCAAGATTCGCGGTTAACTCCGTTGTTTGGTTTTCCCACTCGGTTCAACTATCGACAAGCAGGCACTTGGCGGCTAATCTCAAACTTTACGGTGACCTTATAGCAAACAGAGATAACGAAATCATGAACATAACCAAACTCCATCTTGGCTGTGGGGCCAAACACATCCCCGGCTGGTTCCATATCGATGCACTCGACTTTGCGCATATCGACCATCGCGGTCCGGTCGAGGATCTGTCCTTCATCAAAGATGGTGCGGTCGAGCTGATCTACACGTCGCATGTGCTGGAGCATTTTGGTCGCAAAACCCACATGGATGCTCTGCGGGAATGGCGCAGGGTGCTTGCTCCGGGTGGTGTTTTGCGGTTGGCCGTGCCGGATTTCGGGGCGGCGGCACAGCTTTATTTATCGGGCACATTACCCCGGGGCATCGAAGATATACGCGGTCTGGTTTGCGGCGGTCAGCGTGACAAATATGATTTTCACGGAATGATCTTTGATGAGGCTGACTTGACCAAAAGCTTGAAAGATGCCGGCTTCTCAGGGGTGCGGAGCTGGGACTGGCAAACAACCGAGCATAGCTGGCTGGACGATTATTCACAGGCCTACATCCCGCATATGGACAAAGAAAACGGAACGCTGGTTTCGTTGAACCTAGAGGGCGTGGCCTGATATGACTGTAAAACGCGCGCTGATCACCGGTATCACCGGGCAAGATGGATCATATCTGGCCGAGTTCCTGCTGGAAAAAGGTTATGAAGTCCACGGGATCAAACGGCGGGCCTCGTCGTTCAATACCGCCCGACTCGACCATATTCTGGAGGACCGCAATAATGATGATGTAAGGCTAAAGCTGCATTACGGCGATCTGACCGACAGCTCGAATCTGACCCGTATCATTCAAGAAGTGCAGCCCGACGAAATCTACAATCTGGGTGCCCAATCCCATGTCGCGGTCAGCTTTGAGGCCCCCGAATACACGGCCGATGTTGACGCCATGGGCTCTCTGCGTCTGCTGGAGGCAATCCGGTTTCTGGGGCTGGAAAAAAAGACCCGCTTTTATCAGGCCTCGACCTCGGAACTTTACGGCCTGGTTCAGGAAACCCCGCAAAGCGAGACCACGCCCTTTCATCCGCGATCGCCTTATGCGGTGGCCAAGATGTATGCTTATTGGATCACTGTGAACTACCGCGAAGCCTATGGCATATATGCCTGCAACGGCATTCTGTTTAATCACGAAAGCCCGCGGCGCGGCGAGACCTTTGTGACCCGCAAGATCACGCGTGGCCTGACCAATATCGCCCAAGGCCTTGAGCGCTGCATCTACATGGGCAACATCGACAGCCTGCGCGACTGGGGCCATGCCAAGGACTACGTTCGCATGCAGTGGATGATGTTGCAGCAGGACGAGGCCGAGGATTTTGTCATCGCTACCGGCGTGCAATATTCGGTGCGCCAATTCATCGCCTGGTCGGCAGCCGAGCTGGGCGTGGCGCTTGAATTCAGCGGCAAGGGGCTGGACGAGGTGGCCACCGTGACGAAAATCAGTGGCGACAAGGCTCCGGCGCTCAAGGTTGGTGACGTGGTGATGCGCATCCACCCGCGCTACTTTCGTCCGGCCGAAGTGGAAACCTTATTGGGCGACCCGACCAAGGCCAAGGAACGTCTGGGCTGGGTGCCCGAGATCACGGTTCAAGAAATGTGCGCCGAAATGGTGGCCGAGGATCTAAAGGCCGCGCGGCGTCATGCCCTGCTAAAAGCCCACATGATGGATGTTCCCATCGCATCGGAGGACTGAGATGACAACGCGCATCTATATCGCCGGTCATCGTGGCATGGTAGGAAGCGCGATCCTGCGCCGTCTGCAAGCCCGCCGCACCGCAGGCGAGGCCCTGACGCTTATCACGCAAAACCATGCCGCGCTTGATTTAACCAATCAGGCGGCAGTGCGTGATTTTATGCAGGCGCAAAAACCCGATGTGGTGATACTTGCTGCCGCAAAGGTGGGCGGGATCCATGCCAACAACACCTATCCAGCCGATTTTATTTATCAGAATTTGATGATCGAATGTAACGTGATCCACGAAGCTTTTGCTTCGGGTGTCCTGCGGCTGCTGCAACTTGGGTCTAGCTGCATCTACCCGTGTTCTGCGCCCCAACCGATGCGAGAGGATGCGCTGTTGACGGGCGTGCTGGAGCCTACCAACGAGCCTTATGCCATTGCAAAAATCGCCGGCATCAAACTGTGTGAAAGCTACAATCGCCAACACGGCACGGATTACCGGTCAATTATGCCGACAAATCTCTACGGTCCCGGTGATAATTTTCATCCCGAAAATTCGCATGTTCTGCCTGCCCTTATCCGACGTTTCCACGAAGCTGCATTGAGCGGGGCCGAGGCGGTGACGATTTGGGGTACCGGCACGCCCAAACGCGAATTTCTGCATGTGGATGACATGGCCCAGGCAAGCCTCTTTGTGCTTGATCTGCCAAAAGACGTCTATGCGGCGAACACCGACCCGATGCTGAGCCATATCAACGTCGGGTGTGGCACCGATATCTCGATCCTTGAATTGGCCGGGAAGGTGGCCAAGATCACTGGCTATCGTGGATGCATTTTGACCGATCCCGGCAAGGCTGACGGCACAAAACGCAAGTTGATGGACGTCTCGCGCCTTTGCTCCATGGGCTGGAGCGCAAGTATTGAGCTGGATCAAGGGCTGCGTGAAACCTATCAATGGTTTTTGGCTAATGCCGGGACATTCCGGCACTAAGCGCGATTTTTCATGACGCGCGGGAGAGTTGAGCGAGCCGGCTCAGCAAGATTGCAAACATGCGCATAATGAAGATTATGTTAACTATACTGAAGTGCAAACCCAGAGACTGGAGAGATTGGGCGGATTTACGCGACTGGATCAACTTGACACATGCTTTGGTTGTGCTACCCTGAACTCAAGACCTCTTAAGGTGGGTTCGCCGTGCTTGTGACATAAAAACCTACGACTCCTCCACGGGTCGTTCTTTTACCGTAAAAATTAACGCATTATTTACCATTGATACCAGATGATGAGCCATAGATTTTTTTGTTCGCCAAAGTCAAAGCTCGGCGAGCCAGACAACAGGATTGTTTAAATGAATGCTCAAAACGATATTGCTGCTTTGATCGGCTCGCGGATTTGCCATGACCTGATCAGCCCGCTGGGGGCAATTGGCAACGGGGTTGAATTGCTGGGTATGGCGGGTGAGATCGGTGGACCTGAAATGGAGCTGATCAGCCAAAGCGTAACAAATGCCAATGCTAGAATCCGGTTTTTTCGCGTTGCATTCGGCGCAACAAAAACCGGCCAGATGATTGGCAATGACGAGGTTGGCGCAATTATAGCCGACATTAATTTAGGCGGTCGTATTCAGATTAATTGGCACAGCGATGTAAATCTGGCGCGTGATCAGGTGAAATTGGCGTTTCTACTGATCCAGTGCTTTGAAACGGCAATGCCTTACGGGGGCAATGTGACGATCCGCCATCAGGATGACGGCTGGCGGCTGCATTGTGATGGCCAAAGAATCAAGATTGATCCGGCCTTGTGGGAGCTTCTGGTTTGCACAGACCCCGAGCGTGACATTTCGCCATCCAATGTTCATTTTGCTATTGTAAGCGGTGTGGCGCAGCAAGCAGGCCGGCGGCTGCAAACGGATTTAAACGAAAACAGCATTTCGCTTCGCTTCTAAGGGGTGCCTTTCTAAGAGCTGTCCAATTTTAGTTTTGAGCAAAAATAAAGCAGCGGGCCCGTGGCAGGGTTAACCATAAAGTCGTACCCGGATCTGGTAAAAAGACCGACGGGATCGAGGCTTTCATGGTGGAGCCATCATAACCCATTCGAAATTCAACCAGACTTTCATTACCCATAAAGCGGGCCCGCAGCACAGTTGCCCGTGCCGCGACGCCGTCGCTTTGGCTTGGATTTGGGCCGCGCCCTGCCCGATCAAAATCTATCCGCATGTGCTGGGGGCGGCTGATAATGTCAACTTTTGTTCCATCATCTATACCCGGCGCTAGAAACTTCCCAAAGGGCGTGTCCGTTACTGCTCCATTAACAATACCCTCTATCACATTGATATCAGAGAAAAAAGCGGCTGTTTTTTTATCATAAGGATTATTATAAACATTATAAGGCGCGCCAGTTTGCACAATTTTACCATCCTGCATCAAGGCAATCTCATCGGCCATACGCATGGCTTCTTCCGGCTCGTGCGTCACCAGCAAAACGGCGGTGCGTTCATCCTTTAACAGATCCAGCGTCTGGTCCCGAATACCATCACGAAGACGGTTATCAAGACCTGAAAACGGCTCGTCCATCAGCATGATTTTGGGCCGAGGTGCCAAGGCGCGCGCCAATGCCACACGCTGCTGCTCACCACCCGAAAGCTGATGCGGATAATCTTTGGCGTAATGGGCAAGGTTAACGCGTTCTAATAACGCGTTAACGCGTCTGGCATTGTCGGCCCCTTTGCGCGGCAGGCCAAACCCTACATTCTGGGCCACGCTCAGATGCGGAAACAGGGCAAAATCCTGAAACATCATCCCGATCGAGCGGCCCTCGGGTGGCAGCCGGAAATCGGTGTCGCAAACCAGTTCGCCATCCGAATAAATCTCGCCGCTATCCTGCATTTCAACGCCGGAAATAATGCGTAAAGTGGTGGATTTACCGCAGCCCGAAGGCCCGAGCAAACATGTCACCTGTCCGGGCATCACCTTTAGCCAAACCCCGTCCACCACTGCACGACCGCCATAAGCCCGGCGTAAATTTTTCACCTCGAGCCGGGGAAATATATCTGTCACCTGTTCATCACCCTCACGCACCCAAGCAAAACTGTCGAGATTGATCGCTTTGCTAGCAGCACAGATGGATTTGAACAAGCAAAAACCGTGGGCCGCCCCCTGAGTTAGAACCCCTGCCCCGCTTACATGGATACGTTCATTCCACCGCATCCAGTAAAATCGTATCCAGTGAAATATTTTGCCCTTTTGACAAATAACCCAGATACCGCTCATAATCTGCCATATTTTTGCCTGCATCATAAGGAAATAATAATCTAAACGTTATAAGGAGATGGTGAGCATCTGTGTAAACGGATAATATTCGGGTTATATTATGCACCCACTTTTAATTTTCCAACGTCAGAAAGGCTGCAAATGGGAAAAATCATTCAGAACAACCAACGGCTTGTGCAGGATCTGCCGGTTTACATGGCCGATGATTTTACGGTTACCGGTGGGGCCGGGTATGGCGACTCTCTTGCAGATTCTGATGATTTGGCGCTGGATGATACCTATGCCTTATCGGCAGGCTGCAAGCAGGTCCGCCTTGCAATATGTCAGCCCGATAGCAGCCCTAATTCGCCATTTATTATCGGTGATGATAGCCAAGTAGGAAAATCAGGAAACCCGTTACATCTGGATTGCACAATAACGCTGATGGGGCCAGATGGCACTACATTTGACGCTGTTATTTTAGTCGAGGTTAATGCAGATATTAACGAGATTGCGCAAATTTATATGCTTGCACTTGCCCCGATCGATGAAAAAAGAAACTATCATCTGGTCGGAATTGATAAAAACACAGCCTACACCCGCTTGGCGCAAGCCGCTTGTGTCAGCTTTACCCGCGGAACTCATATTACACTGGCGAGCGGTGAGCAGCGCCCGATTGAAGCCCTGAAAACGGGTGATAAGGTACTTACCCGTGATTATGGGCCGCAAACTATCCGCTGGATTGGCCAAACCACCATGCGCGCTGTCGGGGATTTCGCACCTGTTTTGATCCAGAAATCCACTTTGAATAATCTGAACGATTTGATCGTTAGCCCGAATCACCGGCTGTTCATCTATCAGCGCATTGATGAAATTGGTGCTGGGCGCAGTGAGGTTTTGGTTAAGGCAAAACACCTGATCAATGGAACCACGGTTACGCGCATAAATGGTGGGTTTGTGGATTATTTCCAGCTTTTATTTGATGATCACCAGATCATTTTTGCCGAAGGTATCGCGGTTGAAAGCCTGCTATTGGACATTCGTACATCTGCCGCACTTCCAGGTGAGCTGGTGCGTGATGTCTATGGTGACGCAGTCGTCGAGCATGTCGGCAACCATGATAGTTTCGAAATTGACAATTTACACTCTTATGCCGGTAGTGTCGTAGATCGCTTGCGCCGCGCCTCATGCGGGTAATTGCGAATTTTTCCTGTTTGACTTGGCTTCAAATCGCGTTACTGTCGTGTGAATAACAACCACACGGACTCTCGGTAAATGCTTGATAATCCTTCAAAAACCACCCCGCTTGTTTCGATTGAAAACCTGCGGGTCGAATTTTCGACCAAAGACGGGCCTGTAATCGGGGTTGAAGATATCAGCTTTAGCATCAATCCGGGCGAAACGGTTTGTGTTGTTGGCGAAAGCGGATCTGGAAAATCTGTGTCATCGCTGTCCCTGATCCGGCTGGTTGAGTTTGGTGGCGGCACAATTTCTGGCGGCCGCATTATATTTGACCGCAAGGACCATGGCGATGGCGAAGGTGCCATTGATCTGGTGCAGGCCGAAAATGATCTGATGCGAACAATTCGCGGCAATGAAATCGGCATGATTTTTCAGGAACCGATGACCTCGCTAAACCCGGTGTTTACAATCGAGCGCCAGTTGACAGAAGGTTTACGCATTCACAAGCGGTTGTCCAAATCCAAAGCCCGCGCTAAAGCACTGGATTTGCTAAAACAAGTGCGAATCCCAGAGCCGGAACGCCGCCTGAAACAATACCCGCACGAGCTTTCCGGGGGCATGCGCCAACGCGTTGTTATCGCCATGGCATTGGCTTGCGAGCCGCGCGTGCTGATTGCGGACGAACCCACAACAGCGCTGGATGTAACCATTCAGGCCGAAATTCTGGCCCTGATTGATCGCCTTAAACGCGAAACCGGCACAGCGGTGCTGTTTATCACCCACGATATGGCCGTGGTCGCGCAAATGGCCGATCGGGTTGTGGTTATGTTTCGCGGAAATATGGTTGAAGAAGGCAGCGTAACCGATATTTTTGAAAATCCGCAAGAAGACTACACCAAAGCGTTGCTGTCGGCTGTTCCCAAGCTGGGCGAGATGAAGGGGAAATCAGCACCCGAGCCGATGCGCATTTTAGGCGAGGAAAATCCCAATGCGGGCAAGCCGATTATTGCCAGCGACAAGGTGTTGCTCGAGGTAAAAAATCTTGTGCAACGTTTTCCCGTCAAGGGCGGCTTTATGCGACGCACCATTGCAAATGTGCACGCCGTTGAAGATGTTTCTTTTCATATAAATGTTGGCGAAACCCTGTCTCTGGTGGGCGAAAGCGGCTGCGGAAAATCGTCTTGCGGGCGCTCGATTCTGCGATTGAATGAGCCACAATCCGGTCAGGTTTTGCTGAACGGCACAGATGTTTTAGGCTGCGGCCCTAAAAAGATGCGCGAGATACGGCGCGATATACAGATGGTGTTTCAAGACCCGTTTGCATCGCTGAACCCGCAAATGCGCCTGTCCGATCAGGTGGCCGAACCGTTGCTAAATTATAAAATAGACACCGGATCCGCCTTGCAGGACCGGGTGGCACAACTGTTTGATCGGGTGCATCTGCCGCGAAATTTTATGCGTCGTTATCCGCACGAACTCTCTGGTGGCCAACGCCAGCGGGTGGCAATTGCCCGCGCATTGGCGCTCAATCCGAAACTGATTATTGCCGATGAATCCGTTTCGGCGCTGGATGTAACCGTGCAGGCGCAGGTTTTGAATCTGATGATGGAATTGCAATCTGATCTGGGCATTTCGTTTCTGTTTATCAGCCACGATATGGCCGTGGTTGAGCGGGTCAGCCACCGCACTGCGGTGATGTATCTGGGCCGCATCGTTGAAATCGGTCCGCGCGCGGCCGTGTTTGAAAACCCGCAACATGAATACACGCGCACCTTGCTTTCGGCCGTTCCGATACCGGATCCACGCATTCGAAAACTGGAAGCGGATCTGAATTTCAAAACCATCCCGTCGCCGATTTTCCCGCTGGATCACGAGCCTGGCCCATCACAATACGAAGAAGTCGACACAGATCACTTTGTGTTGAAGTCCTGACCGCTGCGCCCTATACGCGGAGCATGCAAAACCCGAGCCAAAACAGCCCCGAATTGCCGCCCGAAATTGCGCGCCGGCGCACGTTTGCCATCATCAGCCATCCTGATGCGGGCAAAACCACCTTGACGGAAAAGTTTTTGCTTTATGGTGGCGCGATCCAGATGGCTGGACAAGTGCGCGCCAAAGGCGAAACCCGCCGCACGCGTTCCGATTTTATGAAGATGGAACAAGAGCGCGGCATCTCGGTTTCGGCCTCCGCCATGTCATTTGATTTTGGCGATTTTCGTTTTAATCTGGTCGATACCCCGGGCCACGCCGATTTTTCCGAAGACACTTACCGCACCCTGACGGCTGTGGATGCGGCTGTTATGGTGATTGACGGGGCAAAGGGTATCGAAAGCCAGACCCAAAAACTGTTTGAAGTTTGTCGCCTGCGCGATCTGCCAACTTTGACATTTTGCAACAAAATGGACCGCGAAAGCCGCGATACATTTGAAATCATTGATGAAATTCAGGAAAACCTGGCAATTGATGTCACCCCAGCCAGCTGGCCGATCGGCATGGGGCGTGATTTTATCGGCTGTTATGATTTGCTGAATGACCGGCTGGAGCTGATGGACCGGGCGGATCGAAACAAGGTGGCGCAAAGCGTTTATATCAACGGGCTGGATGATCCGAAATTGCAGGAACATGTGCCGGCCGATCTGCTGGAAAAGCTGCGCGAAGAAGTTGAAATGGTGCGTGAACTAATGCCGCCGATGGATATCAAGGCGCTGCATGAGGGCACCCTGACGCCGATCTGGTTTGGCTCGGCGATAAACTCATTTGGCGTGCAGGAATTGATGAATGGCATCGCCCAATACGGCCCCGTGCCCCAACCCCAAAGCGCCCTGCCCCGCGACATGCGGCCCGAGGAAAAGAAAGTTACCGGTTTTGTTTTCAAGGTTCAGGCCAATATGGATGCAAAACACCGTGACCGGGTTGCTTTTGTGCGGATTGCCTCGGGGCATTTCAAACGTGGCATGAAGTTGACCCATGTGCGGGTAAAAAAACAAATGGCGATCAGTAATCCGGTGCTGTTTTTAGCCGCCGATCGCGAATTGGCCCATGAGGCGTGGGCCGGCGATATCATCGGCATCCCAAACCACGGCCAATTGCGCATTGGTGACACTTTGACCGAGGGCGAGACTTTGCGCGCGACCGGCATTCCGTCTTTTGCGCCGGAATTGTTGCAAACCGTGCGCGCCACCGATCCGCTTAAATCCAAGCATCTGGAAAAAGCCTTGATGCAATTTGCCCAAGAGGGTGCCGCCAAGGTGTTCAAGCCAATGATCGGGTCGGGCTATATTGTCGGCGTGGTCGGAGCTTTGCAATTCGAGGTGCTGGCCAGCCGAATCAAGTTGGAATATAATTTACCCGTCCGCTTTGAAGCCACGCAATATACCTCGGCCCGCTGGGTTTCTGGCGAAAAGCCGCATGTCGACAAATTTGCGAATGCCAATCTGGGCCAAATGGCCACCGACAATGATGGCGATCATGTTTATCTGACCCGCCTGCAATGGGATATTGACCGCGTTGTGCGCGATTATCCCGAAATCGGGCTAACGGCCACCAAAGAAATGATGCTCTGAGCTTGCCTTATAAGTCTTAATGTTCCATCAATTTCGAATGGTAATAAATGCAGACAGCTGGGGGATTGTGGCGACGGTAAAAGCGCCGGCGGAAACCGTGCTGGATTTTGCCGCCTATCATCTGGAATTGGGCGCGCAGGTCATCCATATTTATCTGGATGATTCCAATGCGCAATCATATGCAGCCCTTTCGCGTCATCCGAAATTGCACGTCACCTGCTGCGATGCTGCTTATTGGAAAAAAATTTGGGGCAACAGGCCTGGAAAACAAGAGCGCCGTCAAAGCGCCAACGCCATGCACGCTTATAATAAACCGGCCCAAACCGCATGGCTGACCCATATTGATGTTGACGAATTCTTGCACTCCTCGTGCGATTTGGGTGCGCAACTGGCCGCCCTCCCCGCCAATTGCATCACCGCACAGGTGCGTCCGGTCGAGGCCTTAAGCAATGAAGCAGGCACCGATTCGCCCGCGATCTATTTCAAAGCCTGCAGCCCCAAACGCCCCCAACGCCTACGCCAAACCGCGCGAATTTATCCCGAATATGGCAAATATCTGGATGGAGGTTTTTTAAGCCACAGTAACGGCAAGGTTTTCTTTCGCACCGAAATTGAACACCTATCCATCAGAATTCACAGGGTTTTTATAAATGAAACCAGTAATCCGGGCTTGCAAATGCTAACCGATACCGAACTTTATCACATGCATGGCAAAACCTGGGAGCATTGGTATGAGCAGTTCCCTCTACGCCATAAATTTGGCGCTTACAAAGCAGCTCACAAACCCAATATACCAATCGAAGATGGCGGGCTAAGCCGGCACGATCTGTTCGCGAAAATCCTTGCAACTCAAGGGAAATCCGGATTGCAGCAATTTTACAACGAAGTCTGTTGCGCAACCCCTGAATTGCGCGCGCGGCTACAAAAACACGGCCACCTGCGCCAACTTGATCTGGATCTGTCACGCAAACGCCAGCACCATTTCCCCGATTGGGCCGGTTGATTGTTTCCATTTAGGCAACAACCATGAAAATAGGGTAAATAAGCCACGCAAGCAGTTCAAAATAGCGCACACATTGACCCCGCGCCTTGTTTTCGCTAAACCCTGCGCGTGGGTTAGTAATGTGGATAACCACGGGCCGTCCGGGTCCAACCCTTTAACTGCACGGGCCAGAAGTGTCCGCAAATCACGGATACACATGACAAAATTTTCCGATCTAAAGCTAAGCCCGAAGGTGTTAAAAGCCGTCGAAACTGCGGGTTATGAGACCCCTACACCAATTCAAATCGGCGCGATTCCCCCCGCATTGGAGGGGCGCGATGTTTTGGGAATTGCTCAAACCGGAACCGGCAAAACCGCCAGTTTCACCCTGCCAATGATCACCATGTTGTCGCGAGGCCGCGCGCGTGCGCGTATGCCGCGGTCTTTGGTGCTATGCCCGACCCGCGAATTGGCCGCACAGGTTGCCGATAATTTCGATGCTTACGCCCAAGGCAGCAAACTGACCAAGGCGCTGTTGATCGGTGGTGTTTCGTTTAAAGAACAGGACCGTCTGATTGATCGTGGTGTTGATGTTTTAATTGCCACTCCGGGCCGTTTGCTAGATCATTTTGAACGCGGCAAGCTGATGCTTACAGGTGTGCAAATTATGGTGGTAGACGAGGCTGACCGCATGCTTGATATGGGTTTTATCCCCGATATCG
>CAYSBD010000077.1:0-11538 GCA_964429175.1 uncultured Marinosulfonomonas sp.
CTTTTCATAGGCCGATTCATCTTAACAACTGGTCCGAATTTCCGCGACCACCTCTAATAGTAGGACCACCTCTCTACCGGTAAGCCCTTGCCCATCTTGCAACGCAGCCAACGCCGCATCAAAATCAAATTCTTCTCGCATGTGTCATTCCTTTTCTTCAGTTTACAAGAAATGACACGTAATTTATAACGCTCCCAGCGGGACAAGACCACTTCGACTCAAAATAGTTCGATATCAGACCTCTTAGTGTCCGGAACAACAGCAACCAACTCTTCAGGAAACTCAATCGGCCCTAATAGTTTCTGCCTAGCTCGCCCACTATATGGCCAAAACTGAATGCGTCTAGGTTGATCGCCACCTAAACTTTGGGCTAAGCAATCTATTTTTTCGTCATCAAGAAAGTGAATGACAAATTTTGCATTCTGCTCCCCAATATCAGATAATCGAGATATCATCTTACTGCCACCAAAGACTTTTGCCTTTAATCTGCTCTTAACCGCCCCCCTTTTGGTAATAGCATTTATCAGCAGCTCCATGGCATTAACACCAGACCCAAAGCTACCGTCACCACCTGAAGTATCTGGTAATAGAATGTGGTTCATCCCACCAATATTAGCAACTGGGTCCCATAGGCATGCAGCTACGCATGACCCCAATATGGTTGTAATTACCTGATCCTCGCTACAACCTGTCGCAAATTCACCCTGGGTTATATTATTTGTATTTAGTCCATTCACTTACTCACCTCACCGTTCATTTTAGCACCGCGCTGATCCAGCGCTATTTTACTTTTATCGTCAAGCTTTGCCCTGAAGGAACCTTATAAATGCACCTTCCTCTACGTCTGAGGCCATTTGCTAAATGATATGAGAAATCCTCGTCAACCTACCTACAAAAAACATGTCTATGATGATAAATTCCTTGGCTTTGTTTTGCCGAAAACCATTAACTCATAGCCTGCAACATAATCAACTGTAACTAAAAGGGCCTGAAATCCACTCGTAATTATACCAGTCAACTACTCCATTATTCTCACCTCAAATGAATGCTATCCATTCCTACTTTCAGCCTGCCAACACCACATCAATCAAAAATCCTCCCATTCATTAATTCCTGATGGAGGCGCTGCAGCTGTTGTTGTGCCACCATTTACCGCAACTGAAGAAGATACCGCTTGCTCCATAACGTCTTGAGTGTTGCCCGCACGATTGCTTTGGAAATTAGCCGCAACAACGTTATCATCCTGCTCACCAGTCTTAAACTGCGACATTGTATCGGATAGTGTTTCAGCTTCTCTGGTTAGAGCATGGCTCGCTGCAGTTGTTTCCTCAAACATTGCCGCATTCTGCTGGGTCACTTGATCTAGCTGGTTAACAGCCTTATTAATTTCAGCAAGCCCAGTTGATTGCTCCGTGGCTGACGCCGCAATTTCGGATACATGAGTGGATATGTTTGAAACAGATTCAACAATCTGACTTAATGCGTTACCAGCTTCCCCAACCAAATCAACACCACGCTTTACATGTTCTCCACTCGCAGAAATCAAATCATTGATCTCACGTGCTGCATCTGAAGATCGCTGCGCTAATGCTCGCACTTCAGATGCAACCACAGCAAATCCACGTCCAGCCTCTCCCGCACGGGCCGCTTCAACCCCCGCATTTAAAGCCAGCAGATTGGTCTGAAACGCAATGTCGTCAATAACACTGATAATTCGCGAAATTTTACCCGACGATGTTTGAATTTCGCCCATAGCATCAACCGCCTCTCGCACGACAACACCGCTGGCCTCTGCATTTGCTTTCGCGTCAGATACCACTTGATTTGCTTGCCCGGCACCATCAGCCGATGAGCTTACACTCATCGTCAGTTGATCAAGTGCCGTTGCCGTTTTTTCAAGTGTTGCGGCTTGGCGTTCAGTGCGCCGCGACAAATCATCCGCAGCATTACTAATATCAGACGCTTCACCACGAATGGATTCCGCATTGTCTGCAACACGCAACATAGCCGAGCACAATACACTGACTGCAGTATTAAAATCTGCCCGCAACTGATCATATTCCGGTTTAAATATTGCCGTTATTTCCGCCGTTAAATCACCATCAGAAAGTTGACGCATTCCAACCCGTAGCGCATCGACAACTTCTGCCTGTGCTTTTTCTTGCTCTATCCGGGTGGCTTCAACTTCTTCAAGACGACGTTGTGCCGCAGTTATATCATTACCCACAAGTATGATGCGTATCACTTCACCAGACTTATTTTCAACCGGACTCAATGCCCCTTCTACAGTTCCACTTACACCTCCGCCGGCATAAAGAAGGAACTTTCCAGCAACAGTTTGTCCGGCAATTACAGTATCCCAAACATTATTATTCTCTTGCACGGCATCCACATCGCATTCAATCAAATCGCAAAACATTTTACCAATTTGGCTGTTATCAACTCCACCGGTCAAATTTAGAAAATTATCATTAGCAACCAATAATACGCCATTCATAGAGAACTCAGCCTTTGATTGATTTTCGTCTATCGCCTTTAAAAGCGCATCTCCCATATAGGATTCGGTGACATCCACCCACTCGACAACACAGCCGAGTTGCTCTCCTTCAGAATCAAGCACAGCATTTATATTAAGAGAAAATCGGGTGTTTCCTGCAATGATTTCTGTTTGGAAAGGCAGGTTTTCAGGGTTATTTAACACTTGCTGAACGCCCCCCGGAATAATTTTAAAAATATCCAGATCAGACCCAATAACATTCTCGACAGAAAATGACGGGTGCAATTGCCGGATTTCATTTTCAAACTTTGCAAACAGCTCTGACGCCGATGCATTTAAAAGCTTAATGACATAGTCCTGATCGACAATCATCAAACCAACGGAACTTCCTTCAAATGCAGTGCCCTTGAATAAAGTATCCGCCATACTGGCTTTGGCGTCGCGCATCCTATTGCGGAATTCTTCTAGATTCAAAGCAATACCACCGATCTCATCACCTCGAGTGGTTGCCGGAATTTCAACATCATAATCTTCTTTGGCAACGCTTTGCATCGCTGCACCAACAGCAACCAAAGGCCGCCCAACACTGCGTGCTAAAAATACTGATATCAAAGCGATGACAACCGCAAGAACACCGCCCTGCATCAGCATTTTGTTACGCAAAGCAACCGCCGGTGCAAATGTTTCCTTAATATCCTGCTCTGAAATCAAGGCCCAGTTCTGATTTCCAACGGTGACTGGCAAATAAGCCGCCAGGACTGGCTGGCCAGCTTTTCCAGAGCCTTCCTTTAGGCCGCTCTTGCCCGCCAAAGCCAAGCTAGCCGGATTTTTATCAACATTAAACCCCTGCAAGGCCGCCTCGATTTCAACATGTCCGTCTGTAGCAGCGTGAGATATAGCAAGAAGGCGGCCACTTGAATCTACTGCCATTGTCACCCCAGTTTCACCCAATCCATCACTGGAATGAAACACTGATCCAAGGCTTTTTGTTGAAATCTGAACGGCATAAACCCCGTAAATAGAACCATCCAAAGCAAAAATTGGGGCTGCAATAAACCCGTATACATTACCCTTATCCGGCTCATATGATGCAAAGCCTGAAAAGACATTTTCTTTTGCATTCAAAGTTAGCGCTTTGTTAAATGCTTTTGCAAGATGCGTATCCTTCCACTCGCCATCAACAAGATTTGTTCCAAAATCCGCCCCTTTTGTGAGCGTGTGAACAATGTTTCCGGCCAAATCAATCAGATAGATATCGGAAAATCCATTCCTCTTCGTCAATGTTTCAATAAACGCATGGTGACGTTTATGGTGCGCTTTGTAACCCATATTAGGTTGAATAGAATGTGCCACTTCCTCTGTCGATTTGCCGATGTTATTCTGACCCGTTTGCGGGCCTAAACCTTGCTTGTTCTGCAGTAACACTTTATCATTATGGACTTCAATAAAATCCACCAGCGCCCGATACATTGCCGGGCTGCCCGATTGCGAGCCAATCACCTTTGCCATATTCTCATACCATACCGAAATGCTGCTTTTGCGGGTTGCAAGTGCCACCTTAAGCCGCACCTCGGATTCATGTTCCAAGGTTTGTCTAGCGCTGGTGTATCCCAGCCCCCCCACAGTAACAGAGGTCACAGCAGCAAGCGTTATCATGATCAGCGGCAATTTCACCGAGAGCTTCAAGTTATTCCAAAACGACATAAATCTGTTCTCCACACAGGGATAACAGGCGGTCACGCATATATTGCGACCCCAAGACCTGTTTTCCGTTGCCGACACATTCGCTGACAAGAATGAAGAATCATTTAAAGGCCGTAAAAAATTAGTGGCCTTTTTATATAACAGGTTAAAATCAGGCCTTAATTGCCGCCCAGCATATCGCCAATTTGCAGGTTTCCAAGATTTCCCATCAGCTGTTGCAAGAACGAAACGTCCTGAATATTGCTGTCGGTCACCCTGCGCGACAAGGCAATAATGCGCCCGTCATCCAACGTAAATCGCTCGATATTTTCAACAATGCCATCGCCTGAAAAGCTAATCGCGACGATCTGGCGGTCAATAACTTGCGGGGCTTTAAGGCCGAAATGGCGCCAGCGACTTTGGGTGTAATACCAACCGCCGCTTTGCAGCACCCCAAAGGACGTGGGCCGCCCGACCGCCTGAGCAACCGTTTCGCGGCTATCCACACCAACCACAATTTCTTCCAGCTGGGCATCGGTCGGAACATAGCCGTGATTCTGGTAGGTGGCCGAACATCCCGCCAGAATAACAAAAGCCGCAATCGCAACCCCTGCTCTTATCCATTGAATAGGTTTTGACATCCACACCGCCCTTGCCATAATCTTTTGCAGCCCTTAACCGGCTTTATATCACAGACTTATAGAATGATCGCAGCCGTTTCAAGAATGGAAAAGCACACCGTTATGACAACCAACAGCCAAAAGACGCAAAAACTGCGGGTTTCCAAACTGGACACGCAAAAAGCCACGCAATTTGACCTTGCCCCGTCGCCCAGTGAACGCAAGGGAATCGCGGCGCAGCTAGGGCTTCAAGGCTTGCGAAAGCTACGATTTTACGGGCAGATATCCGCGACAGGCAGTGCCGATTGGGGCCTGATCGGCGACTTGGGCGCAACAGTAGTGCAGACCTGCGTGCTAACATTAGAACCGGTCAGCACCCGCATTGATGTGGCGGTCGAGCGCCAGTTTCTAGCCAAGTTCGACACCCCCGATAACGATGATGAAGAAACCGAAATCATCGGGGATGAAAATAGCGAAGCCCTGAGTAAATTCATCGATTTGCACGCCATCATGCTCGAGGCACTATCGCTGGCCTTGCCTTTATACCCAAAGACCGAGGGCGCAACCCTGAATGAAACCATCTTTGCCAAAGAGGGCGTAAAACCCATGAGCGACGAAGATGCCCGCCCCTTTGGTGCGCTTTCTGCCCTGCGCGATCAGTTGAAAAAAGAAACCTGACCGCGGTCAGCGCCCTGCCTCGTCAAGAAACCACTTGCGCCGCCCCAGAATCACAGTATGTTCCGCGCTCGCGCAAATGACGGGTTGAAGCTACGGCCCGCCATAGTGTATGAGAGATAAAACACACGAAACACACACGAAACACTGGGGCAAACGCCCCGATTATCCCGAGGTTGTCACATGGCTGTTCCCAAAAGTAAAATTTCGCGCTCGCGGCGCGGTCAGCGTCGTTCGCATGATGCGCTGGTTGCCAGCAATCCTGCCGAATGCCCCAATTGCGGCGAATTAAAGCGCCCGCACCACGTTTGTTCGGACTGCGGTCATTACGCCGAACGTGAAGTTGTTGCCGTCATCGACGAATCTGATTTCGACGACGAAAACGCGGCTTAGCTTTGGCGGCCCTGGCATCTTGAGCATGACACCGGATAACGAATCTGCGCCATCCCTTGATGCTGACGCCATCGCTAAAACCGACACGCGCACCATAATATCGGTTGACGCCATGGGCGGCGACCTAGGGCCGGCAGCTGTGGTTGCCGGCGTTTTTGTTGCGGCCACCAAAAACCCCGATATCGGTTTTATTCTTAGCGGCGATCAAACCACGCTGAAAACGCTGCTTGGCAAAAAACCTGCCATCGCAAAACGTTGCGAAATCCACCATGCCGACGAAGTGGTGACGATGGATGACAAGCCCAGTCAGGTGATGCGTTATGGCAAGAAAACCTCGATGTGGGCGGCCGTCGAGGCGGTGAAAACCGGCGATGCAAGCGTCTGTGTTTCCTGCGGCAACACCGGTGCGCTGATGGCGGTTTCGATGATCCGGCTGCGCAAATTGCCCAGTGTGAACCGCCCCGCCATTGCCTGCCTTTGGCCCTCGCGCAATAAAAGCGGCTTTAACATCATGCTGGACGTGGGCGCCGATATTCGTGCCGACCAGGAAGACTTGCTGCAATACGCCATGATGGGTGCATCTTATGCCCGCAACGGACTGGGTTTAGAGCGGCCGCGCGTTGGCCTGCTGAATGTTGGCACCGAAGAACACAAAGGCCGCGCCGAGCTGAAAGTTGCGCATGAATTGATTTCCGAGGCCGCAGATTCCGCAGATTTTGATTTTGTCGGCTTTGTTGAAGGCAGCGATATTCCCTCGGATCGGGTGGATGTTATCGTCACGGATGGTTTTACCGGCAATGTGGCGCTGAAAACCGGCGAAGGCACCGCCAGCCTGATCAGCGATTTTCTGCGCCAGGCCTTCAAGGCCACCCCGTTTGCGCGTGTCGCATCCTTGCTGGCGCTGACCTCGCTTAAACGCCTGAAACGCCGGATCGATCCACGCCGGGTAAATGGCGGCGTGTTTTTGGGGCTAAACGGCACCGTGATAAAATCACACGGCTCGGCCGATGCGACCGGAGTTGCCGCGGCCATCCAGCTGGCCATCACCTTGTCCAAATCCGATTTCAATCACAAACTGGCCGCAAGGGTTGCATCGGGCACCGCTTCGCGACAAGATAAAAAAACCGTTACAAAATAAAAGCAAAGGCCAGAAAATGACACTGCGCGCCGTAGCTATTGGGGTTGGACATTATTTGCCGGAACGTATCGTTCCCAACAGCGAATTTGAAAAAACCCTTGATACCACCGACGAATGGATCCGCAGCAGAACCGGCATTGAGCGGCGCCACATTGCCGCCGAGGGCGAAACCACTTCACAGCTAGCCACCCATGCCGCCCGCGCCGCGCTGAGTGATGCGGGCTGTGTGGCCGATGATATCGACGCCATCGTGCTGGCCACCTCGACACCGGATCACACCTTTCCTTCTGTTGCGACCATGGTGCAGGCCCAATTGGGCATGACGCGCGGTTTTGCCTTTGACGTGCAGGCGGTTTGCGCCGGATTTGTCTTTGCCATGGCCAACGCCAACGCGCTGATCCTGTCGGGTCAGGCCAAACGCGTGCTGGTAATCGGGGCCGAAACCTTTAGCCGGATCATGGATTGGTCTGATCGCGCCACTTGCGTTTTATTTGGTGACGGTGCCGGTGCGCTGGTGCTCGAGGCCCAAGACGGTGCCGGCAAAAACACCGATCGCGGCATTCTGGCGGCCGATCTGAATTCCGACGGGCGCTACCGCGATATGCTTTATGTCGATGGCGGTGTTTCCACCACGCAGACTTCGGGTTTTTTGCGCATGCAAGGTAACGCTCTGTTTCGCAAGGCGGTGGAAAAACTAACCTCGACGGCGGGGGCCGCCCTGCACAAAGCAGACCTGAAAGATAGCGATGTCGACTGGATTGTGCCCCATCAGGCCAACATCCGAATCATCGCCGGAACCGCCAAGAAAATGGGCATCTCGATGGATCAGGTCATTCAGACCGTGCAAGATCACGGCAACACCTCTGCCGCATCGATTCCCCTCGCGCTGTCGGTCGGCAAGGCCCGCGGGCAAATCAAACAGGGCGATTTATTGCTGACCGAGGCAATCGGCGGCGGTCTGGCGTGGGGATCCGTGGTAATTCGCTGGTAATTCGCGAATTAATCCCTTCTTGCAAGCCATTGATATTGACTCGTAAATTCACTGCCCGCTATGGTTGCCAAAAGCTGGCAGCAAGTAACGGGGATATTATGAGTGAAAAGACGTTAACAAGAATGGATCTAAGCGAAGCTGTATTTCGTGAAGTCGGTCTAAGCCGCAATGAAAGTTCGGCATTGGTCGAGAGCATGCTTGAGCATATGTCCGACGCCTTGGTGCGCGGCGAATCTGTGAAAATTTCATCCTTTGGCACCTTTGGTGTGCGCGACAAGGCCGCGCGCGTCGGGCGCAACCCAAAAACCGGCCAAGAGGTCTCGATTTCGCCACGCCGGGTTCTTACCTTTCGTCCCTCGCATCTGATGAAAGATCGGGTTGCGACGGGCAATAAACGCTAGGACGCCAACATTGGCCAAATCCCCCGACGCATTCAGAACCATCAGCGAAGTCGCCGACTGGCTCGATACTCCCGCCCATGTTTTGCGATTTTGGGAGAGCAAATTTACGCAGGTCAAACCGGTAAAGCGGGCGGGCGGGCGCCGGTATTACCGCCCCGCAGATATGCGCCTGCTGGGGGGAATAAAGAAGCTGCTGCACGAAGACGGGATGACAATAAAAGGTGTGCAAAAACGGCTGAGCAGTGATGGGGTGAGCGGCATTTGCGAACTGTCGCAGCCCGTTGATGCCGAACTGGGCGCGACAATCGAGGCGGACGCTGCCCCAGCGAAAATCACGGCGCAAGCTGATCCAGAGCCGAAAACTGTGCCAGAATCTATGCCAAAATCTATGCCAGAACCGGATATTGAACCGCAACTCGAATTGCCCGAATCCCAGCCCGAACCGGCTTCTGAAACGCCCGCGCCTGTAGAGCAACCCGAGCCAGAAGTCGAATCGACCGATCTGGAGCTTGAGCCTGCGCTCGAAACCTCCCCCGAACCCGTGCCCGTTTCGGATACGCCAGAGCCGGAAATTTCGGAGCCAGTGCCTGAACTGGAATTCGACACACCCGAGCCAGAACCGGCCCCGGTTTTAGAAACTTCTGCGCTGGAACCTGTGCAACAGCCAGAAGCCGAACCTACACCAATTTCTGAATCGCCTGAGCCTGAGCCTGAGCCTGAGCCTGAGCCTGAGCCTGAGCCTGAGCCTGAGAAACCCGGACCGACCCCCGTGTCAACACCCGAAGAAAATAAACCCGATCCGACACCGCAACCGGAAGAAAAGCCGAAATTATCCTCGATTTTCAGCCGTCTCGAAGCATTGCAGAGCAAAATGCAGGACAGCAGTGATCCAAAGAACGAAAGCTAAACCGGATTATGGGCTTTACGGCTTGCCACGGGGCGCAAAAGCATTATGTAGGGGGCCAATTCGGGCTATGGCGCAGTCTGGTAGCGCGTCCGTCTGGGGGACGGAAGGTCGCAGGTTCGAGTCCTGCTAGCCCGACCATTTTCAAAACCGTCCGCACCAAAACGGTGTCGGGCGGTTTGGCTTATTCGGGGAATGAAAAATGACCGGCAGCAACACCAAGATAAACACCGGCGTTTTAGCGGACCATATGCTGCAAGCCATGATTGCAGCCGGCCAAATCACCGCCAGCCCCGAGATTACGCCTGAACAAATTCAACCTGCAT
The DNA here is from genome assembly GCA_964429175.1 of uncultured Marinosulfonomonas sp. Classification (GTDB taxonomy): domain Bacteria; phylum Pseudomonadota; class Alphaproteobacteria; order Rhodobacterales; family Rhodobacteraceae; genus Profundibacter. The sequence continues at coordinate 9,629 of CAYSBD010000077.1, forward strand.
CGATTGATTTGCGTTTGGGAACAATCGCTTATCGTGTTCGGGCCTCGTTTCTAACCGGTGCCAATGCCTCGGTGATGGAGCGGTTGAACGAATTTGAAATGCACCGGATTGATTTATCCGGCGGCGCTGTGCTGGAAAAAGGTGCGGTTTATCTGGTGCCGCTGATGGAGAGCCTTGCCTTGCCTCAAGGCGTGCAGGCGGTGGCCAATGCCAAATCCTCGACCGGGCGGCTGGATTTGCTAACCCGCACGATCACCGATAATGGCGTTGAATTTGACCGCATCGCGCCGGGTTATTGCGGCCCGCTTTATGCCGAGATTTGCCCGCGCTCGTTTTCGGTGCTGGTGCGCCCCGCTATGCGCCTGAACCAGATCCGTTTTCGCGCCGGCCAAGCCGTGCTAAGCGACGATGATCTGCGCGCCCGCCACAAAAAACACGCGCTGGTGGATGGACCGGCGCATATTGACCACGGCCTTGGATTTTCGGTGGATTTGCGCCCCCAAACCGGCAATCTGGTCGGCTACCGCGCCAAACCCCACACCGGCCTGATTGATCTGGATAATATCGGCCATTACTTGCCCCATGATTACTGGGAGCCGATCCACACAGACGCGGGCCGCATCATTCTTGACCCCGGTGCATTCTACATTCTGGTTAGCCGCGAGGCTGTGCATATTCCGCCCGATTGCGCGGCGGAAATGGCGCCTTATCTGGCTATGGCCGGTGAGTTTCGCGTGCATTACGCGGGGTTTTTTGATCCGGGTTTTGGCCATGCGGCGGCTGGTGGAAAAGGCTCGCGCGGGGTGCTTGAAGTGCGCTGCCACGAAGCCCCGTTTGTGCTGGAACATGCCCAGATCGTCGGGCGGCTGGTTTATGAAAAAATGGCGGCAGTGCCGGAAAATCTTTATGGGGCCGATCTTGCCTCGAATTATCAAGGTCAGGGCCTGAAATTATCCAAACACTTTAAGGCCGATTAAGCTTTGCAGATTCGCCCGAGTATCCTTGGATAACGGGCGAAACCGTCAAATTTCAAGTATTAAACAGGAAATGCATCACATCGCCGTCTTTAACCTCGTAAGTCTTGCCCTCGACCCGCATTTTACCGGCCTCTTTGGCACCGGCTTCGCCATTTAGCGCGATAAAATCATCATAGGCGATGGTTTCCGCCCGGATAAAACCACGCTCGAAATCACCGTGAATCACACCGGCCGCTTTGGGTGCAAGGGTGCCTTGTTTAATCGTCCAGGCGCGCGCTTCTTTGGGGCCAACGGTGAAATAGGTTTCCAAATGCAACAGCCCGTAACCCGCGCGGATCAAACGATCCAGACCGGCTTCCTCCAGCCCCATTTCGCTTAGGAACATTTCGGCCTCATCCGGTTCCAGCTGGCTGATTTCTTCCTCGATCTGGGCGGAAATAATCACATGTCCATTTCCCTGATCCGCCGCCATCTCGGCCACACGGGCGGAATGCGCGTTACCCTTGGCTGATGCATCTTCCTCGACATTGCACACATAAAGGATCGGCTTTGTCGTCAAAAGTTGCAGCATTTTCCATGCCTTGGCGTCATCTTCATCCACCTCGACGTAACGCGCCGGCTTGCCATCTTCCAACATCGCAAGCGCTGCCGTTAACAGACGTTCCTGCTGCACCGCCTCTTTGTCGCCGCCGCGTACCTTGCGAACAATGCCTTGCAAACGCTTTTCAATCGATTCCATATCGGCCAGCATCAATTCGGTTTCAATCGTCGCAGCATCCTCAACCGGATCAACGCGCCCCTCGACATGGGTGACATCGCCGTCTTCAAAACAGCGCAGCACATGGGCGATGGCGTCAACCTCGCGGATCGTGGCCAAGAACTGGTTGCCCAGCCCCTCGCCTTTGGACGCGCCCTTGACCAGACCGGCGATAT
>CAYSBD010000078.1:0-11152 GCA_964429175.1 uncultured Marinosulfonomonas sp.
GACGATGACTACATGTGCAAAATTATCGCTCAGTGACGTTCAGTGGATTGCCCTGCATTTCTTGGCAGCACCACTGGACCTGAGCCGGCTCTGGCCTTAAACTGCCTCAAACCCAAATCCCGCGAGGTCCCATGAGCGAAGCCAACAAAACCGTCTATCAAGTTCTGGCCCGCAAATACCGGCCCGAAAGCTTTGTCGATCTGGTGGGCCAGGATGCCATGGTGCGCACCCTGAGAAACGCGTTTAAGGCCGACCGGATTGCGCAGGCATTTATCATGACCGGCATCCGCGGCACCGGCAAAACCACCACCGCGCGCATTATTGCCAAGGGGATGAATTGCATTGGCACCGATGGGAAAAGCGGCCCGACCACCGAACCTTGCGGCAGTTGCGAGCATTGCGCGGCGATCATCGAGGGGCGCCATGTCGATGTGATGGAAATGGATGCCGCCAGCCGCACGGGCGTTGGTGACATTCGCGAAATTATTGATTCTGTGCATTACCGCGCGGCCTCGGCGCGTTATAAAATATACATCATCGACGAGGTGCACATGCTTTCAACCAGTGCCTTTAACGCGCTGCTCAAAACGCTGGAAGAGCCGCCCGAGCATGTGAAATTCATCTTTGCGACCACCGAAATCCGCAAGGTTCCGGTGACGGTTTTGTCGCGCTGCCAACGCTTTGATCTGCGCCGGATTGAACCCGAAGTGATGATCGCCCTGATCCGCAAAATCGCCGATGCCGAGGGCGCCAAAATTTCGGATGATGCGCTGGCGCTGATCACGCGCGCCTCCGAGGGTTCGGCGCGCGATGCAACGTCTTTGCTGGATCAGGCCATCAGCCACGGGGCGGGCGAAACCACGGCCGATCAAATTCGCGCCATGCTGGGTTTGGCCGATCGCGGGCGGGTGCTGGATTTGTTTGATCTGATCGTCAAGGGCGATGCGGCCGGTGCGTTGCGCGAGCTGTCGGGGCAATATTCGGACGGGGCTGATCCGATGGCGGTTCTAAAGGATCTGGCCGAAATCACCCACTGGATATCGGTGGTCAAAATCACGCCGGAAGCCAGCGATGATCCGACCATTTCACCCGACGAGCGCAGCCGCGGCCAAGCGATGTCGGCCGCCCTGCCAATGCGGGTGATGGCGCGGATGTGGCAGATGTTATTAAAATCTCTGGAAGAAGTGGCCATGGCACCAAACACCATGATGGCGGCTGAAATGGCGGTGATCCGCTTGACCCATGTGGCGGATTTGCCAACGCCGGCAGAGTTGGTGAAAAAACTGAAAGATAAAACGCCACCGCCCTCTCCGCCGCCCTCTCCGCCGGCTGGCGGCGGTGGTGGATCAGGCATGGCTGCTCTGCAAAACAATGCGCAAACCGGCGCGGGGCGCGCACCGGCCGGGCCGATTGGTGGCTCGTCAGGCGGGGCATCGACGGCGCTTGCCCATGCTGTCGCGGCACAGGATCCGCTGGCGCGTTACGCACGGTTTGAGGATGTGGTCGAATTGATCCGCACGATGCGCGATGTCAAGTTGCTGGTCGAGGTCGAATGTGGTTTGCGCCTTGCCAGTTATAGCCCCGGACGGATCGAATTTCAGCCGACGGAAAAAGCCCCGCAGGATTTGGCGCAGCGACTTGGCCGGCGTTTGCAGGGCTGGACCGGCGTGCGTTGGGCCGTGACTTTGGTGAATGAAGGCGGCGCGCCAACGGTGGTCCAAACCCGCGAGGCTGATTTTAAGGCGCTCAAGGATCAGGCGGAAAAACATCCGCTGGTGCAGGCTGTTTTAACCACGTTTCCCGGTGCAAAAATAACCAGCGTGACCACCCCCAAGGCGATTGAGCAACTTGCTGCGGCAGATGCTTTGCCCGAAGTCGAGGGCGAATGGGATCCGTTTGAAGACAGTTAAGCGCGTTTGGTTGCGGGGGTCTTGTTAATGATCTGCGTCAAACGTATTTATAAATCCAACCCGTAAATAAAGGAGAGCGCGGATGTTCAAAGGCATGGGCGACATGAGCAAAATGATGAAAGCTGCACAGGAAATGCAGGCTAAAATGGGCGAGATGCAGGATGAATTAGCCAATATTTCCGTGGTTGGCGAATCCGGTGCGGGTTTGGTGAAAGCCACGGTAACGGCCAAGGGCGAATTGACGGCGCTTGATATTGATCCGTCGATTTTTCACCCCGATGAAAAAGAAGTGGTCGAGGATTTGATTCTGGCCGCCGTTAAGGATGCGCAGGCCAAAGCCGCGGAGCGCTCGCAGCGCGAGATGGCCCGATTGACCGAAGGCCTGGGGCTGCCGGCTGATATGAAATTGCCGTTTTAAAGTTGTAAAAAAGATTCTATGCCTGCGGCGCAGGTATTTAGGGCAAGAAGAAGGGGGCAGTTTTATGCGTAATTCAACCCAGGACATTGAAAACCTGATTGAGCTGATGGCCAAACTGCCCGGTTTAGGCCCCCGTTCGGCGCGGCGTTCTGTATTACATATGATTAAAAAACGGGCGTTGTTGATGACGCCATTGGCCGATGTTTTATCAGAGGTTGCCGTATCGGCGCGCGAGTGTTTGAGCTGTGGCAATGTCGGCACGTCGGATGTTTGCGATATTTGTGTTGCGCCAAAACGCGCCAATGGCGAGCTTTGTGTTGTGGAAGATGTGGCCGATTTATGGGCGATGGAGCGCGCCGGTGCCTTTAAGGGCCGCTATCATGTTTTGGGCGGCACCCTGTCGGCGCTGGATGCGGTTGGCCCCGATGATTTGCAAATTCCGAAATTGCGCACCCGTGTCGTTGCGGAAAATATCAGCGAGATTATTTTAGCCCTGAACGCCACTGTCGATGGCCAGACCACTGCGCATTATATTGCCGACGCGCTGGAGGGTTTGGATGTGGCAATTAGTTCGCTGGCCCAAGGTGTGCCGATCGGTGGCGAGCTGGATTATCTGGATGATGGCACTATTTCGACCGCCCTGAAGGCACGCAAACGGTTTTAATGCGTCTTTTAGTGTTCTGTCGCGCATAATCTGTGGTCTGCCAAGCTTTCCAGCACCGCGCAATTTTCCAATGTACCGGCCTTGCATTTTGAGATTCTTTCCAGCTCTTTTTCAAGCCGCTTGAGCTTGGAAATTTTATCACGAAGCGCACAAAGGTGACGCGCGGCAATTTTATCGGCACCACTGCATTGCCCCTCCGGGTGTTCGCTGAGGTTCAGAAGTTCACGCGTATCCTCTAGCGAAAACCCCAAATCGCGCGAATGGCGGATGAATGACAGCCGTGCAAACCCGTCTTGGGTGTAACGCCGCTGATTTCCCGCGCTGCGTTCTGGCGCGCCGATCAGGCCGATCTGCTCGTAATACCGGATCGTTGGCACCTTGACGCCGGTTTTCTTGGAAAGCTGGCCAATTGAATACATGCGCAAAATTTCCCTTGAAGCTATAGCTACTAGAGGGATTATATATACTCTGTCACGCGAATCAAGGACAGAAAAATGACAGAGAGTTGCAGCACAGAAAACACCGCATGCGGGTGTTCGGGTAATCCGGTATTTGACGGGGTTGATCCGCGTTACAAAATGATTTTATGGGTCGTGATCATCATTAACGCCGTGATGTTTGTGGTGGAAATGACGGCTGGCAAGCTGGCCGGATCACAGGCCCTGAAGGCCGATGCGCTGGATTTTCTGGGCGACGCGCTGACCTATGGCATGAGCCTTGCCGTGATCGGCATGAGCCTGAAGGTGCGCGCCACCGCCGCCATGCTAAAGGGCATCAGTTTGGCGATGATGGGGTTTTGGGTGTTTGGATCAACGGTTTATCAGTTTTTTGTGCTGGACCCGCCAAAAGCCGAAATCATGGGGGTGATCGGGTTTTTGGCACTGGCCGCCAATCTGATCAGCGTCATGTTATTGGCGCGCTATAAAGACGGCGATGCAAATGTGCGCTCGGTTTGGTTGTGTTCGCGCAATGACGCGATTGGCAATGTGGCGGTGATGTTTGCATCCGTGGCGGTTTGGCACACAGCGACCGCGTGGCCGGATTTGGTCGTGGCGCTGATTATGGCCGGGTTGTTTTTACGCTCGGCCCAGCTGATTTTGCAACAATCATGGCAGGAATATACTTTGGATGAAACGCCGCAGACGCATAATGCGCATAGCTAACCATGACCCTTAATTTAGAGGCGTCGCTGAATTGAGCGAGATCCATGCGCGCCGACGGATTGCAACAAGCGGCACAGAAAGTTAAATGAAGCAATTCCCCAAACGATAAACCCCGCGGCAAAAGCAACGGGGTTTATTGATTTTGACAGTGCATTAACGCTTATTTGGCGTCATCGGAATCGTCTTCTGCATCGGGTAAATTAAAGAGACTTTCGGCATCCAGCTGCGGCTCGGCTTCCTCGGCAGGTGCGTCCATTAAGGAAAATGCTTCAAGACCCGCCATCGAAGCCGGCATCTTTTTCTCTTCTGCCGGTGCCAACGATTGCTCGGTCGAGACCAGTTTGCGCCGCTCGTCATCCGACATCACACCGCCTTCTTTGGCCTTTTTGGCGCTGGCTTTTTGCACGGCCGCATCCAGTTCGGTCTGTTTGCACAGGCCCAGCGCAACCGGATCAATCGGCTGAATATTGGCGATGTTCCAGTGGGTGCGTTCGCGTAATGCCTGAATCGTTGGCTTGGTGGTGCCGACCAGTTTGCTAATCTGGCTGTCGGCCAATTCAGGGTGGAATTTCACCAACCACAGGATCGATGCGGGCCGATCCTGGCGTTTTGACAGCGGGGTATAACGCGGGCCACGGCGTTTTTCCTCGCCCACGGCCGCCGCGTAAAACTTCAGCTTCAGCTTTTGCTTGGGATCATCTTCGGCTTCCTTGATTTGATCGCGCGTCAGCTGGTTATTCGAAATCGGATCAAACCCTTTTACGTCGGCCGCCACATCACCATCGGCAATGCCCTGCACTTCCAATTCGTGCAATTCACAAAAATCGGCGACCTGTTTAAAAGTCAGCGTTGTGTTGTCCACCAGCCAAACGGCGGTTGCTTTTGCCATGATCGGTTTAGCCATTTTGAACTCTCCTAAAACATATCTTCAAAACATAACTTCCCTATACCCTTGAATGGGCGGCTTCAGCTTGAAGCAGGTTCGCATTGTCAGGGAACTTGCAGCCTATATAATGCGCTTACCTAAAAGAGGAAAGAGTAAATGCGTTCAATTATAGTAATCCTGCTGGCAATGGCTGTTTTGGCCCCTTCAGTACGGGCTGATGGTGAGCGGGCCGGGGATTTTGACTACTATGTTTTGTCCCTGTCTTGGTCGCCCACATGGTGCGCAATTGAAGGTGATCGGCGCGGTGCAGACCAATGCGATCCGCGCCATGAATTCGGCTGGATTTTGCACGGGCTTTGGCCACAGCATGAACGGGGCTATCCCAGCTATTGCAACACTTTGGCCCGCCCGCCTTCACGCGGCGAAACCGGCGCAATGGCCGATATCATGGCATCGGGTGGTTTGGCGTGGCATCAGTGGAAAAAACACGGGCGCTGTTCGGGGTTAAGTTCCGAGCAATATTTCAAAATAGCACGTCAGGCCTATAACGCAGTGGTGCGCCCGCCGGTGCTGCGAAAACTGGAACGCGCGGTCAAATTGCCCGCTGCAGTGATTGAAGAGGCATTCCTGAAATCAAATCCTGATTGGTCTGCCGATATGCTAACGATCACCTGCAAACAGGGGCGTATTCAAGAGGCGCGGCTTTGTTTGACCAAAGGTTTACAGCCGCGAGTTTGTGGGGCGGATGTGATCAGGGATTGTTCGATGAGGGATGCGGTGTTTGCTCCGATTAGGTAAGCCTCCATACACTCATAATTTCATGTAAAGTTGACTATGATAATGCAGCTTAAAATAAATATTCAACCTTAACATACACCATATAGAATATACGAGTTATCCACAGGTATATACAATTTGCCCACTACAACTACAGGGTATATCATCCAACAATACCAGTAGATGATTCGCAAAACAGTGACCCAACATCTGGTGTAAGACGCACGAGACTGCACTAACAGCCTCGTGCGACAACTTGGTCAGCCACGTCGCAGGTTGTTCAAGTGGAACTGTCGAGCGAAACGTTTCTTTCCAAACGCAATGGTGAAACTTTAGTTCGACAGTTCCTTTTTAGCAATGCGATTCGAAAGGAAATTGTGATGAAAAATATTTCACCGCAACTTACAGCAGCCAATGCTGCTAAAATAAAGGCCCTTTTGCAAGGGACCAAAATGAACCATGCTCAAATTGCATCCCACCTAGGCGGGATGAACCAAGGGCGTGTTTCCGAAGTCAAAACCGGCAAGCGCTTTCCTATGGTTGTAGCATGTAGCCTTGTAGATGCATTAATGCCTGAATAACTAAGGGGGCGGGTAAATTTGCCCGCCCTAACTACCCAATCTTCAAAACAATCTTGCCAATATGCTGGCCGGACTCAATCCGTGAATGGGCGTTTTTCGCATCTGCCAGCGCAAATTCTAAATCCATTACCGGCGAAACCCGGCCAGCATCCAGCAACGGCCAGACCTTCTCCAGCAATTCATCAGCAATCCGCGCCTTGGCCAAATCACTTTGTGGCCGCAGGGTGCTACCCGTCACTGTAAGGCGGCGCATCATGATATGGGCAAAGTTCAGCTCCACCTTTGGCCCCTGCAAAAACGCAATCTGCACCAGTCGCCCGTCATTTGCCAGCGCCCTGATGTTGCGCCCGATATAATCCCCGCCGACCATGTCCAGAATTAAATCCGCACCGCCTTGGCCACGCATCATTTCCACAAAATCCGCATCACGGTAATTCAGCGCCTGTTCCGCCCCCAACCCCAAACAGGCCGCGCATTTTTCAGCGGATCCGGCCGTGGTAAAAACCCGTGCGCCAAAAGCATTGGCCAGCTGAATCGCCGTGGTGCCAATGCCGCTGCTGCCGCCATGCACCAAAAACCGCTCGCCGGCCTGTAAGCCGCCACGCATAAACACGTTGGACCAAACCGTGAAAAAAGTTTCCGGCAAGCAAGCCGCCTGCTTCATCGACATATTTTTCGGCACCGGCAGCGCGTGTTTGGCCGAGCAGGTCACAAATTCTGCATAACCGCCGCCGGGCAGCAACGCACAAACCGAATCACCAACAGCCCATTGCGTTACCCCATCACCCAGCGCGACGATTTTACCCGCCCCCTCAAGCCCCGGCAGATCACTGGCCGTTTTTGGCGGCGCATAACTGCCCGCGCGTTGCAGCGCATCGGGACGGTTCACGCCCGCATATTCCAGCCGGATCAGAACCTCGCCATAAGCAGGCAGCGGCACGGGGCGCTCACAAATCTGCAACACTTCCGGCCCGCCCGGTTTTGTTATTTCAACGGCACGCATGGTTTTTGGCAAACTCATTTCACACCCCCGCATCCGGATGAATCCTTGGGTGCGCGCACATGGCTCATGGCCCAGACAGGTCCGGCGAACAGCGCTTTTAAAGCAGGGCTTTTGCGCACCCCAGACTTTAGTTTTTCAATCTGCATTACATTTTCAATCCGGCGGTCCAGAAATTCCCAACTGGCCGCATTCCCGTCGCTGTCATCGCCCAGCCAAAACAGCACGGTTGATGAATAAACCGCTGATAATGTTGCTCTTTTTGTGTACCAATTGATATCATCCGAAGTATCGCCCAGCGCATTCCAGATCACATCGCAAGTGTCCCAAATCAGCTTGCTGCCATCGGGAACATGTTTGGGAAGCGCAAATAACGCACCGGCCCTACGCACGACTTCACGATCATCAATCACCTCGATCCGCATCCGGACCAAGGCCGCAATCCTGGCGCTGTAACGTAAATCCGACAGGTCCGACACGGCGAATTTTTTCAGCATCAGCGCATCACCACGTTGATGCAGCGCAATCGCCAAATCCGCAGCCCCGCGTGGACAAACGGCGCGCGCAACCACGCTATCCATGCCCAAATCGGCAACCGCCAGATCAAAGCTGGCATCGCTCCAGCCATCAAATATAACATGGGGCAGGATCGCATTCAGCAGCGCATCTTTCGGGATTTTTCCCCGCTTCGAGGTTTTTGACTGGGTCATAATTTGCTTCCTTTGCCGAATCTTATATTGTGGACAGAACCACGTTACACTGTTATAGGGCCAGTTCCTGCAACTTTTTGCAAATTTAACCTAGGAAGGTGGTGTAACCACATGCAGGTCAGTGTTCGTGAAAACAATGTCGATCAGGCGCTTCGTGCCCTGAAAAAGAAGCTGCAACGCGAAGGTGTATTTCGTGAAATGAAGCTTCGTACAGCTTACGAAAAACCGTCCGAGAAAAAGGCACGTCAGAAAGCAGAAGCTATTCGACGTTCCCGCAAGCTCGCGCGCAAAAAATCGCAACGCGAAGGTATGCTCTAGGGCGCGTCTGAACGATATGCGAATATAGGTAGCCTTCGGGCTGCTGAAAAACGACCCCCGCGGCTTTGCTTCGGGGGTTTGTTATTTCTGAGGGCCGCTACTATAGTGGATCAACCGGAACTTGTGATTAAGGGTTCCCAAATTTGAGGTAAGACTATGGGCGCTATTACTAGAAAAATCACAGCAATGTTTTTAAAAAAGAATAACAAAAAACACTTGGAGAACTACCCACAGCTCGCTGTTTTTTCCTTTGACTTGATCACGAAGCATATCCATCTTGACGGACGCTTCGAGCGCGACGAGCTGAATTTCCTCGCCAAAGATATTTTCCCGCAACTACCCGGTAGACGCACATGTCTTGATATTGGTGCGAATATTGGCAATCATACTTTGTTTTTTGCCGAATATTTCACAGATATCATCGCACTCGAGCCAAACCCGCGCACCTTCAAGCTTCTTGATATAAACGCCCAGCTCGTAGACAATATAACCCCCGTCAACAAAGGTGCATCGGACAAAAGCGCGATACAAACAGCATATTTCCACCCGCAGAATGTTGGGGCTACATCGCTTACCTTCAATCTGTCTGAGGGTTCTGCCGAACAGCAGAAAAAAGTGGAACTCAAGCTGGATCGTGTGGATGACATGGACGAGGTCAAGAATGCGGCTAACATTGACTTTGTCAAGATCGATGTAGAGGGGCATGAAGAGGCCTGTATTTCGGGCGCCTTGAAAACATTGGAAAAACACAAACCGGTTATCGGAATCGAGATTCTTAGCGCACAGATAATCAAAGATAAAAGCCCTGCACTCGATATGCTTGAACCGCTTGGTTACAAATATTTTTACAACCTACGCACAAACCGGCCCTTAGCATGGGCACCCAAACCGATCGCAAAATTAACCACTATATTTCTTGGCGTATTTTTCAATTATCGGCCACCAAAAGCATTCACACTTGAACCGCTTGTTTTGCAGAACGGCTGCAATTTTCCAATGGTATTATGTAGCACAACAAAGCTAGTATAGGTAAATGTGATCGCAACAGAAAGGCTTCCCATGACAGTCCATATCGGCGCAAAAGCTGGCGAAATTGCCCAAACCGTTCTGATGCCGGGTGATCCGTATCGTGCCAAATGGGCGGCCGAAACCTTTCTGAAAGACGCAAAATGCATCAATCAGGTGCGTGGAATGTTGGGTTTCACCGGCACCTGGAATGGCAACCGCGTCACCATTCAGGGTTCGGGTATGGGCATGGCCAGCCTGTCGATTTATGCCAATGAGCTGATCAACGAATATGACGTCCAAACCCTGATTCGCATCGGATCTTGCGGGGCGATGCAGGAAGATGTGAAAATCCGTGACGTGATTATCGCGATGACAGCGACCTCGCTTTCCACCCCCTCAAGCGGTATTTTCAAGGAAATGAATTTCGCCCCCTGCGCTGATTATTCGTTGCTGGAAGCCGCAGTCAAGGCATCGCGATCCCGCGATGTGGCCACCCATGTTGGCGGGATTTATTCGTCGGATGTGTTTTATGACGAGCGCCCCGATCTGAACGAGCAAATGGTGCGTCACGGCATTTTAGGTGTAGAAATGGAAGCGGCCGAGCTTTATAATCTGGCGCTGCGCTACAATCGCCGCGCTTTGGCTATTTTAACCGTTTCCGACCACCTGCTAACAAACGAATCCCTGCCATCGGATCAACGCGAAAAAACTTTTGGCGATATGGTTGAAATTGCGCTGCAAGCCGCTTTCGCCTGAATTTAAAAACCAATTACTCGGGCGCAGAATTGTAGAAAAAAGACAGATATTAACCGTGTATTCTTTAATCAAAAACGGTCAATATTTCACCCAGAGGCTTTTTTATTTTGGCGACTTCGGGCACTGTAGCATCATCCGCCGGATGACCAACCGCAATGATCATGGTTGGTTTTTCCGAGCTATCGCGCCCCAGCATTTCGTTTAAAAATCGCATCGGGTTGGGCGTGTGCGTTAGTGTCACCAGCCCGGCCTGATGTAGTGCGGCCAACAGAAACCCGGTGGAAATCCCAACACTTTCAGGCACATAGTAATTTTTGAACCGGCTGCCGTCTTCAAAATAACCCCAGCGTTTTGCAAAAACCACAATCAGCCACGGGGCGATATCAAGATGCGGTTTATCCGCATTCGTGCCGATGGGTTCCAACGCTTTTAGCCATTCATCGCCACCACCACCCTCGTAAAATTTGCGCTCTTCTTCTTCGCTGGATAGTCTGATCCTGTGTTTGAAATCAGCCGCCGAAATCGCCACAAAATGCCACGGCTGATGATTTGCCCCGCTGGGAGCCGAGCCTGCCGTGCGGATGCAATCCTCGATTACCGCACGTTCAACCGCCCGATCAGAAAAGTCACGCACCGAATGGCGGCGCTTCATCACATCGTAAAATCCGGCCGCCGCATCGCGCATCTGGGCATCGCTTAAATCGGCGCGATCCGGCAGGTCAAGGGCTTTGAATTCAATATGATTTTTGCTGAACATGGTTTTCTTCTCACTTTGCTTTCTGCGGCCACCCTCACACCAGAAGAGCAGCAAAAGCACGGCGCAGCAAGTTTAAAACCGCATTCTGTAAAACGCGGTGCAATATTGGGCCACAGAAGCGATCATATAATGTGATTGTAGCGGAGTAAAATACCGCCAGTTTGTGCCCTTCGTATTATCGGAGGGCGGGAGATGTATTCTGTG
>CAYSBD010000079.1:0-10918 GCA_964429175.1 uncultured Marinosulfonomonas sp.
TCGGGGCTAAATCTGGTTCGCACAGCTAAGGGCGCGTGGCACATTCCCGCTGCCGACCGTTTGTTAGCCGTTCTTCGCCAAAACCGGTAACGGCCTCCGCGACCAATGCTTCGGCAAGCATACGACGCGCTCCCTCGTGCGCGATTTCTGTCAAAGGGGCGGAACTTATACGTAATTCCAAATGCCACTGGCGCTAACTGCCACAACCGTTATGATGCCCCCGGACAAAGATGGAATTGCCACGTGAAACCCTCAAAATGGATAGATGCTTTTCAGCCAGCTGATGGCCCGCCGCCAAAGACCTTGGCGCGGTTTTTTCATTGGTGCCTGAAGGGGAGTTTCCCGGTTTTGTCATTATCGGCAGTCGCCGCCGCCATAACCGGGTTGCTCGAGGTCACAACAGCATTGTTGCTCGGGATGGTTATCGATGGCGCGATCGAGCACGGCGCAAGTTTTGTCCGTGACCAGACCACCATGTTGCTGCTGATTGTCGCATTTTTCCTGTTTCTGCGCCCGCTGATGGTTTTGATCAATGTCGGGCTGCAATCGATTTCGATAAATCCGAATGTGTTTCCTTTGGTGCTCTCGCGGCTAAACCGGTATACGCTGGGCCATTCGGTCAGTTTTTTTGACAATGATTTCGCCGGCCGGATTGCGCAAAAGCAAATGCAAACGGCGCGCGCGGTTACCGAAGTGGTGGTTGAAACCATCAACGTCATGGCCTTTGCGCTTGCTTCTTTGATAGGATCGGCGGCCTTGCTCGGTGCAATTGACTGGCGTGTGGGGCTGGCCCTGATTGTCTGGATGGGTATTTATGCGGCTCTAATCCGCTGGTTTTTGCCACGCATTCGCGTCCTCGCCAAAAAACGTGCTGCATCGCGTGCTGTGCTGAGCGGGCAGATTGTCGATACGGTCACCAATATCAAAACCGTTAAATTATTCGCCCATCACCGGCACGAAGACAGCGCGGCACAATCGGCTATGGTTCGTCTGCAACATAGTATGCTTGCGTTTGGAAAACTGGCAACGATGTTTCGCTTTAGCCTGATGGCGCTTGCCGGTTCTGTTCCTGTGCTGCTTGTTGGTGGTGCGCTTTTGCTGTGGTCTTACGGTGAAATCACGCCCGGAAATATTGCAACAACCGGGGCGATTTCGCTGCGTATTGCCCAATTAACCGGCTGGGTCAGCTTTGCATTTATGGGAATTTACGCCGCAATTGGCGAGGCCGAGGATGGGATGAGGACCTTGACCCCTACGCATGGTTTGGTTGATTCCGCAGATGCCCGCCAGATGCAGATCACACAGGCCGAGGTGAAATTCAAAGATATCAGTTTTGCTTATGGCGGTGAAACGGGCGGGGTGACGGGGATTGATTTGACGATTCGATCAGGCGAAAAACTGGGAATTGTCGGCGCTTCGGGGGCGGGAAAATCAACGCTGGTTGCGCTTTTGATGCGGCTTTATGATCCCGAAAGCGGCCAGATTTTAATTGACGGGCAGCCCATTGCGGCAACCACTCAGGAAAGTCTGCGCCGCCAAATCGGCATGGTCACACAGGAAACCGCGATGTTTAATCGCTCGGCGCGCGATAATATTCTTTACGGACGCCCCGACGCTTGCGAGTCCGATGTGGTTGATGCCGCCAAACGCGCCGAGGCCGATGGTTTCATTCAGGACCTGAAAGATTTCAAGGGACGCAGCGGTTATGATGCCTATCTGGGCGAGCGCGGCGTTAAATTATCCGGCGGTCAACGCCAACGCATTGCGCTTGCCCGTGCGATTTTAAAGGACGCGCCGATTTTGGTTCTGGATGAGGCCACCAGCGCACTTGATAGCGAGGTCGAGGCGATTATCCAGACGGCTTTATCGCGCGTGATGGAGGGCAAAACTGTGCTGGCAATTGCGCATCGTTTATCGACAATCGCGCGCATGGATCGTATAATTGTGCTGGATCAGGGTCGCATTATCGAAGAAGGCACCCATGCGCAGTTGCTGGAAATGAATGGTAAATACGCCGGATATTGGCAGCGCCAATCCGGTGGCTTCATCGGCATAAAAGACGCAGAATAATGAGCATCACAATCACACGTTTAGGCCATCACGGAGACGGGATAGCGGATGGGCCGGTATTTGCCGCAAGGGTCTTGCCCGGCGAAATTATCGGCGGTGAAATTATAGATGGTCGCATTTGCACCCCGAAAATAATGACGCCTTCACCGGATCGCATCAGTGCGCCGTGCAGGCATTATAAATCTTGCGGGGGGTGCTCTTTGCAACACGCATCCGATGATTTTGTGGCCGCGTGGAAACAGGATCTGGTGATTTCAGCCTTGGCCGCGCAAGGCATTAAGGCCGAGATTAAAAGCATTCAAACCTCGCCTGCCGGTAGCCGTCGTCGGGCGGTATTTTCAGGGCGTCGCACAAAGAAAAGCGCGCTTGTCGGGTTTCATGCGCGTGCTTCGGACATTATTACCGAAACGCCGGATTGTCATTTGCTCGCACCCGAATTGTTAGAAATTGTGCCGGTTTTGCGTGAAATAACCGTTTTAGGCGCGTCACGAAAATCCGAGATCCGCTTTACCGTGACCCGCTCTGAAACAGGGGTTGATGTGGCCGTAACGGATGCAAAACCGCTGGACGCGCAAATGCAAATGGTATTGGCCGCGCTGGCCTACAGCCACGGATTGGCGCGCCTGACATGGAACAGCGAACCGGTCGCCGAAATCAGCCCGCCTTATCAGATATTTGACACCAGCCAAATTATCCCGCCCGCCGGTTCTTTTTTGCAGGCAACAAAAGAAGGCGAAGATGCT
Source organism: uncultured Marinosulfonomonas sp. (assembly GCA_964429175.1). Taxonomy (GTDB): domain Bacteria; phylum Pseudomonadota; class Alphaproteobacteria; order Rhodobacterales; family Rhodobacteraceae; genus Profundibacter. The sequence goes on from CAYSBD010000079.1 coordinate 2,814, forward strand.
TTGGTTGACGCTGTGCTTTGCGGTGTTTCGGGGGCCAAACATATTATTGATCTGTTTGCAGGCTGCGGCACATTTTCTTTGCCAATGGCGCGGGTTGCCCAAATTCATGCGGTTGAGGGACAGGCAGAAATGTTAACAGCGCTGGATCAGGGTTGGCGGCAGGCAAGCGGATTAAAGCAGCTCACAACCGAGGCTCGCGATTTATTTCGTCGCCCGGTTTTGCCGGATGAATTAAAGCGATTTGATGCGGTGGTGATTGATCCGCCGCGCGCCGGTGCCGAAAAACAGTTTTTACAAATGGCCCTTGCAAAGCCAAAAACGATTGTGGCGGTATCTTGCAACCCTGTCAGCTTTGCCCGCGATGCAAATATTTTGATCAAGGCGGGATACACGATGCAGCCCATTGATGTGATTGACCAGTTTCGTTGGTCAACCCATGTGGAGTTGGTGGCTGTTTTCACCTTATTGTGAGAAAATATCGGGCCGCATTTTGCTTTGCAGATGATATGGCTTGGTGTAATGCGTTAGAAAAACAACACGAGCAGAGATAAAATGTATATTCTAAAAACCGTATTCTTCGTTATACTGTTGGCTCTGGTTGGTGCCTGCACAACGAAATTTAAATCCTACGATGGTCCCGAAGTTACCCGCGTGATTGTTTATAAAGAGCGCCAGATAATGTATCTGATGCATCATGATCAAGTGTTGAAACAATATTATATCGATCTGGGATTCGCGCCAAAGGGCCATAAAATATTCGAGGGCGACGGCAAAACCCCCGAGGGTGAATACACGATTGACCGGCGCAATCCCAATAGCGCGTTTTATCTGTCTATCGGCATTTCATACCCCAATGCCGCGGATCGTGCGACCGCCCGCAGTCTGGGCAAAGATCCGGGTGGCGACATTTTCATCCACGGCGGTCCCCGCCCGACAGACCCCACCGGCCCCAATTGGACCGCCGGCTGTATTGCCGTTTCCGACCGTGAAATGCGTGATATCTACGCGATGGTCAAAAACGGCACGCCGATAACCATTCATCCATAAAATGTGCCGGGCTTTAACCGCCTGTGACCAATGTCCACCAAATTTTTCCGTTTGGATCCTGATGCCAGGCAAAACCCATATTCACGGCTTGCGCATCCAGTATCACGTTTCGGGTATCCTCGCGCTCCATCCACGCGGCAAGCGTTTCCAGCTCGGTCTCATAGGTTTCCGATATATTCTCGCCACGCAAACCACCTGTGTAGCCGGTGCGCACAACGCGATCCAATGGCGATGATCCGTCAGAGCCAAAGTGCCATGGACGGTTTTGCACCGACATATCAAGCGAATGGGTTGCCGCCGCTGCCGTCAGTTTTGCGTTCAAATTTAGCGGCGAAACCCCGGCTGCAGCGCGCAAGGCATTAATAGAATCCCGGGTGCGCAGCTGGATCTTGCCCGTGTCTTCGGCTGAAATCTTGTAAACCCGCGCCAAGGGCTTGCCGTCGGGACCAAGCGGCGGACCTTGCACGTCACATGCTGATAATGCAAATAAAGCCGCGAAAACGATAAAAATTAGTCGGAACATGAAAAAAGCCATATGTTGTTGATTGATCTAAACCCTCTATAGATAACATCGTTGCGGATCAAACCCACATTTCGGTGAACTGGCACAATAACGCTTGTTTGATTTGCGACTGCGGCTTTCATGCCATATATTAATGTCTGAACATGGATGAATCCGACATAGGAAACGAATAAATGCGTGATAAAGTAACGAATAAAATGAACCGGCGGTTGTTTTTAGGCTCTACGGCGGCTGCAATGGGCACGCTTGCCTCGCCTGCATTGGCACAATTTGACGCAACGGAAATTGAAGAAGACATCTCGACATCCGTGCGCAGAAATATTTCCAGTTTCCGCTCGTTTGAATGGCAGCCTTATTTTTCGTCGCTTAAAGGCGGGGCGATTTTGGTCGATACGACGTCACGCGCTTTGCATTTCTGGTCTGCTGACGAAACAATTTACAAACTATACCCTTCAAGCGTGCCTATGAGCGAAGATCTAACCCGCCTTGGCCGCACCAGAATCACCCGCAAAGTCGAAGGCCCAAGCTGGCGCCCGACAGCATCCATGTTGAAACGAAACCCTGAATGGCCGCCGTATATCGGGCCGGGACCAGACAATCCGATGGGGACCCATGCTTTGCACCTGTCCTGGAGATATTACCGCATCCACGGCACCCATGACACCCGCAAAATCGGGCGCAGGTCGTCAAACGGATGTGTCGGGCTTTATAATCATCACATTCAGGAATTGTTCCATTTGGTTAAGGTTGGCACGCAAGTGTTGCTTATCTAAACGATTGCCACTGTTACTTTTTATATGACCGGCATACTGTAAAAGGCAGTGCTTGCGCGCTGTCTTTTTGGCTGTCTTTTTGGCTGTCTATTTCAACCAGCCGCCCAGATTATCTTCTATAATTTTAGCAAATGCTGCAATATGCGCATCATCATCATTTAGGCACGCGATATAATCAAAGCCCTGACCGCCGGCGGCTTCAAAGCTCTCGTGAATTTCGTCCTTAATTTCTTCTAGCGTTTCAATGCAATCTGCCGAAAACGCAGGCGCAATTATGGCGATATTTTTCTTTCCCTGCTTGGCCAATCGCGCGACTTCTTCAACAGTGTAGGGCTGCAACCACTCTTCAATCCCGAACTGTGACTGAAAGGTCGTAACCAGTTGCCCGTCATCCCAGCCCAGACGTTCCTGCAATAACTTTGATGTTTGCTGGCAATGTTCCAGATATGAATCGCCCTCGGCAATATAGCGCTTGGGCATTCCGTGATAGGACGCCACCAGCAAATCGGGGCGTTTTTTCATTTTGGCATAAGCCGTTTCAATGGATTGCGCCAATGCCTCGATATACATTGGCTCGCTATAATAAGCCGCGACGGTGCGGGCGGCGGGCTGTTGTTTTTCTTCTTGCAATGCTTTGAAAAATACATCGTTGGCCGCTGCAATTGTGGGGCCGGCATATTGCGGATAAAGCGGAAAAAACAGGATTTTATCACAGCCATCCTGCACCATTTTTTGCACTTTGGATTTCGTAGACGGATTGCCGTAGCGCATTGAAAAATCTACAATGACATTGTCACCATAGCGCTTTGCCAGCACTGTTTTCAATTTGGCGGTTTGGGCTTTGGTAATGGTCAGAATCGGGCTTTCGTTATCGACCTCGTTCCAGATCGATTTATAGGCTTTGCCAGAACTGAACGGTCGCTTTGACAAAATAACCAGCTGCAACAATGGCTGCCACTTCCAGGCGGGGGCATCTATCACCCGTTTATCCGATAAAAACTCGCTCAGATATCGGCGCACGGGCCAGTAACCATACCCGTCCGGAGTTCCAAGGTTTGCGATTAGAATGCCAACCTTTTTGGCGGTAGGCGGGGGGGTGCTTGTCATGTTCTGTTCCTAGAATGCCTGATTATGTTTGACGATAAACCTTAATTAAACAAATTTAAACGCGTTTTTCAGGGCCATCATCAGTGCCGGGGATGATTAATTCATCGGTGTAAAGCGCATCCGCCAATCGCGCCGTGGCCGATCCGGGCCGAAGCGGCTTTTGCTGGCTGTCATCCGGCGCCCATCCGGTCAGAAAAATTAGCTCGAAACTGGCTCTAATTCGCTGGTTTTCGGCCGGAAATTCGGCTGCATAGATTTCAGCGGCCTTTGCAAATAATTCACGAGGCGCAAACAGTTTTCGGCGCTGCGCCAAGGCATTTCCTTCGCCCATTCCGCGCAAATCCTGCATCAAATGGGCCATATTTTTATAACTAACCGTTTTCAAATGAGCATCTGCAACCGGCAAAGCATAGCCGGCGCGCTGCAACAATGACCCTAATTCGCGAATTTCCCCCATCGGCGCAATCCGCGGCGAAAGCCCTCCGGTTATCGAAATTTCTGCCTGCGCAAGCGATTTGCGCAACTCTGATAATGTTTCGCCGCCAAAACATGCCGCGATAAACAAACCATCCGGTTTAAGCGCGCGATGGCATTGAATTAACTGCCCGACAAAATCATTGGCCCAATGCAGCGACATCAGGTGCAAAACCAGATCATGCGCCCCCGTCTTTAGTGCCAAAACCTCGGCATCAGGCACAATTAAGGCTTCGGGAAATATTTTTTGCCAAAACTCGGGAAAATTTGTAATAATTGCTACAGATTTAAACCTTCTGTTAACCTCGTTCAGTCTTTCTTGAATCTGGCAAGCAACCTCTTGTTGTAAAAATATAACCGGATTTTGCGCATTTTTTGCGCGTGTTCTAAAGCGCTTTAACGCATCTTGATCGGTTAACAGGGGGGTATTTTGCATTTGGCGGTCCTTGTGATTGCTGGCAATTAAAAGGAGACAGCGACAAAATGCAATCGGCACTTCATCTGATTTACCCACCGCAATGCATTTCCTGCCGTGATCTGGTCGAGGTCGATAACGCATTATGTGGAAAATGCTGGCGCGACACCCCGTTTATATCGGGGTTAGTGTGCGATAAATGCGGAACCCCTCTGCCGGGTGAAGATACCGAAGAATCCATTTCTTGCGACGAGTGCATGATAACCGCACGGCCGTGGTCGCGGGGGCGGGCCGCGTTAATATACAAGGATAATGGCCGCAAACTGGTGCTTGCCCTAAAACACGGTGACCGGCTTGATTTGGCAACCTCGGGCGGGGCTTGGCTGGCAAAATCAGTGGCACCGATAATCCAGCCTAACACACTGGTTGCGCCGGTTCCACTGCACTGGATGCGCCTGTTGAAACGGCGTTTTAACCAATCTGCATTACTGGCCGGTGCTTTGGGTAAAACCGCATCGTTATCCTACTGCCCCGATTTGCTAATTCGAAATAAACGCACGCGCAGTCTGGATGGTTTGGGCCGTGATGCAAGGGTTCAGATGTTGGTTGACAGCATCAAAGCCAACCCGCGACGGCGGCATCGGTTGGCGGGGCGTTCAATTCTTTTGGTAGATGATGTGATGACTTCCGGTGCCACACTGGCCGTCTGCTCCGAAGCCTGTCTGGCCGCCGGTGCCAAAGAAGTTTCCATTGCGGTGCTGGCACGCGTTGCGAAGGACGTTTAAATCTCTATAGTTCTACAAAACTATAGGATTTAAAATATGAAAACAGTTGAAATTTATACCTCCACCTTTTGTGGCTTTTGTGTCGCGGCCAAGCGGTTGCTTAAAAAAAAGGGCGTGACGTTTAGCGAATATAACGTCGGGCGCGATGCGCAAAAGCGTCAGGAAATGATGAGCCGCGCAAATGGTGCCCACACGGTGCCGCAAATTTTTATTGGCGATAAACATGTCGGGGGTTGTGACGATCTTTATGCTTTGGAGCAGGGCGGTAAACTTGATGCGTTTTTGGCTGAGTAAATGACATGAAAGCGGCTCTAACGTTAGTGGATTTTGACATTAAGGGTATTGCAATCGCGAGGTGCCGGAATGAGCCATGAGAACGACCCGCTTGCTGTTGCCTTGTTTGGCGAAATATTCATGGCCGATCAGCTGGCCCGCAATAAACTGCTAAAAGCTTTGCCAAAAGGCATGCAGATTTCGCATTTTTCGGTTTTGAACCACCTGGCACACAGCAATGCCGAGCGATCCCCTGCGCAATTGGCCAAGGCGTTTCATGTGACCCGCGGGGCAATGACAAACACCTTGAATAAACTGGAATGGGCCGGGCATATTCATATCCGCCCCGATTGGGATGACGCGCGGCGCAAACATGTTGCGATCAGCCCGTCAGGCCGGGTGGCGCGCGATGTGGCGTTAAATGCAATCACGCCGATCATTGCCAGAGTGGTTAAAAAAATCGGGCCCGATAAAGTGCGTGGTGTTCTGCCCGTTTTGCGTGAATTTCGCGACCAGATGGGTGAAAAAGATTAGGGTGTAGCCTCATAGGTTCTGTCGCAAAGTTTTCCTGAGGCTGATTCACTCGAGCTTTGCTAGGGTTAAGCAGCTAAGCTAGAAAATTGGTCTTGTCGCGCTTTAGTGCCGCTCCTTTAACCGCGTATTATACGCAAAAGGAGAGCGACAACGGGAAAGAACCATACGATCGAATTTCGGCAAGAAGCAGTGCGGGTCGCGCTGACAAACGGACTTGCGCGAAAGCAGGTTGCTGCTGATTTCGGGGTTGGGTTTTCAACACTGAGCCACTGGATGCAGCAGGACCAGAAGAATCCTGAGAAGCCATCAGCGTAGACCGATCTGGAGCGCGAGAGTGCCGAGCTTCGCAAAAAACCGACTTTTCCGAGAGGAGAGGGAGGTGTTAAAATTGAGCCGTCAAGCAATTGATCTGGGGGATCAATTGTAGGTGATGACGCCACAATCTTCTTCGCGAGCCAAAAGCCATGAAGTTTAGGTTCGTGGAGACCTTGTTGCACAGATCAGGGGCCAAATGTTAAGAACTGTTTTTTCACGATGCCCGATACGCTTCATGGCGCACAAATTCAATACCAGCCGCCACAAGTTTGCAAAGAAGCCGTATCGTGTGGCGAACTGGGCTGAGTATAACGAAAGCCTGCGCAATCGCGGTGATCAAGCCCGGTATTCCGATTTGGCGATTACATTGTGCCTGTTATTGGGCATGGTTTACAGGTTGCCGCCGCGTCAAACGCAGGGGTGATGCGTAGCATATCGAATCTGGTGCAGCTGGATATTGACACCAGTAGAAAAACGCGATTGCACATTGGCCATATAATTGACAAATCCCAAGGTGGCTCGGAGGAAACTAACAATTTGCGCGCGCTTTGTTCAGTCTGCAATGAAGGGGCGGCCAATCTTACACTGGACCGGCCATCGCTGCATAAACTTCTGGTTCAGGTTCGCCGCGCACCGGCAGCAGATCAGCGCGAATTGTTAAATTGGCTTAATACTAAATTTCCAAAACAGTAATCTATCGCTTGCTTTCTGCCCTTCACATTCTTAATGACGAATGTAATTTATTCTGGCACCCTGTGCCCAATCTGAAAAGGAAATAAAATGTCTTCTGAACGCGCTGTGCTGGCATTTGCCGGCTTTATGGTTCTTCTCTCGGTCGTGCTGACACTTTTTGTGCACCCGGCTTTCTTCTGGTTAACGGTATTTGTCGGGGCCAACCTGTTTCAATCTGCATTCACCGGCTTTTGTCCGGCTGGCAAGATTTTTCAAAAACTGGGCTTTAAGGCCTCGGAAAAAGGCTGCTGCTAAAATCAAAACTTATGGCCGGTCTTGTTTTCTGCGGACCGGCCAAAGAACTTAGGGAGTGCGCTTATTTTAATTGGCCTCATCTTCCAGATGCAGCTTCATATCCATCAAAACATGCTGCAAAGCCAAGGTTTCGCGCAGCAGGCGTTTGGCCTCGTTCAGTGTGATAACACCATCCTCGATCGACTGGCCGTATTCCGACATCAACATGGCAAACCGGTGCGATAACGCGATCACATCCGCATTCACACCACCCTTATCGGCTGTGTTGCGGTTTTCCTGATCAAAAGAAATCGTCACACCCGCCAAATCGGCCAAAGCCGAGGTAACATGCGGATAAGACGCCTGTTTTTCCAAACGGGCCGCGGCATCTATTGGCATAAACCTGTTTGTATGCTCATCGGAATCCGAATAATACCGGCCCAGCGTTGCCTTGGATTTTCCGGTCAGCTTACACGCCGTTTCAATCCCGACATCTTTCACCAATGCCTCGGTATGTTTTTTCAAATATTTCGCCACATCAACCATTTAAAATCTCCTGATCGGCATTTAGCCCAATTAGGGGGAAATGCCCATATCTTTTCCCATTAATAATTTGCACCGGATTTGGCATAAAGAAATCCAGCCCCGTGTTTTGGGGTTGTGGCGAGTATCCGGCATTCCCAGTGCCGGTTAAGGTGGGGGTTCTTTGTGCTTTTGCTGTGTGGGAATAGCAGAGCCAGAGCAATCTGGCAGTCGCACTCAGGCCCGTTTTAGTTGGTAACAGGTGCACGAGGTTCGGACCATCCCCAGGCGTATGCCCGGTCCGAACCTCATTTTCGGGTTCGTCCCAACAAAGGTACATAATCCACCACAGGCTTTAATACAGTAGCCAT
>CAYSBD010000080.1:0-4814 GCA_964429175.1 uncultured Marinosulfonomonas sp.
TAAGTATTAATAATGCAATTTATTGTGTTTCGCAGAACAGAAAAACGTGTTCCGCATCCAGGATGCCTCCGGCGGAGGTATTTATAGCAAGAAGAAGATCAGGTTTTCAGCATGCGGTTGAGCATTTCGCTGGTGTCGCCAGACAGGTTCGGGCTGGCCGTGATGCGCTGCATTTGTGTGCGCATCAGCGATTGGCGGCTGGCATCATAGCGTTTGTATGACTGAAAGGCGCTGCTCATTCTTGCGGTGGTTTGCGGGTTTAGCGGGTCCAGTTTTATCAGCCAATCCGCCAGCAGTTTATAAGAGGCGCCGGTTGGATCGTGAAAGCCTGCCGCGTTCATCGAAAGGCCGCCAATCACGGCGCGAAACCGGTTGGGGTTTTTATAATCGAAATCGGTGTGTTTGGTCAGAGTAGCCACGATTTGGGCGGCTTTTTGTGGGGTGGCGTGCAGGGCTTGGGCTGAAAACCACATGTCCATTACCAGCCTGTCGTGCGACCATTGTTGATAAAACGCATCAAGCTCTGGCTGCCCCTGTTCGATATTCAGCAGACAATTCAGGGCCGAAAGCTGTTCGGTCATATTTGTGGCCTGCGCATAGTTTTTGCGCGCCAGATCGCCATTATCCAGACGCGAAATGAAGCCTTGCAAAATTGCCTGAAATTTGCGTTTTCCAACGCTTTCGGCATCTGGAGAATAGGCACCGGTGGCGGCGTTATCAGCGTGCAGACGCAAAAGATCATCACCCATGTGATTGGCAACGCCGGTCGACCAGTTTTCCAAAGCACCGTGTATTTTTTGTGGATCAGGCGTGATGCCGGCCTCGAATAAATCCTGCGCCAGCTCGTCATTTCCCGGATGGATCAGAGTCATGGCGCGAAAGGCAGGATCGAGGCTGTCATCCCTCGCAACTTTTTTCAAAGCATCCAGATAATCGGCGGGCAATTCTACCCCGTCATTTATCATCGCCAAAATGCAGTTCTTGGTCAGATCACGCCCGGCTTCCCACTTGTTGAAAGGGTCGGTGTCATTGGCCAGCAAAAAGGCGCGCTCGGTGTTGTTGGTTTTGCGCTCTAGAACCACGGGGGCCGAAAATCCGCGCAGAATCGAGGGCACAGGTTTGCCGGACAACCCCTCAAAGCTGAAACTTTGCTCTGCATCGGTCATTTCCAAAATAACGGTTTTTTGCACTTCTTTGCCGCTCGCATCCAGCAGGCCCACAGCGATTGGCAGCACTTGCGCATCTTTTAAATTCTGGCCCGGGGTTGGTGGCGTAAACTGTTTAAAATGAAGCCGGTAGATGCCATCCTTAAAATCATCGCGCACGCTTAACCGCGGAGTTCCGGCCTGTGAATACCAGCGTTTGAACTGGCTTAAATCGCGCCCCGTGGTGTCTTCAAAAACCTTTAGCCAATCCTCGATTGTGGCCGCATCACCATCGTGGCGCTCAAAATACAGATCCAGCGCTTTTGAATAGGCCGCGTCCCCGACCAGCCGCTTTAACATGCCAATAATTTCGGCACCTTTTTCATAGATTGTAGCGGTGTAAAAATTGTTGATCTCAACGAAACTGTCGGGGCGAACCGGATGCGACAGCGGCCCTTGGTCTTCGCGAAACTGACGCCCGCGCAGCTGCAACACATCCTTGATCCGCTTTACCGCATGGCCGCGCAGATCGCCGGTAAAAGACTGATCGCGAAACACGGTTAACCCTTCCTTCAGGCAAAGCTGAAACCAGTCGCGACACGTAATCCGGTTGCCGGTCCAGTTGTGAAAATACTCATGCGCGATGATGGCCTCGACGCGCTCGAAGGTGGCATCGGTGCTGGTTTGCGGGTTGCTCAAAACACAAGAAGAGTTGAAAATGTTCAAGCCCTTGTTCTCCATCGCGCCCATATTGAAGTCATCGACGGCCACAATGTTGAATATGTCCAAGTCGTATTCGCGCCCGTATTTCTGTTCGTCCCAGAGCATCGAGGCCTTTAGCGCCTCCATTCCAAAGGCGCATTTGTTAATATCGTCGGGCCGCACCCAGATATTCAGCGCCACTTTGCGCCCCGAAGCCGTGGTGAATTTATCGGAATATTTCTGCAAATCACCGGCCACCAGCGCAAACAAATAGGCCGGTTTTGGCCACGGATCATCCCACTGTGCCCAGCCATCGCCGCTGTTTGTCGGGTTGCCGTTGGATAATAAAACCGCCAAATCGCCCTCGATGCGCACCTTGAAAACCGCCATCACATCGGGGCGGTCGGGGTAATAGGTGATGCGCCGAAAGCCCTCGGCCTCGCATTGGGTGCAATACATGTCGTTCGAGATGTAAAGCCCCTCAAGCGCGGTATTTTCAGCCGGCGCGATTTCAACTTCGCATTCCCAGATAAACGGCGCATCGGGCACGTCACAGCGCAGGCCGGTGTCGGTCAAATCAGGTGTAATGGTTTTGCCGTTAATGGCAGCAGAAATCAGTTTTAGATGTTCGCCATGCAAGAAAAAATCGCGGTTTTTAGTGGCAGGGTTGGGCCGGAATGAAATGCGCGAAAACACCCGTGTGGCTGTTGGGCAAAGTTTGAAAGTCAGCTCGACCGTATCAACCAGATAGGCCGGAGCGGTGTAATCGGACAGATAGATTTTCTCGGCATTTTTGCGCGGCATCGGGCATTCCTTTGTTGGTTGCGGCACTTCTAGCCCAAGACGATCAGGCTGTATATCCGCCGCGTGAAATTTCGCGGGATTTTCCGTTGATCCAGACGGCTTTTATGGCCCGATCGTCGCCCATCATTATGGTCGGAAACAGCGCCTGCCAAATGTCGTTTGCCCGGGCGTGGCGTTGCGCAATCGCCGGTGTCGAGGCCAAATCAAGCACTACCAGATCGGCTTCGTTTCCGGCGACCAGATTGCCGATTTTATCAGCCAGATGCAGCGCGCGGGCCGAGCCTGCGGTGGCCAGCCAGTAAAGCTGGGCCGGATGCAGGGCGGTGGCGGTTAACTGGCCGATTTCATAGGCCGCGGCCATGGTGCGCAACATTGAAAACGATGATCCGCCGCCGGTGTCGGTGGCAAGCCCGATGCGTTGGCCCGCTGCCATTAATGCGCCCATTTCAAACAGGCCCGAGCCGATGAAACTGTTCGAGGTCGGGCAGTGGATCAATGCTGCGCCAACTTCGCGCAGCCGGTCTTTTTCGCGCGGCTTCAAGTGGATGGCATGGCCGTAAACTCCGCGCGCGCCCAACAGGCCGAACTGTTCGTAAGTGTCCAGATAATCGCGCGCATCGGGGAATAAATCCGCGACCCAGTTTATTTCCTCGACCTGCTCGGATAAATGCGTTTGCATCAGGCAATCAGGGTGTTTTTGCCACAATGCGCCAAGTGATTCCAGTTGCTCGGGGCTGGAAGTGGGTGAAAACCGTGGCGTAATCGCGTAAATCGCCCGCCCGTTTCCGTGCCATTTTTGTAGCAATGATAAACTGTCGTCATAGGCCGATTTGGCGGTGTCTTGCAGGGCAGCGGGGGCGTTGCGATCCATGCAGGTTTTGCCGGCCACAATGCGCTGCTCACGGCTGGCGGCGGCGTTAAACAGCGCATCGACACTGGCCGGATGGATGGTGCAAAAACTGGCAATCGTGGTGGTGCCGGCCGCCGCTGTCAGGTCCAGATAACGGTTGGCGATTTCACTGGCATAGGCCGGATCGCAAAACCGGGTTTCTTCGGGAAAAGTATAGCTGTTCAGCCAATCCACCAGCCGCTTACCCCAGCTGGCGATGATCGCGGTTTGGGCATAATGTGCGTGGGCATCGACAAATCCGGCCGTGATCAGCGCGTTGCCATAATCGGTAATTTTGGCCTGCGGGTGGCGCGCGCGCAGATCATCCGCCGCCCCGACGGCCTTGATCATGCCATTTTCAACCAACACCGCACCGCGGCGCTCGTGTTTCGTGGCCGCATCAACCGGTTGCTGAAACGGATCGGCCGTGAATGTCAGGGTTTGCCCCAGTAAAAGCTTTGCGTTTGCCATTATGCCCTCTGATTTTTCCAGCAAGCGAATGTAGCCCAAACAAAGAATTCTGCAAAGCCCTGATTTTGACTGTTGTTGCGTCAGCCGATTGGTTATCCTTGTCCCTTAACGCGCCAGGAGCCAAATCATGAGCCAGTTGAAATATGAAACCAAAGGCGGGCTGAATCCCGATTTTGCACTGGATCATTTTTGCGTCGAGCAGGTGATCGCTGCGGTCGAAACCAAGGATAGCTTGCTGCTGGCTCAGCTTTTGGCATTGCTGCACCCTGCCGATATTGCCGATTTGCTCGAGCAGATTGACGAGACGCATCGCCGTGATTTGCTGGGTTTGTGGAAGGGTGGCATGGATGGCGATATCCTGTCGGAGCTGGACGAGAGCCTGCGCCTTGAGGTGATCCGCGATCTGGCACCCGAGGATCTGGCCGAGGCGGTGCGGGATCTGGAAGTCGACGATGTGGTTGATCTGGTCGAGGATCTGGACGGGGTGCAAAAGGGCGCGATTTTGCAGGTGCTGGAAGATGTCGACAGGGTGGCGGTTGAGCAATCGCTGACGTACCCTGACCAATCTGCCGGGCGCTTGATGCAGCGTGAACTGGTGATGGCACCCGCGCATTGGAATGTCGGCCAAGCCATTGATTTCATGCGCCGTCAGGATGGTTTGCCGGATCAGTTTTACCACCTTATTCTGGTCGATGCCAAGCTGCAGCCGACCGGATATGTGACGCTGGGCAAGCTGCTGTCGTCGCCGCGCAAGGCCAATTTGCACGACATCACCGAAGCCAGTTTTCGCACCATTTCCGTTA
>CAYSBD010000080.1:4824-10234 GCA_964429175.1 uncultured Marinosulfonomonas sp.
TACCCAGGACCAGGAAGATGTGGCCTATATTTTCAATCAGTATCACCTGATTTCGGCGCCTGTGGTGGATGAAAGCAACCGTCTTGTCGGCGTGATTACGATTGATGATGCGATGGCCGTTCTGGATGACGAGGCCGAGGAGGATATTTTGCGCCTTGCCGGTGTCGGCGAGGGGCGTTTGTCGGATCGGGTGATCAACACGGTCAAGCGGCGGTTTCCGTGGTTGCTTGTCAATTTGCTGACGGCGATTTTGGCATCCTTGGTGATTTCACAGTTTGAAGACACGATTGCCACCATCGTTGCCTTGGCGGTTTTGATGCCGATCGTGGCCTCGATGGGGGGCAATGCCGGCACCCAAAGCCTGACCGTGGCCGTGCGCGCGCTTGCCACCAAGGATTTGACCGGGGCCAATATGTGGCGGGTGATCCGGCGCGAGATTTTTGTCGGCTTGATCAACGGGGTTATATTTGCGGTGCTGATGGGGTTGGTTGGGACGTTCTGGTTTGACATTCCGTGGTTGGGCGTGGTGATCGGGGGGGCGATGGTGATCAATTTGCTGGTGGCCGGTTTGGCCGGTGTTGTGGTGCCGATTGTGCTGGATAAATTCAAGATCGATCCGGCGCTGGCCTCGGGCACTTTTGTAACCACGGTCACCGATGTGGTCGGGTTTTTTGCCTTTTTGGGTCTGGCCGCGGTGGTGCTGATATGACCGGTATTCAGGCGCAAAAGGCGGCCGCGCGCAACGCAGGGTTTGAGCGGCGCGCGCTGGCGCATCAGGCTTATCACGGTGATTTGGCGCAGGCGCGGCTGCTGGAGTTTCTAGAGCCTCATGCCGGCAAAACGATTTCCGGTTATATGCCGATCCGGACTGAAATTGACCCCTTGCCGGTGATGGCCAAAATGGCCGCCAGCGGGTTTGTGACGGTGCCGGTGATCGAGCGTGCGGGACAGCCCTTGAAATTCCGGCAATGGATGGCGGGTTGTGAAATGCTGACGGGTCCGTTCGGGGCAAAAATTCCGGCAACGGGCGAATGGCTAGAGCCGCAAGTGCTGATCGTGCCGCTGGTTGCGTTTGATCGCGACGGCGCGCGTTTGGGTTATGGCGGTGGTTATTATGACCGCACGCTGGCGCTGTTGCGGGGGCGCCGGAACACCATTGCGGTGGGTTTTGCTTACGGCGCTCAGCAGGCTGATACGTTGCCAATGGAGCCAACGGATCAACCGCTGGATGCTTTAATAACCGAGCGCGATACGTTGATTTTTAAAGGGAAATTATAAGATGCTGATGCTGGAAAGTTTACTTGCAACGACGGTATTCGCGGTTTTATTCCCGATGGGATTTCATCTATTGGGCAAAGAAAAACCGACACGGTTGCAAATTAGTTTGGCCTCGGCGGTGTTTTTGCTGCTTTATTTGCTGCTTTATTTGCTGATTAGATGGATGGTGCCGGTTTGATAAATTTGCAATCCAGATCCGCGATTGTTTCTTGCTCTTGAGCAGCGCGGGCAATAGGCAGGTGCAATGAGAATTTTATTTTTAGGTGATGTGGTTGGACGGGCGGGTCGCGTGGCGATTTGCCAGCGTCTGGCGGTTCTGCGCGCGGATTGGCGGCTGGATTTTATTGTGGTGAATGGCGAAAATGCCACCAATGGCGCCGGTCTGTCGGGCGCGCATGCCAAAGAGATGCTGGATGCCGGTGCCGATTGCATCACGCTGGGCGATCATGCGTTTGACCAGCGCGATATGTTGCAGTTTATTGACACCGAGCCGCGCATTATCCGGCCACTGAATTTCGCCAAAAACGCACCGGGTCGCGGCGCGCGGCTGTTTACCGATCAACGCGGTCGCAAGATTTTGATTATGCAGGTTTTGGGTCAGGTGTTTATGAAACGTGCCTTTGATGATCCGTTTTCGGCCGTAGATGCGGTGCTTAAAAAATACCCGCTGGGGGGCATGGCGCAGGCGATATTGCTGGACGTGCATTGCGAGGCCACCAGCGAGAAAATGGGCATGGGGCATTGGTGCGACGGGCGGGCCTCGGTGGTGGTTGGAACCCACACGCATGTTCCCACGGCGGATGCGCAGATTTTGCCAAAAGGCACGGCGTTTCAGGCCGATGCGGGCATGTGTGGCGATTATAATTCGGTGATCGGCATGGACAAGGAAGAGCCGCTGCGCCGCTTTATCACCGGCATGGGCAAGGGGCGGTTTCAGCCGGCCAAAGGCGAGGCCACGCTGTCGGGTTTATTCGTTGAAACCGATGATAAAACCGGCAAGGCCAAGGATGTGCAGATGGTGCGCGTTGGTGGCCGGCTGGCCCAATCCGGCCCGAATTTATGAAGCAAAACAAGACTTATTATCTGGCGCTGCTTTTTATCGGCATTGCTTGGGGCACGGTTTTCCCGATCACAAAAATCGCGATGTCCACGGGCTATAATCCGTTTGGCATTGTAGTTTGGCAGATGGTTATCGGCATTATTTTTATGGGCTCCATCACCTTGGCACGTCGCAAAAAGCTGGTGTTTGCAAGGCGTTATCTGCTGTTATTCGCAGGAATTGCCACGCTTGGGTCGGTGTTTCCCAACTATTTCTCTTACACCGCCACCGCCAATCTACCTGCCGGTGTCATGTCGATCCTGATTGCGCTGGTGCCGCTATTTGCCATGCCGATCGCGCTGGCGCTGGGCTATGAAAAGCCGTCGGTTTTGCGATTGGGCGGGCTTGGCTTGGGGGCGGCTGCGGTGTTGCTGTTAATCGGTCCCGCTGCCAGCCTGCCGGATCCATCCAAATTCGGTTTTGTCTTGCTGGGGATGCTGGCGCCTTTGTGTTACGGCATCGAGGGCAATTTTCTGAAATGGCTTGGAAATCTGGGGCTGGATCCGTTTCAGATGCTGTTTGGTGCCAGTATTGTCGGGCTGATTATCGCATTGCCGATTGCGCTTGGCGGCGGTGTTTTTATCAACCCGCTAAAGCCGTGGGGTCCGCCGGAATGGGCGATTTTGGGCCTGACCATCGTTAATCAAATCGCTTATCTGGGTTATATCTGGTTGATCGGGCGAACAGGCCCGGTATTTGCGGCCCAGGTTTCCTATCTGGTGACGGCCGCCGGCGTGCTGGCCTCGATGCTGATATTGGGCGAAAGATATTCGGGTTTCATCTGGCTGGCGCTGGGATTGATGCTGATTGGTTTGTTTTTGGTGCAACCGCGTGACAATGGCGCCGATTTGGGCAATGATAGCACCCGCAATAACAGCTGACCGGAGCGCATGGATTTTTTCACCATAAACCAAACCGCACAGGCGATTATCACGTTGCTGATCGTGGCCGCGATGTTCGTGCTTTTTATGCGCGAAACCTTGCCCACCGAGGTGGTCGCGATTGCCGGTGCCGCCACATTACTGGCGTTGGGAATTCTGCCTTACGATGCGGGCTTGGCCGTGCTTTCAAATCCGGCTCCGTGGACGATTGCGGCGATGTTTATCGTGATGGGGGCCTTGGTGCGCACCGGCGCGTTGGAGTGGTTTATCAAACGGGCCGAGAAAAACGCGGCCACCAAACCGGCGCTGGCAATCGGCAGTTTGATGGCGTTTGTGGTGGTGGCCTCGGCTGTGGTTTCAAACACGCCGGTGGTGGTGGTGATGATCCCGGTTTTCGTGCAGTTGGCGCGCAAGATGAAAATATCGGCCTCGAAATTGTTGATCCCGTTGTCTTATGCGGCGATTTTGGGCGGCACGTTGACGTTGATCGGCACCTCGACGAATTTGCTGGTGGACGGGGTGGCGCGCGCCAACGGGCTTGAGGCGTTTTCGATTTTTGAGGTCACGCCGCTGGGCATTATTCTGGTGATTTGGGGCATGATTTACTTGCGTTTCATCGCGCCGCGCCTGTTGCCGGACCGCGATAGCATGGCGAATTTATTGTCGGATAAATCCAAGATGAAGTTTTTCGCCGAGGCCGCGATCCCGCCTGATAGCAATTTGATTGGCCGCGAAGTTCTGGATGTGCAGCTGTTTAAACGCAAAGGCGTGCGCCTGATTGATGTGTTGCGCGGCGATGTCAGTTTGCGGCGAAATCTGAAAATGGTGACGCTTGAGGTTGGTGATCGCGTGGTTTTGCGCACCGAAGTTAGCGAGCTGTTATCGCTGCAACGCAACAAAGATCTAAAGCGGATGGATCAGTTAAGTGCGGTTGAAACCTCGACCGTCGAGGTGTTGATTACGCCGGGCTGCAAGATGATCGGGCGCTCGCTTGGATCGCTGCGATTGCGGCGTGGATACGGGGTTTATACGTTGGCGGTGCATCGGCGAAACCAGAACCTTAGCGGCAAGCTGGATGAATTGGTGGTGCGTGCGGGCGACACATTGTTGCTTGAGGGCGCGCCGGGAGATATTGGCCGGATGGCAAATGAATTGGGGTTGGTGGATGTATCCAAGCCGTCGGGGCGCGCATTTCGGCGCACGCAGGCTCCGATCGCGATTTTGGCATTGCTGTCGATTGTGGCGCTGGCGGCTGTGGGCATTGCGCCGATTTTCCTGTTGGCTGTGTTGGCGGTGGCTGTGGTTTTGGTGACGCGATGCATCGATGCCGAGGAGGCGTTTTCATTTATTGACGGGCGTTTATTGGCGATGATTTTCGCCATGTTGGCGATTGGTGCGGCGCTCGAGGCATCGGGGGCTGTGGCGATGATTGTTGGTGGCCTCGCGCCATTTTTGGGTGGTTTGCCACCATTTTTGATCGTCTGGGCGATTTATTTACTGACCTCTGTGTTGACCGAAATGGTTTCAAATAACGCGGTGGCGGTAGTGATCACGCCAATCGCGATCGGCTTGGCGGCCGAAATGGGCATTGATGCACGCCCGCTGGTGGTGGCGGTAATGGTGGCGGCTTCGGCCAGTTTTGCAACCCCCGTGGGCTATCAGACCAACATGATGGTTTACGGCCCCGGCGGCTATAAATTCACCGATTTCTTGCGGGTCGGGATACCGCTGAATTTAATGATTGGTTTGCTGGCCAGCGCGGTTATTCCGTTTATGTGGCCATTGTGAATTTGCGGCCATGATTTTTCTGCGCGGGCACTGGCAGGGCAAAGCAACATTGATTTTAGCCATAAAACATCGTGACCGGATGATCAGCTCTAGGATTTTAGCACTGCGCGGCCTTTTGCTATCTGGGCCTTGCAAACTTTGATTTTGCGCGTCAGTTTGATTTTCTCATGCGCGGTTTGTGCGATTTCCAGCTTGCCCGTATACTTTTCCAGCTTTGCTTCCAGCGCTTCAATCAGCGAGCCAATCGCTTCGGATTGTTTTGCCTCGCGACCCTTTTCCGTGTCGAAAATACTATCAAGTCTGGCAATAATATCCTTTAATCCCATTATCTTATCCCCCTATTTTAAACCCTCTAACACCTGAA
>CAYSBD010000081.1:0-10170 GCA_964429175.1 uncultured Marinosulfonomonas sp.
TGATGAAAACCGCCAGCCCCGATTGCCCGCCGCGTGAAATGGGGGCCGAGGATCCGTTGTTTATCCTTTATACTTCGGGATCGACCGGCAAGCCCAAAGGCGTGCAACATTCATCCGGCGGTTATCTGGCTTACGCGGCAATGACGCATCAATATGTTTTTGATTATCACGATGGCGATGTGTTTTGGTGCACCGCCGATGTGGGTTGGGTGACGGGCCACAGCTATATTATTTACGGCCCCCTTGCCAACGGGGGCACTACGCTGATGTTTGAAGGCGTGCCGACTTACCCCGATGCCTCGCGGTTCTGGCAGGTTTGCGAAAAACACAAGGTAAACCAGTTTTACACCGCCCCCACCGCGATCCGCGCGCTGATGGCTTATGGCGATGATCCGGTGAATAAATGCGATTTATCGTCGCTGAAATTGCTGGGAACCGTGGGCGAGCCGATCAACCCCGAGGCCTGGAACTGGTATAATGACGTGATCGGCAAGGGCGCGCTGCCCATCGTTGACACTTGGTGGCAAACCGAAACCGGCGGGCATATGTTAACGCCGCTGCCCGGTGCGACCGCGACAAAACCGGGTTCTGCCACCCTGCCCTTTTTCGGCGTAAAACCGGTGCTGCTGGATGCGCAATCGGGCGCAGAAATCACCGATACGGTGGGCGAAGGTGTGCTGGCAATTGCCGACAGCTGGCCGGGCCAGATGCGCACGATTTACGGCGATCATGAACGCTTTGAGAAAACCTATTTTTCCGATTACAAAGGCTACTTTTTTTCCGGTGACGGATGTCGGCGCGATAGCGATGGTTACTACTGGATCACCGGCCGGGTTGACGATGTGATCAATGTTTCGGGTCACCGCATGGGCACGGCCGAAGTCGAAAGCGCGCTTGTGGCCCACGCCGATGTGGCCGAGGCCGCCGTGGTTGGTTATCCGCATGATATCAAGGGCCAAGGCATCTATGCTTATGTGACTTTGATGAACGGGGTTGCGCCAACGGATGCCTTGCAAAAAGAGCTGGAAAAATGGGTGCGTACCGAAATTGGACCGATTGCCAAGCCAGACCTGATCCAGTGGTCTCCGGGCCTGCCCAAGACCCGTTCGGGAAAAATCATGCGGCGGATATTGCGCAAAATCGCCGCCAATGAGCACGACGCACTGGGTGACACCTCGACACTGGCCGACCCGTCAGTTGTGGACGATTTAATCAAAAACCGGATGAGTAAATAATACCACATTATTGTTCTATAAATATCCGCGCCGCAGGCATAAAATTTCTTTGCCTGCGGCGTAAATTGTTTCAAAACACCCAACGTATCGCGACCTCGACACCAAACAGCGCCAAAGACACCGGCACAGCCAAAATCAACCCCAACACGACAAATCCGCGCCAATCCGGCCTTGCTGATGGGGCAAAAACACCCAAAACAGTTTTATTTGAATTTTCCATGACCCCATTAACCACGGTTTAGGTTTTTAATGCGTTAACAGCCGCATGGAAATTTTCTGGGATCACATTAAACAGCACGAATGGGACGATTTGGCCGATTTGGCCATGGCCCCGATGCAGCAACGCTGGGTTTACGGCGCGGTTCACGCCAGTCTTGGCGGCCAAACCGTGCGGGCTGTGGTCTATAAAAACGGCCACCCGATTGCCCTGTGCCAATGCATTAACCGCCGATTCGCAACTGTGTTAAACGCATCCCTTGCCAGTCGCGGCCCGCTCTGGATTGCACCGTGCAACAAAAAATCAGTGCTAAACCTTATCCGCCGAAGCGCCCCAGTTTCGCGGCCCAAAGCACAGCTGTTTACCTTATCAGAACCCCGTCAAGGCCTGCGCTTGATCCCGTTGATGACACCTGCAACCCACGCTTTGCTAAACCTGCCCGTCAGTCGTGAAAACACCCACACAAAATGGCGTAACTGTTTGACAAAAGCCCAGAATGCCGGCCTGCGCAGCCGCCACATAACCTGCACCACAAAGGCCCTGCTGGATATTTTACAAACTGACCATCAGCAACAAATTGACAAATCCTATCGCGCCTTACCGGCTGAATTCAGCCTTGAATGGCACAAAGAATCCGCCAAAGATCTGCGCTTGATCACCGTTAGCAAAAGCGGCAAAATTATCGCCAGCGCCCTGTTCATTTTGCACGGGAACACCGCCAGCTATCACATCGCCCAAACCAGCGCCCAGGGTCGCGCGCTTTCGGCCCAGCGTCTTGTGCTTTGGCGGGCAATCACCGATTTCACCAAACAAGGCATCAAGCAAATCGACCTTGGCTCGCTTGACACCGTGAACGCCGCCGGTCTGGCCCGTTTCAAGCTGGGGATCGGGGCCAAAGCAACCCGTCTTGGCCCAACCGTTCTGGCGATATAGAATGGCCGGTTCCACCAAAACCTGAAAAAATGCCTAAAACTGTTGTTATTTAGCTATCAATATTTACGGTTTTTTTACTATTTAAAACCACATTAATCATATCGGTGGGGGCCGATTAGGAGCAGTGATATGCTTATTTTACCTGGGGCGTTACCTGTTGCCCCGATACCCGATCAGGCATTTATACCAGCGCAAGCGCCATCACAGGTGAATATTGTTACAGCTGCGGCTGCAACGTCCAAAACCCGCAATGAAACGGGTGCAGATACCGGACCGCACGCTGGCGGGCAACATTTAAAAAAACCGAAGCCTTTTCCAGATATGGACAAACCCACCGGCCCACCGCCTACTTTTGAGGCCAACTTGTTGGAGACCGAGCGCGAGAAACAACGGGCCGGCCCTGAAATTATGAACGAAACGCCAAAGCTTAAGGAGGCCGAACCACAAAATAGTTATTACGCCAAGGCCCCTGAGCCAGAAAACCATGCCGTAGATATAACGCTATAAGGTGCAAAACCCGTCACTCTGGCCAGACTCAAAACCAGACCCAAAATAAATAACTGGCAAACTCTGTGCCTTGAACCTGCGTCCTGTCTAATCGGGTATTCTTTAAGGAAACGCGCGTTAAAATCCATGAATTTAGCAGAAAATTCGCTTTTTCAACGCGCCACGTTAAATTCCCCGTAAATAATCTGTATACAAATGCTTTTCACCTTCCCCAACGTCGCGTATAAGCATCATGACCATTGGGCAAAATTAGACCCCTAACAGGGGCCGCGAAGGGGATAACAGCACATCATGACCAAGAAATCACAAGATGCAGACGTGGCTTTCATCGAGGCATTGGCCGCAATTCTAGACAAAAATGATATGACAGAAATTCAGGTCAAACGCATTTACGCCAATAATGACAGCATGAATGTGCGTGTTTCACGCAAGGTAGAAATGGCTACGATCGCCGCAATCCCAGCCTCGGTCACAGCAGCAGCCCCGGTCACAGCAGCAGCCCCGGTTGCAGCGCCAGAGCAGATCAGCCCGCAAGAAATCGCCGATCCGGCCGCCCTGCCCGGCGCCGTCACCTCACCCATGGTTGGCACAACTTATTTGCAGCCCGAGCCAAATTCACCCGCCTTTGTTAGCGTCGGCGCGCAGGTGAATGAAGGCGACACCATCTTGATTATCGAGGCCATGAAAACCATGAACCACATTCCCGCCCCCGCATCGGGCACCGTCAAACGCATTTTGGTGGCCGATGGTGATGCGGTCGAATTTGGTGCCCCTTTGATGATCATCGAATAGGAGGCCCCGGCCATGTTCGACAAAATCCTGATCGCCAATCGCGGCGAAATCGCTCTTCGTGTTGTGCGCGCCTGCCGTGAAATGGGCATCAAAAGCGTCGCAGTCCATTCCACCGCCGACACGGACTCCATGCATGTGCGCATGGCCGACGAAGCCATCTGCATCGGTCCGCCCGCCAGCGCCGACAGCTATCTGCGCATCCCCGCCATCATTGCGGCTTGCGAAATCAGCGGCGCGCAGGCCATTCATCCGGGCTATGGTTTTTTGTCTGAAAACGCTGCTTTTGTGCAAATAATAGAAGATCACGGCCTGACATTTATTGGCCCCACGGCGGAACATATTCGCATTATGGGCGACAAAATCACCGCCAAGGAAACCATGAAAAATCTGGGTGTGCCTTGCGTTCCTGGCTCGGAAGGCGGCGTGCCGGATGTGGCTGCGGCCAAAAAATCTGGCAAGGCGCTGGGTTATCCGGTGATCGTCAAGGCCACCGCCGGTGGAGGCGGGCGCGGCATGAAACTGGCCCCGACCGAGGCCGACATGGAAAGCGCATTCCACACCGCGCGCGCCGAGGCGCTGTCGGGTTTTGGCAATGACGAGGTTTATATTGAAAAATATCTGACAAACCCGCGCCACATCGAAATTCAGGTATTTGGCGACGGCAAAGGCAATGCGGTACATCTGGGCGAACGCGACTGTTCGCTGCAACGGCGTCACCAAAAAGTATTTGAAGAAGCGCCCGGCCCCGGAATCACCCCCGAAATTCGTGCTAAAATTGGCAAGGTCTGTGCCGATGCCGTGGCGGGTATCAATTATATCGGTGCCGGAACCGTCGAGTTTCTGTTTGAGGATGGCGAATTTTATTTCATCGAAATGAACACCCGCCTACAGGTCGAGCACCCCGTAACCGAGGCCATTTTCGGTGTTGATCTGGTGCGTGAGCAAATCCGGGTGGCCGCGGGGCTGCCTATGTCATTCACGCAAGATGATCTGGTGGTAAATGGCCATGCCATCGAGGTGCGAATAAATGCCGAAAAACTGCCCAATTTCACCCCCTGCCCCGGCACGATCAGCCAATTTCACGCCCCCGGCGGCTTGGGTGTTCGGATGGATTCAGCGCTTTATGACGGCTATAAAATCCCGCCCTATTACGACAGCCTGATCGGAAAGCTAATCGTGCATGGCCGTGATCGGCCCGAAGCATTGGCCCGACTGCAACGCGCCTTGGGCGAGCTGATTATCGACGGGGTTGATACATCTTTGCCGCTGTTTGATGCCTTGCTCAACGAGCCTGATATCTTGAGCGGGAATTACAACATCCTTTGGCTCGAAAAATGGCTCGAAAAAAATATGGCCTGATTTTAAGGTTTATTTTCTGGGCCGCAACGCACAAGTGCCGCGACGCTTTCCCGTGTCGCGGTAATAATCACGCACTCCGATGCGCTCATCTGACGGGTGTAAATCCCAGTCGATCCATTCAACATCATAGCCCAGCACATCGGCCATCATATCCATCGCCTTGAAACTGGGATAGCCAACCGCCGCCACTTCTTGGCCCTCAACTTGCGGTGCCGCATTCAGCCGTTTATCGGTTTTTTCGCGCACCATCCTGATAATCGCACCGGGGCGCACCATAAATTCGCTATCCACAATCACCAGCTTTGGCTTTAATGCCCGGACCAGTTTTAACAACCGCATGTGGTCCATAATATGGTAAAGAATGCCAAAAACACTGACCACGTCATAGGTCTCGCCCTTGGCCACTTCGCTTTCAAGTTCCTTGAATAAATCATTGCAACGCAAATCAACTTTGGCGCGCAAATTTTTATCGGGGTATTTTTTGAACAAATCAATTAGATGTTGGCGCGCCTCGACCCCGACCACCTGTTTGGCACCCGCACCGGCAAAAGCATAGGCCCAACGCCCGTCATGCGAGGCAATATCAAACACTTTTGCACCCTTGATTTCCGCTTCAAACAGCTGGATCAAATGCTTGTGGCGCGTGTTCATCCGCGTCACCGAGCCGGCATCATCCACGTATAATTCCATCCCGGATAAAAAATCAAAAAAAGCCAAAACATGTCTTCCCTTCTTGCACATTCAAGACAACAGTAACCCAAGGCTACCGATCTGCCAACCACAACAAGTGCCCATTTAATGACCAAAATTCTCACCGCCGATATTTTACTGCAAGCCTATGCCTCGGGCGTGTTCCCGATGGCCGAAGCGCGTGATAATCCAGACCTGTTCTGGGTTGATCCGCCTTTGCGCGGGGTGTTCGCGTTGGGAGATTTTCATATCTCGCGCTCGCTGGCGCGGCGGATCAAACAGGAACCGTTTGAGGTAAAAGTTAACACGGCCTTTATGGAGGTCGTCGCAGCTTGCGCTGATCGTGATGAAACCTGGATAAATGCGCCTTTGTTAAAATTATATCGACAGTTGCATCAAGCCGGTTACGCCCATTGTCTCGAGGTTTGGCAGGGTAATCTGTTGGTTGGCGGGGTTTACGGGTTGACGATTGGCGGCGCGTTTTTTGGCGAAAGTATGTTTTCGCGCCGCACCGATGCTTCCAAAATAGCGCTGGCATATTTGGTGGATCGTTTGCGCATTGGCGGTTTTTCGCTGTTCGACACCCAGTTCATCACCCCGCATCTGGCATCATTGGGCGCGGTTGAAATAACGCGGGATCAATACCATTTACGGCTGGAAAATGCACTTTTGTCAGAGGCCGATTTTTTACGCCAAAGTCGGGTGCCCAGCCCTTATTCGGTTTTGCAGCGCAACACCCAAACATCAAAACGCGCATGATCCAGCGCGTTTAATGCCGGTGCTGTGGCAATCATCCAGCCTGAAAAAATCGGTTGATCCGTGCCGTTTTCATGAATTGTCAGATTGGCATAAGCGTTGCCAGACGGGTTTTCGCTTGGGTAACGGCACTCGTTTAATGTTATTTCCAAGCGGCCAAATTCATGGCTTTCGCCATTGCGAAGTTCAATATCAGTCAGGCTTCCATCAACCTTGTCCAAGCCACGCAAAACGGCCCCCGGCGCAGTTGTAACGCTTGCCGCAAAGGCCGGCGCGGCAAAGAAGATCGCCAAAATAAGCAGCAAACGCATCATTCGCCCGTGCCTGAAACAAATTTCATCAACAACGAAACAAGGCTGATGGCGCCCTGTGTGTCTTCAATTTCACCGCCAGATTCAAAATTATCCATCGACGCCCCGGGGTGGATTTCAACAAAATTTCCGCCCAACAAGCCCTCTGAAGAAACCACAACCGCACTATCATCAGGGATCAAAATATCCTCTTTCATTAAAAGCGTTACATCCGCCCGATAGGTTTGCATGTTCAAGTCCATCTGGCTGATTGTGCCGATTTTGACCCCGGCAAGGCGCACATCAGTTCCCACACTGATACCTTCGCCCGAACGAAAACTGGCGGTTAACGGATAATCACCGCTTTTGGCAGGCGAAAATCCGGTGACTTGGCCAGCATAAATCAAAAAACCGACAGCAACGGCCAAAACCGTTGCCCCGACTAGAACTTCTGTGGTTGATTCTGCCATGATTTACTCGGGCTTCCAGGCGTCATAATCACGCCGTTTTTCAGGGACTGCTTGGCGTAACGATCCGGCGGGGGTGTAAGCCAACGCTGTGCCTGTCTGATTTTTTAGCTTTGGTTTTTCCCAACCTTTATATTGTAGCGGGTTTTCGCTGGGCGGCGTATCCCAGCTGCGATGCAGCCAACCGTGCCAGTCAGGCGAAATAATTGTCGGGTCAGGGCTGTCGGCAAAATTAACCCAGCGCTTTTTATCATCCTTGGTGCGGTAAAATTTATTGCCCAGCTTGTCTTGGCCAACCAACACACCATTGCGCCAAGTGAAAATCATCGTGCCAAGCGTTTGGCCGTGATACCAAGTTAAAAGTTGTAGAATAAAGCGTTTCATAACGCCCCCTAATTGCTGATATGGCTACAGTTAAAGATATGGCGCATCTCACGACCAAGGTCCAGAGGCCCGCAATAAATTCGGTAAATTATGGCACACGCGCGGTAACTTCGATCTCGGTTTTTATCGCAGGGTCAATCAAACCGGCCTCGATCATAGTGGCTGCGGGCGGGTTTTCAGCAAAGGCTGCGCGCAACAGCGGCCAGCATGGCTCAAAATCGGCGCGATCGGGCAAGATGTAATTTAGCCGCACCACATCGGCGAAGGTCGCGCCGGCTTTTTCCAAGGCATCACGGATATGACCCAAGGCGAGTGCGCATTGTTAGGTTACCGATTCTGGCGTGGTCATGGTTGCATGATCATTGCCAACAGTGCCCGAAATCATCACCCAACCATCGACCACCACCACGCGGCAGTAGCCGATTTTAGGCTCATAAGCGGAACCCGAATTGAACCGGGTAATCACCATATCAGCTGGCGCTTACTTTTTCTTTACCATCGCTGTCAGCATAAATCATCAGCGGGTTGGCGTCTGGTCCGACGGACTCCTCATTAACCACAACCTCATCGACATTATCCAAGCCCGGAAGATCAAACATGGTATCCAGCAGGATTTCTTCCATGATTGAACGCAAGCCCCGTGCGCCAGTTTTGCGCGCGATCGCCCGCTTGGCAATGGCCTTTAGCGCATCATCGGTAAAGGTCAGCTTGGCATCTTCCAGTTCGAACAGGCGCTGGTATTGTTTCACAAGCGCGTTTTTAGGCTGGGTCAAAATGGTGACAAGCGCATCCTCGTCCAGATCGGTTAAGGTCGCAATGACCGGCAGGCGACCAACAAATTCAGGAATCAACCCGAATTTCAGCAGATCCTCTGGCTCGAGATCCGTGAGCAAATCACCAACGCCGCGGCCTTCTTCATCCTTCACATCCGCCCCGAAACCGATGGAGGATCCGGTGCCACGTTGGGAAATAATTCTTTCAAGCCCCGCAAAAGCACCGCCGCAAACGAACAGAATATTTGTGGTATCAACTTGCAGAAATTCTTGCTGCGGATGCTTGCGCCCGCCTTGCGGTGGCACAGATGCAACCGTGCCTTCCATGATTTTCAGCAAAGCCTGCTGCACGCCTTCGCCCGACACATCACGGGTGATCGACGGGTTGTCGGATTTGCGGGTAATTTTATCGACCTCGTCGATGTAAACAATGCCGCGCTCGGCGCGTTCGACATTGTAATCACTGGCCTGAAGCAGTTTTAGGATAATGTTTTCAACATCTTCGCCGACATAACCCGCTTCGGTCAAAGTGGTGGCATCGGCCATAGTAAACGGCACATCCAAAATCCGCGCCAGCGTTTGGGCCAGCAGCGTTTTACCGCAACCCGTTGGGCCAATCAGCATAATATTGGACTTTGCCAGCTCGATCTCGTCAGATTTTCCACCCGATTTCCCACCCGATTTCCCGCTGTGATTCAGGCGTTTATAATGATTATGCACCGCTACCGATAAAACCCGTTTGGCGTGGATTTGGCCGATCACATAATCATCCAGCACATCGCAAATTTCCTGCGGTGCCGGCACCCCGTCGGATGCTTTCAAACTAGAGGATTTGGTTTCCTCGCGAATAATATCCATGCACAGCTCAACACATTCATCACAGATGAACACGGTTGGACCCGCAATCAGCTTGCGCACCTCATGTTGGCTTTTGCCGCAAAATGAACAGTATAATGTGTTCTTGCTATCGCCGCTGCCTGAATTTTCTGCCATTTCTGCACCTCTGTGGCTTTTAGCCTACTTCACATTACAACTTAAGCGTGTTTTAAATACCCGCTTTGCGCCCTAGCTTAAAGCAGCCGCATTTCATCTTCAATGCCAAAATCATTTAGCTGTCGTCAGCATCCGGCACCGCACGGCTTTCGACGATTTCATCAATATGGCCCCAATCCAGCGCTTCTTTGGCCGACATGAAATTATCGCGCTCCAGCGCCTTTTCAACCGCTTTCAAAGCCTGGCCCGTGTGTTTGACATAAATCCGGTTCAGCTGATCTTTGACTTTCTGGGTTTCTGCCGCGTGGATCATGATATCGGTTGCCTGCCCCTGATAACCGCCCGATGGCTGATGCACCATAATGCGTGAATTTGGCAGCGCAAACCGCATACCCTTGGTGCCCGCCACCGATAAAATCGAACCCATGCTGGCCGCTTGGCCTACAACAAGGGTGGAAATCTTGGGCCGAATATATTGCATCGTGTCATAAATCGACAAACCCGCTGTCACCACGCCACCCGGGCTGTTGATATACATCGAGATTTCCTTTTTCGGATTTTCAGCCTCGAGATGCAACAATTGCGCCACGATCAGCGACGCCATGCCATCATGCACCTGTCCGGTGACAAAAATGATGCGCTCTTTCAGAAGCCGCGAAAAAATATCATACGAGCGCTCGCCACGGGCGGTTTGCTCAACCACCATCGGCACGAGTTGATTTGTAAACTGTTCTATTGGGTCGTTCATATTTTCCTGCCTGCTGATAGTGCCAA
>CAYSBD010000082.1:0-10094 GCA_964429175.1 uncultured Marinosulfonomonas sp.
TGAATTCATGGCCGATCTGAAGCCGGTTTGCAAGGCTGAAACCGTTGAGGGGGCCGAAACTGCGCTGGATGAGCTGGAGAAAAAATGGGGCGAAAAATACCCGATTGCCATCAAATCGTGGCGGGAAATCGTGGCGGGAAAAATGGCCCATCCACTGCAAAACTGGAATTTGACATTGTGACAGCTTTGGATCTATTTTGAAGGCAGGTTAGACGACGTGCCGGATATCTAGGCCAACCCCGTGACACGGAATTTTGAACAGCCTCTTTGGTCGGATATTTCGGATAGCTGGCATCAGATCAGCAACGCGGCCAGCACCTGCTCACTTGGCCCACTACGCGCCGCCGCTTGCACCTCAGGATGGCGTAATGCGTATGAAACACCCTCGACTTACAAACGGAATTTCTGCGGATCGACACTACCGACGCATCAACCGTAATTACAGTTTTTACATCAACGTCAACAGGTTGAGCATAAGAAGCACTGGCGAAAATGCTATAAAAACAGCAATGTCGCGCCGCGAAGCATCAAATCAGACCGCCGCTTTCCAATCGCACGATCCGGTCCATTCGCGCTGCCAAATCCATGTTATGGGTCGCAATCAACGCCGATAATCCGGTATCGCGCGCCAAACCCATCAGGGCCGCAAACACCCGATCCGACGTTTCGGGATCAAGATTTCCGGTTGGCTCATCGGCCAGTAAAATCTGTGGCTGATTGGCCAAAGCCCGGCAAAACGCCACCCGCTGCTGCTCGCCGCCCGACAGCGCTGCCGGGCGATGATCCGCCCGGTCCTGCACCCCGACACTGGCCAATAATTCCATCGCCCGACTTTGGGCCGCCTTTTGCCCTACCCCATTTGCCAACTGCGGCAAAGTAACGTTTTCTACAGCCGAAAACTCGGGTAAAAGATGATGAAATTGATAAACAAACCCAATCTTGTCGCGTCGCGTTTCCGTGCGTTTGCGATCAGAACGCCCCGTCATATCTTGCCCTGCGATCACCACCAGCCCCGCATCGGGCATATCCAACAGGCCTGCGATATGCAGCAAAGTTGATTTTCCAGCCCCCGACGGGGCCACAAGAGCGACCACTTCACCGGCAGAAACCTGCAAATCTATACCACGCAAAACGTTGATTTCATTGGCTTTGCCACGGTTGTAGGATTTGGATATCCCGCTTAATTCCAGCATGAAATCACTCATAACGCAATGCCTCGACAGGGTTCATCCGCGCCGCACGCCGCGCGGGGAAAATAGTAACAACAAAAGAAAGCCCAAGCGACAGCCCGACCGCAGAAAGCACATCATCAAGCTGCAATTTGGCCGGTAAAACATAAATACCGCGCACCGAAGCATCCCAAACCTCGCCACCGGACGCCCCGCTGACAAAAGCCAGTATGGGGTCAAAATAAATTGCAAACAGACAGCCGATAATCACCCCGAAAAATGTGCCAATCAGCCCCGTCATCGCTCCACAGATAAAAAACACTCGCAACACCGAACCCTCTGTCAGACCCATCGTGCGCAAAATGCCAATATCGCGGCCCTTATTTTTTACCAGCATCACCAGACCTGAAATAATGTTCATCGCCGCAATCAGCACCAGCACCGACATCAGCACAAACATGACGTTATCCTCAACCTTCAGCGCGCGCAAAAATGCCCCCGAAGCATCGCGCCAAGTCCACAGCACCGCCCGATCACCGGCCGCGCGCAACAAATCCAGTGTCATTTCATCGATCTTTTCCGGCTCGTTCACCATCACCTCAAGCTCATCGGCCACGCCTTCGCGGTTGAAAAAGCGCTGCGCCTCGGCAAAGGGCATGTAGATGCGAATGCCGTCAATATCATAACGGCCGACCGAGAAAATATAAACCACTTCAAAAAGCTTCACCCGCGGGCTGATACCAAAGGCCGTTCTGGTGCCATCTGGCGAAATAAGCTTGATTTTATCGCCAACCCCAAGCCCCAGAGAATTGGCAATACCCTTGCCAATCGCCACACCATCTTCAAAGCGGTTAATATCGCCCAGCATATTTTCGCCAGACGCAATTCTCGGGATAGTTTTCAGGTTTTCCAAAGTAATACCAAACACTTGCGCTCCGGTATTAAAGCCACGATTATTGGCCATTACCTGACCTTTGATCAGCGGAGCAACACGCGTCACACCAACAACAGCACGCAGGTTTTCGGCCGTGGTCTCGAAATCATGCATCACCCGCGTGGCCTGTCCCGCCTCGTTCACAATCAGGCTATTATAAACGGTCACATGGGCGTTGGCACCTAAAATTGTATCGACAAATTCGGCCCGAAAACCGGCCCGCACAGCCAACGTAATAATCAACGCGGCCACAGCCAGCGTGATACCAATCAGCGAAATCCAGGTCATAACACTGACCCCGCCATCGGCCCGTTTGGCCCGCAAATAGCGCCAGGCGATCAGCCACTCAAAACGGGCAAAGGGGGCAGTTCTTCCGGCCATATTATGCACTTTCATTCAGATGTTTGACCATGTGTGCCGCCTTTGAATAACAACGTCAAGCCGCAAGATCCGCCCGCAAGCCAAACGCAACGCACCCCTTCTTCTTGCCTTAAATACCTGCGCCGCAGGCATCCCAAATCAAAGGGACGCGTAAATTTCAGCGACTTTCGCCACCGCATCCTCAGGCGTCATCTCCACATTTTCACCTGATTGGCGACAGGTCAATTCAACCACACCGCTTTTCAACCCCCGCGGCCCAACCGTAATCCGCCAAGGCAAACCGATCAAATCCATGCCGGCAAATTTCGCCCCTGCACGTTCTTTTCGATCATCATAAAGCGGCTCAAGCCCGGCTACTGTCAGAGCTTTATAAAGCCCCTCGCAAGCAGTATCTGCCGCCTCGTCGCCCTGCTTCAAATTGATAATCCCGCAATGAAACGGCGTCACACCCTCGGGCCAAATGATACCTTTGTCATCATGGCTGGCCTCGATAATAGCCCCCACCAAACGCGACACACCAATCCCGTGGCTACCCATATGCACCGGCACCCGCGCACCGTTACCAGTGACAACATTGGCCCCCATGCTTTCGGAGTATTTGGTGCCAAAGTAAAAAATCTGCCCCACTTCAATGCCGCGGCTGGTTTTGCGCCGCTCGGCCGGAACCTCGTTAAACAGCGCCTCATCGTGGGTTTCATCGGTGCGCGCATAAGGCGTGGTCCATTTTTTGGCAATCTGCGCACATTCTGCAACATTGTCAAAATCAACCGCACGATCACCCAGCTCCATCTCCAAAATAGCGCTGTCATAAAACACTTCGCTTTCACCCGTTTCGGCCAGCACCAGAAATTCATGCGTGTCCTCGCCACCAATCGGCCCGCTATCCGCGCGCATCGGAATCGCCTTTAGCCCCATGCGCTCATAGGTGCGCAGATAACTAACCATGTGGCGATTATAGGCATGGATGGCGGCGTCGTGATCAATGTCGAAATTATAACCATCCTTCATCAAAAATTCGCGCCCGCGCATGATGCCAAACCGTGGTCGCACCTCGTCGCGAAATTTCCACTGGATCTGATACAAGGTCAGCGGCAGATCTTTGTAACTGCCGACATGGCTGCGGAAAATGTCGGTGATTTGTTCCTCATTCGTCGGACCATACAACATATCGCGGCCATGCCGGTCTGACATTCGCAACATTTCGGCACCAAAACCATCAAACCGCCCGCTTTCACGCCACAGATCGGCAGACTGGATTGTCGGCATTAAAACCGGAATATGTCCGGCACGCTGCTGCTCTTCATGCACGATGCGCTCAATGTTTTGCAAAACTTTCAAACCCAGCGGCAGCCACGAATAAATCCCCGAGCTGGCTTGTTTAATCATCCCGGCCCGCAACATATAACGGTGTGAAACGATCTTGGCCTCTGCGGGGTTTTCTTTCAGGACCGGCAGAAAGTAACGGGACAGGCGCATTTTTAAAACCTTTGAAATTAAAGCAGGGTTGGTCAAGGTTTAGGCGAGCAAGCCGTGGCGCACAAGACGCTAAACGTGAAGCAATGCCCCCTTGAAAACTTTTCCACTATGGGCGATGGTTATGAAACACCTAAAAAGGACAGCAAATGGGATTACCTGCAAAAAAACAGGCACAGTACTGGGGCATTGCCGCGACAATTCTTTTGCTGTCTCTGTGGTTTTTAGGCGATATTTTAATGCCCTTTCTTCTAGGCGGGGCGATTGCCTATTTCCTTGACCCCGTTGCCGACCGGTTGCAAAAACTGGGCCTGTCGCGGGTGCTGGCTACGGTGCTCATCACCTTATTCGGGTTGATCGCATTCGCAATGCTAGCCTTGTTGGTGATCCCGACACTGGTGCAACAAACCGCAGCTCTGGTCAGCTCCACTCCCGAAATGTTCGAAAACCTGAAAACGGTGCTGACCGAACGCTTCCCTGCGCTGATGGATACCGATTCCACGTTGCGCCAATCTATCGAAAGCATGGCCACGACGATTCAATCCAAGGGCGGCCAACTGGTGAACACCATTCTGACCTCGGCGATGAGCCTGGTCAGTATCATTATTCTGATAGTGATTGTGCCGGTAGTCGCATTTTATATGCTGCTGGACTGGGATAAAATGGTGGCCAAAATTGATGGCTTCCTGCCGCTCGATCACGCCCCCGTGGTGCGCCAGATTGCCCGCGAAATTGACAAAACCCTGTCATCCTTCATTCGCGGCCAAGGCACGGTTTGTCTGGTTATGGGCGCATTTTACGCCATCGGACTGATGCTGGTTGGCCTGCAATTTGGCCTGCTGGTTGGGGCATTTGCCGGGCTGATCACCTTTATTCCTTATATTGGTGCCTTAATCGGCGGCGCACTGGCGCTGGGTTTGGGTATGTTTCAATTCTGGGGTGATTGGTTCTCGCTGGGGCTGGTGGCGGCTGTATTTATGATCGGCCAAGCACTCGAGGGCAATGTGATCACCCCTAAACTGGTCGGTAATTCCGTTGGCCTGCATCCGGTCTGGCTGATGTTTTCGCTCTCGGTTTTTGGCTCGCTGTTCGGCTTTGTCGGCATGTTGGTGGCGGTGCCTGTGGCGGCCATTATCGGCGTGGTTATCCGCTTTGGCATCGGCCAATATCAGGGCGGGATGCTGTTTCAGGGCGTGTCTGGCCAAAATGACCCAAAGAAAACAGATCACACGGAAGACTAGGGCGTGGCCGAACAAATGTCCTTTGATCTGCCGACAAAACCGGCGCATGGGCGCGATGATTTTTTCATCTCGCCCAGCAATGCACAGGCCGTGCAAATACTGGAGGACTGGCCAAACTGGCCGCATCACAAACTGGCGCTGATCGGGCCAAAGGCGGCCGGTAAAACCCACCTCGCCCATGTCTGGGCCAGCGATATTATGGCCAGCATCACACCGGCAAACCGACTGGCTGACGCCGACATCCCAACCCTGTGCCAAACCCCCGCCGTGATCGAGGATGTGCACAAAATCGCCAGCGATACCGCCGCACAAAAGGCGCTGTTTCACCTGCATAACCTGATGCAGCAAAACGCCGCGCCACTGTTGCTGACGGCGGATTTGCCCCCTGCCCGCTGGGATCTAGGCCTGCCTGATTTGCAAAGCCGAATGAGCGCGACAGCCATCACATCCCTGGGCGCACCGGATGACGCGCTGCTGGCGGCGGTGCTGGCAAAATTATTTACCGACCGCCAAATCAAAGTGCAGCCCGCGCTGATTACCTACTTGTTAAAACGCATGGATCGCTCCTTGGCATCGGCCGCCGGTCTGGTTCTCAGGCTCGATACTGCCGCCCTGAACCAAGGCTGTGCGATCAACCTGAAACTGGCGGCGCGGGTGCTGGACAACACCCCGGAAAATACGGCATAATCAGGCATAATCATTCGCAATAATTTAGGGGGCCACATGACACATGCCGATTTTCTAAGAGCACCTTTTAATGCACCTAAAACCTTGCCAGAATCCGGTTGGGCGGGGCCAAAACGGTTTTTCAACCGCGAGCTTTCGTGGCTGGCCTTTAACTGGCGCGTGCTGGAAGAGGCCGAAAACCTGCGCGTTCCGCTGCTGGAGCGTTTGCGGTTTTTGTCAATTTCCGCCACCAATCTGGATGAATTTTTCACCGTTCGGGTCGCAGGTTTGCAGCAATTGGCCAATGCAGGCAACACCACGCCGGCCACCGACGGGCTGACACCGGCCCAGCAACTGGTGCTGATCAACACGGATGCGCGCGATTTATTGCAGGCCCAACAGCGGGTCTGGAATGATTTGCACAAAATGCTGGATGCCGAAAATATCACCCTGCTGGCGGCCGAAAACCTGACCGATACCGAAAAGGAATTTTCCCGAAATTTCTTTATGACACAGGTGTTTCCGGTGCTTTCGCCGCTTGCCATCGATCCGGCCCACCCGTTTCCGTTTATCCCCAATGAGGGCTTTGCGCTGGCCTTGAAGCTGGAAAATTTGCGCGACAAACGCCCGCTGCAAGCGCTGCTACCGATCCCGCATCAGATCAAGCGTTTTATCCGGCTGCCAAATGATGGCAAATCCGAGCGTTTCTTGCCGCTGGAAGAATTGCTGCTGTTGCATCTGGACGCGCTGTTTCCCGGTTATGTGACCAAAGGCAGCTGCACGTTTCGGGTTTTGCGCAACAGTGACCTTGAGGTCGAAGACGAGGCCGAGGATCTGGTGCGCGAGTTTGAAGTCGCGCTGAAACGCCGCCGCCGTGGCGAGGTTGTGCGCCTGAAAATGTCAACAAACGCCCCGCCCGCCTTGCGCCGTCTGATCACCCGCGAATTGCAGGTTGAAAATGACGAGGTGGTCGAGGTTGACGGCATGCTTGGCCTGACCGATCTGTCCGAGCTGGTGCTGGACAGCCGGCCCGATTTGCTTTGGCCCAATTTCACCCCGCGCCTGCCTGAACGGGTGCGTGATTTCGAGGGTGATATGTTTGCCGCGATCAAGCAAAAAGACATGCTGCTGCATCATCCTTACGAAACATTTGACACCGTGGTGCGCTTTATCGAACAGGCCGCGCGCGACCCTGATGTGGTGGCGATCAAGCAAACATTTTACCGCACATCGCGCGATTCCCCCATCGTTTCGGCCCTGTGCGAGGCGGCTGAAATGGGCAAATCCGTCACCGCTCTGGTCGAGCTGAAGGCCCGCTTTGACGAGGCCGCCAACATCCGCCAGTCGCGCCGTCTGGAGCGGGCCGGCGCGCATGTGGTTTACGGGTTTATGAGCTATAAAACCCACGCCAAAATCAGCATTGTGGTGCGACGCCAAGGCGCGAAACTGGTGACTTATACCCATTTTGGCACCGGCAATTATCATCCGATTACGGCGCGAATTTATACCGATCTTTCGCTGTTCAGTTGCCGCTCGGCGCTGGGGCGCGATGCGATCAAGGTGTTCAATTACCTGTCCGGTTATGCCCAGCCCAAGGCGCTGGAAAATCTGGCGATTGCGCCGCTTAATCTAAAATCGACCCTGTTGGCGAAAATCAAACGCGAGGCCGATTTTGCCCGTGCTGGCAAGCCTGCCGAAATCTGGGCCAAGATGAATTCACTGGTCGAGCCGGACGTGATTGACGCGCTTTACGCGGCCTCGGCGGCGGGGGTGAAAATCAGCCTTGTCATTCGCGGCATCTGCTGTTTGCGCCCCGGCATCAAGGGCTTGTCCGAAAATATCCGGATTAAATCCATCGTCGGGCGTTTTTTGGAACATTCGCGCATCGTCTGTTTTGGCAACGGTTTTGGGCTGCCTGCCAAGAAAGCCAAGGTTTACTTTTCCTCGGCCGATTGGATGGGGCGCAATCTGAACCGGCGCATCGAAACCTTGGTCGAGGCAACAAACGCCACCGTAAAAGCGCAAATCATGGAGCAGATCATGGCCGCCAATCTGGCCGATCAGGCCCAAAGCTGGATCTTAACACCCGACGGAACCTTCAAGCGCCCCGAAATTGCCAATGGCGACCAGCCGTTTAATTGCCACCGTTTCTTTATGGAAAACCCCTCGCTTTCGGGGCGCGGCAAAGCAGGTGCTGCGGATGTGCCGGAATTAACCCACACAAAGGATTAACCATGCCCACAAATCATGACGAATGGGGCCCGTTTGGCAGGCCGCTGTTTAATGATCCCTCCTCGCGGGCTTTGGCGCGTGTGGGTGTGGTTGATGTTGGCTCGAACTCGGTGCGTTTGGTGGTGTTTGACGGCGCGGCACGCAGCCCGGCCTATTTTTACAACGAAAAAATCATGTGCGGCTTGGGCGCGGGCCTGTTGGAAACCGGCAATTTAAACCCAAAGGGGCGCGCACGGGCCTTGGCGGCAATCGGCCGATTTCAAATGCTGGCTCAGGATATGGGTATCCCGCCGCTAACGGCCGTTGCTACAGCCGCCGTGCGCGATGCTGCCGACGGGCCGGATTTTTGTGCCGATGTAAAGCGCCAGACCGGGCTTGAAATCTATGTGATCGACGGGGCCGAAGAGGCGCGGCTGACATCCCAAGGTGTGTTGCTGGGCTGGCCCACCGCAAATGGTCTGGTCTGTGATATCGGCGGATCATCGATGGAGCTGGCCGAGGTTGCCCAGGGTCAGGTCGGGCGCTGCATCACATCGCCATTGGGGCCGCTGAAATTAACGGCAATCAAGGGCGGTGCCAAGGGGTTGAAAAGCCATATCAATGCGGTTCTGGATGATATGTTTGCACAAATTCCGGTTGAAAAACAGCGTCTGTTTCTGGTGGGCGGATCATGGCGCGCGATTGCAAAGCTGGACATGGCGCGGCGCGGTTATCCGCTGGCGGTGCTGCATGAATACCGGATGACGCCCAAATCGGTGATGGACACGGTGAAATGGATTGGCGAAAATAATCTGGGTGATTTGCAGCGGAAATCGGGTATATCATCATCGCGAATGATCTTGGTTCCGATCGCCTGCGAGGTGCTGAAACGGCTGGTTCGAAAGTTCAAGCCGCGCGAAATTGCGCTGTCGGGTTATGGCATTCGCGAGGGCATGTTATATGAACAAATGCCCCAGAAATTGCGCGACCGCGACCCGCTGATCGAGGCCTGCCGCTATGCCGAAAACAAGGATGCGCGCTGGCCCGGGTTTGGCCGTAAACTGTATAAATTCATCATTCCGCTGTTTAATGGCGCGAATGACGAACGAAAACGGCTGATCCGCGCGGCCTGTTTACTGCATGATGTGACCTGGCGCGCCCATCCTGATTACCGCGCCGAGGTTTGTTTTGACAATGCCACACGCGCCAATCTGGGTGGTTTGCGCCATCGCGAGCGGGTGTTTTTGGGGCTGGCGTTGCTGCACCGTTACAAAAGCAGTCGCACCGGCACCCCGTTTGCGCCATTGATCGAATTGTTAAGCGAACGCGAGGCAAATGACGCCGAAGTTGTTGGCAAGGCCATGCGGTTCGGGGCGATGTTAACCATGGATGCGGTGAATGAATTGGCCGAATTACGCTATTTTCCTCAGAAAAAAGTGCTGGAATTGCGGTTGGGTGAAAAGGCGCTCGGGCTGTTTGGCGAGGTGGCCGAGGCGCGGTTTATGTCACTGGCACGAAGTTTGAAATCCGAGGTGGTAATTAAAAAACTGCGTAAATAGGGCGTGAAAATCCGACAATGCTAAAGTTCGATCTCGCCCTCTGCTAGCGGCACAACCGTCAACGGAACCTTGCGCCGAATGATAATATCACCATTGGGCAGCACTTCGGGCAGATGGAAGTTGGTGAAATCGCCGATCATCCCTTGCAGTTCCTCAAACATCGGCGCGACCTCGCCCGCCATGCCTTTCAGACCATCCAGCGCCGGCCCCATTTCCGTGATTAGCCCACGCATAAACAGCCGGCTGCCCTGCTCAAGCAGGCTCAGACCTTGCTCGACTTCACCCGGATTTTTCTCCTCGGCGGCAAGCGGCGAGAGGGCAAGGCAGGCGGCGATTGTAACGGCGGCTATCTGTTTCATGAATTTTATATAAGCGCTCAAGGCGTAAATTATAAGGTTAAATTTAATATACCCCATTCACTCCAAAACCCGAAAGTTTTGGTTTGAGATTATGCGGAAGT
>CAYSBD010000083.1:0-10060 GCA_964429175.1 uncultured Marinosulfonomonas sp.
CGAGGATTGGCCAAAATTCACCAAAGTTCCGAATGTTTTCAAGCAGGCGATTGATCCTGCCATAGTGTCTTTGCCAACAGAATCATAAACCGCATCCACACCGGCGCCACCTGTAATTTTCGCAACGCGATCTTCGAAATTTTCGGTCGTGTAATCGATCACATGGGCGTAGCCGTGCTTGGCCGCCAGCGCGCATTTATCAGCCCCTCCAGCCGTGCCAATTGCCGTCACACCCTTGGCCGCCAACCACTGCCCCGCAATCAAACCAACCCCGCCAGCCGCGGCGTGAAACAACACGGTTTGGCCCTTTTTGGGCTGGTATGAACGGTGCAACAAATAATGCGCTGTCAGCCCTTTTAACATCGCTGCCGCCGCCACGTCATCGCTAATTTCGTCCGGCAATTTTACCAGATGTTTGGCCTCGATCACCCGTTGCGCCACATAGGCTCCGTTGGGGATGGTGTAGGCCACGCGGTCGCCAATGCTGAAATCTTTGACGTCTTTACCCAGCGCCAGCACCACACCGGCGGCTTCGCTGCCCAGCACCAGATCTTTGTCGACGGGCCACGGATAAAGACCGCTGCGAAAATAAGTGTCGATGAAATTTACCCCGATGGCTGTGTGTTTTATCAGCACTTGACCGGGTGCCGGAGCAGGGGTCGGCAGATCAATTCGGCGCAAAACTTCGGGTCCGCCGGTTTTTTCGGCTACGATTGCAGTAGGCATATTTTATCCTTCCGTTAATCTAAATTCGGGGTCTTTTTTGGGGGAGTGGCGGTCATGATAATTATTCCCTACCGGTGCTTGCGAAAATAGCCTGCCCTGGTTTTTGAATATTACAAGTTTTCAAACCCGCCAACCCCGTGCAAATAAACACTGGCAAATAAACACTGCCGCCCGAAACCTAAAGACTGGCCTGCAGCGCCGCAACCACGGCATCGCCCATTTCGCTGGTGCTGGCCGGATTGTTGCCACCCGCCTGCATCAAATCGGGCGTGCGCACGCCATCGGCCAAAACCCGCTCGACGGCGGCTTCCAAACGGTCCGCTTCGCCCCCTTGATCGAACGAATAACGCAACGCCATCGCAAAGCTGAGAATGCAGGCGCAGGGGTTGGCTTTGCCCTGACCGGCGATGTCGGGGGCGGATCCGTGCACGGGTTCATACATGGCTTTGGGTCGCCCGTTGGCCATTGGCGCGCCCAGACTGGCCGAGGGCAACATGCCCAAAGATCCGGTCAGCATCGCCGCCACATCCGACAACATATCGCCAAACAGATTGTCGGTGACGATCACGTCAAATTGTTTGGGCGCGCGCACCAGTTGCATGCCGCCATTATCGGCATACATGTGGGTTAATTCGACCTCTGGATATTCATTATCATGCACCCACTGCACTTCTTCGCGCCATAAAATACCGCTCTCCATCACGTTGGCCTTTTCCATCGAGCAAACGCGGTTGTCCCGCTTTTTGGCCAGCTCAAATGCCGAACGCGCCACGCGGCGGATTTCATCGGTGGTGTAGCGCTGGGTGTTAATGCCAACGCGCCCGCCTTTGCCATCATCGGAAATTCCGCGCGGTTCGCCAAAATAAACACCCGAGGTCAATTCGCGCACGATCATGATATCAAGACCGGAAATCACTTCGGTTTTCAGCGATGAAAAATCGGCCAGCGCATCGAAACATTGGGCCGGGCGCAGGTTGGCGAACAGGTCCATTTCCTTGCGCAACCGCAAAAGACCGCGTTCGGGTTTGACGCTAAAATCCAGATCGTCATAGGCCGGACCACCCACAGCACCCAACAAAACCGCATCCACGCTTTGGGCGCGGGCCATGGTTTCATCCGTCAGCGGGGTGGCGTGTTTATCATAGGCCGCGCCGCCAACCAGATCGTGGCTGACCTTTATTTCAAGGCTGCGATTGACGCCAAACCAGTCGATGATTTTGACAACCTCAACCATAACTTCGGGACCAATGCCGTCACCGGCCAGAATTAAAAGCGATGGGTTAGGCATGGTTTTTATCCTTGTAAATTGCGGGTTGTTTTTGGGTAACCTTTTGGCCGCGCGGGGTCAAGAAATGAAGGCAAAATGCTATTTGCCGATTTCCAGATCAACCCAAACCAGCCGGTGGCGCGAACTGTCGGCAAGCAGGCTGTGGGCCGCATCATCGGCGTCGGGCCAAAATACACCCGCGGCGCTGACGGCAAAATCCGTTGACGGCAACACATAACTAACCCGCATATTTCCCGGCCCCGTCGCATCGGGCCAATCGACGGTATCAAGCGCCGGATCGGTTTGGTGGCCAAGATTTACGCCGCCCTGTTGTTGGCTCGCAATGATGCCGCCGCGGCTTTTTGGGGCGGGGTCTTGCAGCTTGGGATGGGCCAAAAGATTGCGTATTGCCAACGAGCGACCGTCGCCGTCATTGGGGTCAAGATTGGCATTTCCCATGATCACAAAAGGCGTTTTTACTGGCGGCGTCGCCAGCAAACCATCCAGATAGCTGACCCAGAATTTCACCTCGTCATGGTTGCGTTTTCCGTTGCGGTCCTCATTGCCGTCAAAAACCGGCGGGGTGGCGTGAAAGGCCAGCAGGTTGATTGTGCCATTGGGCAAGTTGACGGGCACAACCCAGTGGCCGGTTGTCGATAGTCTTTGGGCATTCAGGGCCTTGGCGGACGGAAAGGGTTTGCCGTTCATTCGAGGCAGCAAGGCGGCGGGAAAATCCACCCAGAGCAGGGCAGAGAAATCTTGCACATTGGCGTGGTCAATCGGGAATTTTGACAGGATTGCCATGCCGCCCTGACCCTGAAACCGGCCGTATCCCTGCGCATCGCGCGCGGTGCCGGTTTTGCCATCGCCGTTCATATCAAGCCCGGTGCGCATGCCCGTGTTGGGGCGCAGGGCAAACAGGTAGGGATAGGTCGCGCCATGCTCGGTTAGCAAATCGGCAAATGCGTTCAGCGCTATATTTCCGTTGTCATAATCAAAGCCGTTGATCAGCAGGATGTCGGGGGAAATATGGCTGATGATGTTTGCCACGGCCGTTATTTGCGCATCTTCACCGCGCAGGATATCGCGCAGCAATAAGCCGGGGCCGCGGCGTTCAAGCTCGGTGTTGAAGCTGGCAATCCGGATTGTGTCGGCGGATGCAGCGCTGGCAATTAGCGCGCAGATCAAAGCGCAGATCAGGCCAGAGAAAAGCCTTTTCTGTCGTCCAGAGCGGCCGTGGTTTTTTGCTGCTGCTGAACCATAAAAGCGATCCGCCGCATTGCAATACCACGCATAAACAGACTTGCCGGAAAAAATGCCCATACCGTCATTACCCACACCATTGTCTGAGGAGAATCAAGCACAATCGGGTTGAACAGTTTGGAAGCTGCACCGATTACGGCAGGTAAAAGGAAAGGCAAAGTAAACCCGAGGATGATATTTATTTGGCCATCACGTTTCAGGCGCGCAATTATATCACCGCCCGAGCTGGGATCAAATGTTGGCAGGTTCACCCAGATGTTGAATGGCTTGTCGGATGATGGCCAGCCTTGCAGGCGAAAAGCTATCAGGAAAATGGCCAGTGTCAGTAGAAAAACAAGGTAACTGATGCCTGCTGCGGCCTGTATCAGGGCGATATTTTGCTGGCTGGCATTTTCGGGCAGCATTTTAATCACGAGGTTAACGGGGCTGTAAGGGAAATCAAGCGCTTGCCCGATCACCATTCCAACGGCGCCAATGAATTCTGTTAAGATGCTCGGGGCGAACTGGCCTTGAAAAAGCGTGCAGAGCAAAAAGACCGTCAGTATTAGCGAAATATAGCGCACTCGGTTAAACGGTGGCGCATCGCGAAATTCGACCAGACTGGGATAGTTGGAATAATATTCAACAAAGGTAAACACAGCTGCGATAATCGCCAAAAGCGCCACGATTGCATTTGTGTCCGTAGTGGCAGACGGCAACATGGCAGAAGGCATTGCAATAACCAGCAATACCAAACCCGCGCGCAATAATGCCCCTAAAAGCTGTGAAAACACTGCTATCTTATCCTCAAACTGGCCGGAAACGGTACGATGCCGCGTCCTTGTTCCTAATTTGTGCCACCAATTATGGCGGACTGCCTCATTCTTGCCCAATTTCTGCCTTCTTTCAGTTTTTTCTACAAGCTATTGTTAACTATAATTAAAAATATAAGGCAATTTCGTGAAGAAACTGGTGCGACTTTGCATCAAATTGGCAGCAAAAAAGGGCCCGAGGCAATCGGACCCTATATATTGTGTCTGCTTGGGTGGTTGGCCCTAAAGACTAAACCCAGGGCCGGGTCTGTGCCAGCTTTGTTTCGAAACTGGCGATTTTATCCGCTTTTTGCTGGGTCAGGCCGATATCGTCCAAGCCTTCCAGCAGGCAATGCTTCTTAAAGCTGTCGACCTCGAATTTGATTACCTGACCATCTGAAGCCGTAATTTCCTGCGCTTTCAAATCCACAGTTATACGGGCGTTGGCACCTTTTTCGGCGTCTTGCATCAGGATATCGACCTGTTCTTGCGCCAGTTTTATTGGCAGGATGCCGTTTTTAAAACAATTGCTGAAAAATATATCGGCAAAGCTGGTGGAGATCACGCAGCTGATACCGAAATCCTTAATCGCCCACGGTGCGTGTTCGCGCGATGAGCCGCAGCCAAAATTATCGCCGGCCACAATGATTTCAGCATTGCGGTAGGCGGGTTTGTTCAGCACAAAATCGGCAATTTCACTACCGTCCTGATTATAACGCATCTCGTCAAACAGGTTTTTACCAAGGCCCGTGCGCTTGATTGTTTTCAAAAACAGCTTTGGAATAATCATATCGGTGTCGATATTAATTAACGGCATGGGCGCAGCAATTCCGGTGAGTTTTGTGAATTTATCCATAATCGCGCCCCTTTATATCATATCCCGAACATCGGTCAGATGTCCGGTGATTGCGGCCGCTGCGGCCATTGCGGGTGAAACCAGATGCGTGCGGCTATCGCGCCCCTGACGGCCCTCGAAATTGCGGTTGCTGGTTGAGGCACAGCGCTCGCCCGGTTCCAGTTTATCGGCGTTCATCGCCAGACACATCGAACATCCCGCCAGCCGCCATTCAAAACCGGCGTCCAGAAAAATCCGGTCCAGCCCCTCGGCTTCGGCCTGCAAACGCACCAACCCCGAGCCGGGCACAATCATCGCCCGCACACCGTCTTTGATTTTTTTGCCGCGCAGAATATCGGCAGCGGCGCGAAAATCCTCGATCCGCCCGTTGGTGCAGGATCCGATGAAAACCGTATCAATCTGGATATCGGTCAGTTTCATGCCCGCCGTCAGCCCCATATATTCCAGCGAACGCGCGGCGGCCTTGATTTTGCCGCCCGTAAAATCAGACGGAAACGGCACGGTTGCGGTGATTGGCAACGCGTCTTCGGGCGAAGTGCCCCAAGTGACGGTCGGTGCGATATCTTCGCCTTTTAGCACCAAAACCTGATCAAAATGCGCGCCCTCATCCGAATAAAGCGTTTTCCACCAAGCCAGCGCCATTTCCCACTGCGCGCCCTTCGGTGCGTGCGGGCGGCCTTTGACATATTTATAGGTGGTTTCGTCAGGCGCAATCAGCCCTGCGCGCGCGCCACCCTCGATCGCCATGTTGCAAACGGTCATGCGCCCCTCCATCGACATATCGCGGATTACCTGGCCGCAATATTCGATCACATATCCGGTGCCACCCGCCGTGCCGGTTTTGGCAATCACGGCCATGGTCACATCTTTGGGCGTCACACCGGGGGTCAGTTTGCCGGTGATTTCAACCCGCATGTTTTTTGATTTCTTCTGAATCAGGGTTTGGGTGGCCAGCACGTGTTCGACTTCCGAGGTGCCGATGCCATGCGCCAATGATCCAAATGCGCCATGCGTTGCGGTGTGGCTGTCGCCGCAAACCACGGTCATTCCGGGCAAGGTCCAGCCCTGCTCGGGGCCGACAATATGCACCACGCCTTGGCGCA
The DNA here is from genome assembly GCA_964429175.1 of uncultured Marinosulfonomonas sp. Lineage (GTDB taxonomy): Bacteria > Pseudomonadota > Alphaproteobacteria > Rhodobacterales > Rhodobacteraceae > Profundibacter. The sequence continues at coordinate 6,007 of CAYSBD010000083.1, forward strand.
CATCGTTCACGGGGTAATAATGCACGCCAAATTCGCGGGCGTTTTTATCCAGCGCTTCCAGCTGAATACGGCTTTCCTGATCTTTGACTTCACCATCGGCACGGTCCAGCGTGGTCGGCACGTTGTGATCGGGCACAGCGATGGTTTTATCGGGCGAATGCACCTTGCGACCGGCCATGCGAAGGCCCTCAAAGGCTTGCGGGCTGGTGACTTCGTGAACCAAATGGCGGTCGATGTATAACAGGCAGGTGCCGTCATCATCTTCATGGGCGACGTGGGAATCCCACAGTTTATCATAGAGTGTTTTGGGGGCGGTCATAGGTTGTCCTTTTTCCGCTAAAGATTAACATGGCTGATGTTTGGCTGCGTTAAATCGGCCGATCCTAAAGACCGGCTGCGAGCGTAAGGCCCTGACCGTGAAACCTCCAGGGCAGGAAGCTGTGGTCGTCAATATCAAAAATACGCTTCATGGGCATAAGATACAGGCTGAATTTGGTGTGGGCAAGGCCGGATCAGGCGCAATAAAGCCAAAAGCGTGCGAATCTGCAATAGGTTCGGGCGGCACGGCTGTTAGGATTAAGAAAAATTTGGCCATAATGGCACATTGAGCTTTAACAAATCCGGTGTTAGATATTGGTATTATTCAACCCCGCAAAAGGAAAACGCGTTTGTCCAGCACAGCTAAATCGTTCACAAGCAAAGAGCTGCTTGAGCGTATCTTAACCCTACTTGATGAAAGCAAAGCCGAAGATGTGGTGACGATTGGCCTGAAGGGTAAATCCGAAATGGCCGATCATATGGTGATTGCTTCGGGTCGTTCTTCGCGGCAAGTGACCGGGATGGCTGAAAAGCTGTCGGATGGTTTGAAGCGCGATTTTGCCATCATGCCCAAACTCGAAGGCCGCGGGCAGGGCGATTGGGTGCTGCTGGATACCGGTGATGTGATTGTGCATATTTTCCGCCCCGAAGTGCGTGAATTTTATCAACTTGAAAAGCTCTGGTTGGGGGCAAGCCCTGAAAATGACGCGGACTGATGCGGGTTCACATCTGTGCTGTTGGCCGGATGCGCGCAGGTCCTGAGCGTGATTTGCTTGATGATTATCTGACACGGTTTGAACGCTCGGGCCGCGGGCTTGGGTTTGGCGCTGTGACGGTTCACGAGGTTGAGGATAAAAAAGGCGGCGGCATGCAGGCCGAGGCCACGTTGCTGGAGCGGGCCATTCCAAAGGGTGCGGTGATTTGTGCCTTGGACGAGCGGGGCCGCGTGATGAGCTCGCCTGATTTTGCCGCCAAACTGGGTGGCTGGCGCGATCAGGGCGCATCGGATCTGGCCTTTGTGATTGGCGGGGCGGACGGGATTGCCAAATCTTTGCGCGGGCAGGCTGATTTTAAACTGTCGTTTGGTGCGATGGTTTGGCCGCATATGTTGGCGCGGGTGATGCTAAGCGAGCAGATTTACCGGGCGGTAACGATACTGTCGGGGGGGCCGTATCATCGGGTTTGAAAAGCATCTGCTTATATGTGGCGTTGTTGCACAGATCAGCGGCTAAATGTTAACAAGCGGTTTCCTTAACCAAACATTTAGCCTGTTCAAGAACGCCGTTTTTCTGATTTCATTGTCCCTCGGCCTGCTCACAACCAACTTGGCGCATTGGCTTGGTCTGTTGCTCTGACCACTCAGGTTGCAACCATGACGGCCACAGCACAACCGCGGCCCCCATGCAGGCGCAACTCCGGCGGTGCCTGACGGGGAAGCTCGACCTTGAAAGACAGTTTGCTGTGCAGCTTGGTCGGGATGGTTTCCTGCGCACCTAAATGCGCAGTTTCCAGATCACGCGAAACATCCGAGCCTTCCATCGGCGTCAGGGTAATATCAACCGCCAGAATGCCATTGGCCGCACCTGTGGGCACCGGATCCACACCATAGCTGCTTTCCAGCTCGGCCAGCAGAATTTTAGATCTCCATTTAACGGGCATTTAACGGTCCTCCTTTTTCTCGGATTTAGGTTTGGACCGGCTTTGCGTCTTGGCCGGTTCACCGGCTGGCGCGATCTTTTTGGCCAATTTCAGCGACCCGTCAGGCTGGCGGATATAACTGCCGCCGGCCGACGGGAGTGGCTGGCCCGGCTGTGGCTGCGCAGAGTTAAAATAACACCAATCTGCTCCTCGAACATCTGGGTAAAGGCACCGGTGACTGCATCCGCTTTGCCGCCTTGCAAACCCAGCCCCAGAACATGGGCGACCGGAGTGTGCTTTGGCAGTGCCTTGCGCCGCATCAGATCGGAAAAATCGGCAGCACCGTAAACCCGGTTTGCCAGATCCGGAACCTGGGCCTGCAGCCGGGTGATAACCTCGCCAATCATTCTGGCATGCCTCGCGGTTGGCGGTGAATAACATATTTTTCGTAAAAACAAGTTATGCCTAGATAAATCCTTTCAGGTTTTGCGCCGTTAACGGGCGTTCCGGATCGGTAATTCGCGCACCGCTACCGCCGGTGTTGATATTGCCGGTGTCGATTTCGGCACGGTCAGTCAACCGCAGCTTTTGGTCAATCTTTTGTTGTGCGGGCTTTTGTTGCTGTCGGCTCCAGCCATTCGTTGACCGTGGCGATAATATTGGCCCGATCAATATCGGAAATACCCAGATAAGGCCGCGCCGGAATGCGGCCCCACGGGATCGGTCGCCCCGCAGCATTATTGCCAAACGCCCCCTTGGCCGCGCCAAACTGCATCACGGCCGCATAGATTTTATTGCTGCCGATCTCGACAAAATCCGGCCCGTATTGCCGAAAAATACTGTTTCGCAGCGGCGTTCCATCCTGATTAGGCCCAAACAGCGGCCGGAAATCCACCGATTGGCCGCGCCGCGTGTAAGCATCGATGGTGGTTTGCGATTTCGGGGCCCACGCCGCGCCATCGGGCGACACGCCTTGCTTAAAACGCTGTTTGGTCTCGCGGTGCATCTGCTCGCCAATCGAATTCATCATCTCCGACATATCGGACAGATGCCGGGACAGGCGCGCCAGAACCGTGCTGATTTCGTCTTCCTTGAGTTCTATGCGGATCATGCCTATATTCCTTTTAGCAGGTGCGACACGGTGATATTCTCGTGGCCGTAACACGGTCTTTGGACCGGAGTGCTATGCGGGGTTGCCGGTTTTGCCGGATTGCGAGGCCCCGCCGCCTGCGCCTTCATTGCTTCCTCAATAATTACCTGACCGTGCGGTCACGCTAGGCCGCCGACTCATAAGAGCGCAAGCAAATGCGTAGTGATGCGAGTTGACGGAAGCCAGGAGGTTGTCGTCACGTTTGCCGTATCTCGTGGCGATGGCTCGGAAGTGTTTGATCTTATTAAAAAACCTTTCCACATAATTGCGCTCTTTGTATATTGCCGCGTCGTATCAGAGGATCGGATTGCGCCGGGGCATTGACGGGATCACGGCGATGGCAGACTGATCTACCAGCAGTTTTCGCATCCGATTGCTGTCATAAGCCCTGTCCGCCAGTAGATGACACCCCTCTGGCAACTCGCCAAGCATAGCTTCTCCAACGTGGCCATCATACGCTTGTCCCGCCGTCAACCGCAGTTGGATCGGGCGGCCAATCGCATCAACTAACGCGTGGATTTTCGTGGTTAACCCGCCCCTTGAGCGCCCCATGCTACAGGATCGGATGCTTTTTTTTGACCGTTGGCGGCGTGCTGATGAACACGGATAGAGGAGCTGTCGATCATTTGGATGTCACCATGGCAAGCCTTTGAAACTTCGCCCAAAAGCACCGCCCATATGCCCGCTCTGCGCCAGCGGTTAAAGCGGTTTACGCAAGTTGTGTGCGGGCCATAACGCGCCGGAATGTCCGCCCGGGGTGCGCCGGTGCGCAGCCGCCAGAAGATGCCGTTCAGAACCTTGCGATCATCCACCGGCTTCACTCCGAGCGACTTTTGCGGGAGCAGGGGCTGGATCACCGACCACTCAAAATCTGTCAGATCAAACCGTGCCATTGCCGCCTCCATTGCTTTGGAGAACTGAATCACAAACAAGACAACTTGGGAATCC
>CAYSBD010000084.1:0-9888 GCA_964429175.1 uncultured Marinosulfonomonas sp.
GTTTCTGGCGACGGCGATCCGCGCGGAGGTGTTTGAATTTATGGCGGGCCACACGGAGTTGCTGGATGATCAAGGCCGCCAGCGTGTTGTGCGTGTCCTGCCCGAAATCATTCAAGGGGTTGAGCTTAAAAACGGGATCAAGCAACATCAAAACGCCGCCTGATCAGAACGTCAGCAACTTTTGGGCATAACTCTTTTTGCCTTTATTATTTCACTATCCAGAGATGATAAAAATCGCGACCGATCGGCCTTAGAGAAGGCTTTACCACCGCCCTTGCGAAACGGATCCGCCGCGCGTAAATCTGACATTAAATCTCGGGTGGCCAGTATGTTGCCAATATTTGCGGGGGTAAATATTTCGCCGTTATGGCGCAAAACACGCGCACCTGCCGCGATGCATTTTGCCGCCAAAGGAATGTCACCGGTCACAACAACATCACCACGCTTGGCCCGATCCGCAATCCACATATCCGCCACATCAGGCCCATCCTCGACGAATACCATTTTCACCAACGGATTTCCCGAGGGGCGCAAACCGCCGTTGGAGACAATAAATACTTCGACTTTATGTCGGCTGGCTACATGTTCGGTCTCAGATTTAACCGGGCAGGCATCAGCATCTATGTAAATTTTGGTCATGTTGGGCCCCATTGTTTCAGGCGTTTATATTAGCGAAAAAAACCAGCGTCTATAAATTCAGTTTAGTAGCAATAAACAACCCCCAGAGCATAAAAAGCGCCACAGGAATTCGTATCATCAAGCGTTCGCTGGGATATGTTTCGATTCAGCGGTGCATCACGGCGCAATATCAGCCCTATTTCTATTACAATTTGGCTTATATTTTAGATCGAACACCAAAAAGGCGCCCCTAAAGGCGCCTTTTCTAGAAAATTATACCGACAATTAATTAATCAATGCCAGCAACTTATTAAGAGATTCCTTGGCATCACCATAAAACATCCGCGTATTTTCCTTGTAAAACAGCGGGTTTTCAATGCCGGAATATCCGGTGCCCTGCCCGCGTTTACTCACAAACACCTGCTTGGCATTCCAAACCTCAAGCACCGGCATTCCGGCGATCGGGCTGTTTGGATCATCCTGCGCGGCCGGATTAACGATGTCGTTGGAACCGATCACAATCACCACGTCGGTTTGGGGGAAATCATCATTAATTTCATCCATTTCCAACACGATATCATACGGCACCCGCGCCTCGGCCAGCAACACATTCATGTGGCCCGGAAGCCGCCCCGCAACGGGGTGAATAGCAAAACGCACGGTCTTGCCCGCATCGCGCATACGCTTGGTCAGCTCTGAAACCGCCTGCTGGGCCTGCGCCACAGCCATGCCATAACCGGGCACAATCACCACACTATCGGCCTCATCCAGCGCCGCCGCTACAGCCTCGGCCTCGATTGCAACTTGCTCGCCCTCGACGGCCATTTGTGGCCCCGAAGGCCCGCCAAAGCCGCCTAGAATAACCGAAACAAACTGCCGGTTCATCGCCTTGCACATGATGTATGACAGGATCGCACCGCTTGAACCAACAAGCGCCCCAACCACAATCAGCAGATTATTACCCAACGTGAAACCGATCGCGGCAGCCGCCCAACCGGAATAGCTGTTCAGCATCGACACAACCACAGGCATATCCGCGCCGCCAATGCCCATAATCAAATGCCAGCCGATAAAGCCCGCAATGATCGACATCAACAACAAGGTCCAAACGCCGGCACCACCGAAATACATCACACCCAGAACGGCACAAAGCACCAGCGCGGCCGCATTCAGATAATGACCACCGGGCAGTTTTTTCGAGGCCCCGTCAACCTTGCCCGCCAGTTTGGCAAAGGCAATAACCGAACCCGTGAAAGTGATCGCACCAATGAAAATACCAAGGAAAACCTCGACCTTCAAAATCGAAATCTCGACCGAAGTTTTATGGGCCAGCTTTTCGGCAAACCCTGCCAGCGTCGATGTATCACCGCCCGCCGCAATCAGTGCCTGCACCGTGCCCAGCTCAAGCTCGGCATTCAGGCCGATAAACACGGCAGCCAAGCCCACAAAGCTGTGCAATGCCGCCACCAGCTGCGGCATTTCGGTCATTTCGACTTTGCCAGCAACATAATAACCGGCGTAAGAACCGGCAGCGATTGCCAAAAACAGCAGGAAATAATTGCCCATGCCGGGCCCGAAAACCGTGGTGAACACCGCGATGCCCATGCCGGCGATGCCATACCAGACCGCGCGCTTGGCGCTTTCGTGGTTGTTTAGGCCGCCAAGGGCCAGAATGAATAGAATTGCGGCGGAAATATAGGCCGCCGATACGATACCAAAACTCATGATTCCGCCCCCCTTAAGATTTCTGGAACATGGCAAGCATCCGGCGTGTCACCAGAAAACCACCAACAATATTGATCGTCGCAATCAGCACCGAAACCGTTGCCAAAATCACCACCAGCCAGTTGCTGGAACCGATCTGCAACAGCGCACCAAGGATCACAATCCCCGAAATCGCGTTGGTGATTGCCATCAACGGGGTGTGCAGCGCGTGGCTGACATTCCAGATCACCTGAAACCCGATGAAGCAAGACAGCGCAAAGACGATGAAATGCTGCATAAAACTGGCCGGCGCGAAATAGCCGATGACCAACATCATCAACCCACCAGCGGCCAGCAAACCAACCTGCGATTTTGTGGCAGCCCTGAATGCCTCGGCCTCGGCGGCACGTTTTTCTTCGGCCGTCAGCTCTTTTGGCGCGGGTTTTTTTGGCTGCGCCGCAATCGCCTGAACCTTGGGGGGCGGCGGCGGAAAGGTGATTTTACCTTTATGCGAAATCGTCGCACCGCGGATCACATCATCGTCCATATCGTGGTTGATCTTGCCATCATTTTCCGGCGTCAGATCGTCCAGCATGTGACGGATGTTATTGGCATAAAGCGTCGAACTTTGCGCCGCCATCTTTGAGGCAAAATCGGTATAACCAACGATGGTGACACCGTTCTTGGACACCACTTTTTCATCCTTGACGGTCAGCTCACAATTGCCGCCCTGCTCTGCCGCCAAATCAATCACGACCGAGCCGGGTTTCATCATCTCGACCATATCCTCGAGCCACAATTTCGGCGCGGGGCGACCCGGGATCAGGGCGGTGGTGATGACGATATCCATTTCCGGCGCCAGTTCGCGGAATTTTTCCAGCTGCTTTTCACGAAATTCGGGGCTGGACACGGGCGCATAACCACCGGTTTCGGCCCCGTCGGTTTGTGATTCTTTAAAATCAAGGAACACAAATTCGGCCCCCATGCTTTCGATCTGCTCGGCCACTTCGGGGCGCACATCAAAGGCATAAGTCATCGCGCCAAGGCTGGTGGCGGTGCCAATCGCGGCCAATCCGGCCACACCGGCGCCAACAACCAAAACCTTGGCCGGCGGCACTTTGCCAGCGGCCGTCACCTGACCGGTAAAGAAGCGGCCAAAGTTGTTTCCGGCCTCGATCACCGCACGGTAACCGGAGATATTGGCCATGGATGACAGCGCATCCATCTTTTGGGCGCGGCTGATGCGCGGCACCATATCCATGGCGATCACATTGGCTTTTTTCGAATTGGCCAGCTTCATCAATTCTTCGCTTTGGCCCGGAAAAAAGAATGAAATCAAAGTCTTGGCACTGCTTAAACGGCGCGCTTCGGTCGGGGTTGGCGGGCGGACCTTGGTAATAATATCGGCCGCTTTCCACAGGGCCACGGCCCCGCGAACCACTTCAACGCCGGCGTCCTTGTAAGACTGATCCGAAAATCCGGCCAGCTTGCCAGCGCCGGCCTCGATCAGGCAAACATGCCCCAGTTTTTGCAACTGTTGCGCGCTTTGCGGTGTCATTGCCACCCGTGCCTCGCCTTCAAAAACTTCTTTTGGTGCTCCGATTTTCAAGCCCTAGTCCTCCTTCGTTTTTTTCGTCATTTTCATCTGCGCAAAACACATGAATGTGACCATTTGTCAGTGCTAATGCCCACATTCAGGCTTTGCAATGCGTCTTTTTACACATTACAAACACATAACGTCAAACCGGAGTAGACCAAATGCGCAAACAAATCACCAGTCTTTTTGTAAAACCCAATCGCCGCGGATTCTTGGCAGCTGCAATCAGCTTTGCCGCCATCGGAGCGGCCATCGGATTTTCACAGCCCGCAGCCGCCCAAGGCAACATAATCAGCGCCGAGGATGCCTATGCAAAAGCCAAATCCGGCGAGATCATTTTAGTCGATATCCGCACCCCGCCTGAATGGCGCCAAACCGGACTTGCCGAAGGGGCCATTGGGCTGGATCTGACCGCCGATACCTTTATCGATTCGCTGGTGTATTTGCGCGAAACCTATCCTGACAAAGTGATCGCCATGATTTGCCGCACCGGAAATCGCACCGGTGATGTATTTAGCCAGCTTACAACCCAGGGCTTTCCCGGATTGGCCGATGTCAGCGAAGGCATGGCCGGTGGGCCGGGCGGCAAAGGCTGGATCCCGCGCGGATTGCCGATTTATGATGGCACCAAGGACAATGTCGAAAAACGTTTGCGCGTAGTGATACAAAAATAGCCGACCACTATCGCCGCTGATAGATCTGGCGCGTGACCGGTTAAAAATCTGTCAATCGTGGCACCGGTCGTGGCACCGGTTTTCCAGCGATCCCACCAGCGATCCCATTGGAACGCTGGGGAACGCTGGAATAATTGCGCATCAGGGCTGCTGATAAATCCTTGCAAGCCGGCGGCTAAAACTACACTGTCGCGCCCTGCCCGACTGAAATAAAAACATAAACCTCAACGCTTAAACACTTGGTCCAGAACAATCTTTCCGACTGGATCTAAAGGGCGCTGGCACCCTATTCAAAATCCCGGGCCGACAAAGTGCGGTTGATTTCACGGCGCACAAGCTTGCGCACATTGCGTGTAATGCGTTCGCCCAGCGCGCCCTGCAATTCGCGGCGCACAATCTCGCTGACCATATCGCGCAATGCTTCTTCGTCTATTACTGATGTTTCATCACCGAATATATCCGCATCTTCGCTTGGCGCGGCAGCGTCATTATCAGCAGAATCTGTAAAGGGTGTTGTGTCCGCCCCCACTTCCTGAGCGGTTCCGTCGATACAGTCTTGCTCGGGCCAGTCTTGCTCGGGCCGATCTGCGGGTTTTGTCATTGGCTCTTCGGCATCCGCATCTTCTTGAAAACCACTGCCATCAGGCTCCCACTCGCCCTGCTGCGCCGCCACGGCCGCTTCCAGATCAGCAATCGTGCTTTCCAGATTTATACTCTCGGCATCGCCAGATTCAGAGCTTGTCTCAACCTTCGGTTCAGAACGCTCAGTGCCTGCCAGCTCGGATTCAAATAATTCTTCCACCGCATCCAGAATGTTTCCCTGACCCGAATCAACTTCAGGTTCACCGGTTTCAGGCACCGATTCGGGCAGCTCCTGTGCAGATATCTCCACCTCAGATTGATCGCCCTCAGGCTGTTTTGCGCTGATATCCGACACCCTGAAATCAGGTGTCAAAATCAACTTTGCAACAGGTTCTGTGCGCTTTTCACTACGATTATCAATGCCATTTTTCGCGTCAACATCGCCGGAAACCAGCCGCCGAATAGACGACAGCACATCCTCGATTTCTGCATTGGGTACTGGATCAGACATATAAATTCCCGGTTTTACCTCGGGGTAATAATAACGTCATGCACCCCGCCGCACAATAGAAAGCAACAATTCCACACGTTTTGCTCATTCCTTGCCCAATGCACGTAACACACGATCCAGACGCTTGCCTTGGCTGCTGTCGGCCGGCGCACCACGAACCGCATTGAAATAGGCGACCGGATCATAGGTGCGGATGCCCAAATTCAGATGATCCACCGTCAATAACCCCATCGCCGACAACAAAGAATATGTTGCGATATACTGATCTGTGATGGCCGAAATCCGGTTGGCTTTGGCGTCCAGCAATTCCTGCTCGGCGTCCAGCACATCCAGCGTGGTGCGTGCGCCCAATGTTGCCTCCTCCCTGACCCCCTCAAAGGCGACGCGCGCCGCCTTGATCTGACGATTGCTGGCATTGAGCGTGGCGCGTGACACCGCAAGACCGGCCCAGGCATTGCCCACCCCTTGCGCAATGTCGTGGCGGGTGATGTGCAGGCCCGCACGGGTGGCATCACGCCGCGCAACCGCCTGACGATAAAGCGAACTTAGCTTGCCACCTTGATAAATCGGCCCGCCCAGCTCCAGCCCGATCGCCGCCGATTTCTTGCCGGCCTGATTGAAATCGAGGTTGCCTTTCAGGCTAAGCGATGGCCTCATCAACGCATTGGCCCGCAAAACGCCGATTTCCGCCGCGGCAATATCGTGCTGGATTTTCTTCATCATCGGATGCGTTCTGTAGGCAATCGCGCGTGCGGAATCCAGCGATTTGGCCGTTGCCGGTGCCTTAGGTGCGCTATGTAAGCTCTTGGGATAATTACCAACAGCCGCACGGTATTCTTCACGGGAACGCGCCTGATTTCCTTGGGCAGCCGCCAGATTTGCCCGCGCCAGCGCAAGCCGGGATTCGACCAGAGAAACATCGGTGCGAGTTACTTCGCCAACCTCAAAGCGGTCTTTGGCGGCGCGCAATTGTTGGGTGATCACCCGCACGTTATTGTGGCGCAAAGCAACAAATTCATTGTCACGGCGCACGTTCATATAGGCCGCAACAGCGCGCAACAGCACCGATTGCTCGACATTAATCAGCCCTTGGCGCGTGGCCAGAACCGTTTCTTTGGCCGCATCCACTGCCAGCTTGGAACCGCCCCCATCGAGCAAAAGCAAACTGGCCTGCAGGCCCGCATTTGACGTTAGATAATCGCCGTTTCGATCCCTGAAATTGGCCCTTTGCGCCCTTGCATAATAGTTGATAACCGGGCGCAAAGTGGCAACGGCTTGGGCGACATCCTCATCGGCGGCCCGCAGCAAGGCACGGTTTTGTTCCAGCAAACCGGAATGTTTATACGCCTTGATCAAGGTATCGGCCAGGCTGTTGGATTGTGCCGCAGGCGTTGACACCGCCAAGGCAAAGGCCGCAAAAGCCGCCGTCAGTATTGGTTTCACTTGATAGCCCATGCCATCCTCCATTTCAAAACACCCTGCGACATCCTGCGACATGCAGAACAAATCAGAGCGCAAATTTTTCCGGTTGCTCAAACCCCGGCAGCACCGGCGCGCTGGCATTAAACCCAAAACGCCAGCTTATTTCACCGTTAATCTTATAGCCGATACGCACGACGCCCAGCGCATTTTCCATAAAGATACAGCCAATACGCCCGCCTTCTTTTAGCTGCGCGACAATGGCATCCGGCACTTGTTCAACAGCGCCCTGCAGCACGATCACATCATAGGGGCCGTGTTTGGGCAAACCCCGGGCCAGCCGGGCCACGATGACGGCGGCATTATCCACATCATTTTGCGACAGCATTTCCTGTGCATCCGCGGCCATTTCCGCATCAGACTCAATGGCAACAACGGCTTGGGCCAGTTTTGCGATTATGGCCGTCGAATAGCCCAACCCGCAACCGACATCCAAAACCAGCGCGTCCAAGCCGATATCCAGCGCGTCCAGCAATTTGGAAAATGTGCGCGGCTCAAGCATCACGCGCGACGGCCCCAGCGACAGATTGGCGTCTGCATAGGCCTGCTGGCGTTTATTCTGGGGCACATAGATTTCACGCGGCACTTCCAGCATTGCGGCAATGATGGGGAATTTAGTAACATCCGATGGCCGCACTTGGGTGTCGACCATCATTGTTCTGCGCGCGCTAAAATCGTTCATAATCTAAACCTATCCGTTCAGTTTGGAATCAGTGATTACATAAAGCTATACTGCGGGCGGTGTTTGTCAAACAAGTTGTTCGCCGATTTCATGCGGCGTCTCTGATTTCAGGCGCGCCGATTTCGCGTTCCGGGTTCAGCCAGACGGCTCCGGCAGGCTGCCAGTTGCGCGTCTTTCCTGACCATCGTTCTGGTTTTTGCGTACGTGCATTTGCATAGAGAATGGCGCGGTTTGCGAGGGTGTCACGTTCTTTTCTGCCGTGGCGCATGTTTGGCGTGACGAAGCGGATCGCGCTGTGGAGGTGTTCGTTGTTGTACCAATTGGCGAAAGATTTCACCCACGCCTGCGCCTCGGCCTTCGTGGCAAAGCCTTTGGCTGGCCAGTCCGGGCGATACTTGCAAGTGCGGAACAGCGCCTCGGAGAACGGATTGTCATTGCTGACGCGCGGGCGGCTGTAGGAAGCCGCGATGCCCAGCTTTTCCAGCGTTACCTTCATTGTTGCTCCTTTCATAGGGCTGCCGTTGTCAGCATGCAGGACGAGGGGCCGCAAGATGCAAGCTTCTGCCCATACAGCCTTTTGGATTAGCGTGGCCGCCAGATCCGCAGCTTCGCGTTCATGGACCTCCCAGCCGACGATTTTGCGGCTGAAGATGTCCACGATGAGATAGAGGTAGAAGAACATGCCTGCGACCGGCCCCGGCATCCAGGTGATGTCCCAACTCCAGACCTCGCAGGGACCCGCAGCTCTGTAACTGGTTGGCGGTTTACGCTTGACGCCTGGCCTTGCCCGGCCACGGTGCTGCTGCTGGCCGTGTGCGCGCAAGATGCGGTAAAAGCTGGATTCCGAGGCCAGATATTGCCCCTGATCGGCCAGTTTAGGCACGATCTGGCTGGGCGGGAGGCTGGCAAATTCCTCGCTGTTGCAGACTTCCAGAACGGCGGAGCGTTCTTCTGCGCTGAGCTTGTTGCGCGGCTCTGGACGTTGGACCAGGGGGCGCTGATCGGCCTGGACCTGGCCACCCTGCGCCCAGCGGCGCAAGGTTCGATCACTGACCTCCATCTCGGCGCAGGCTTTGAAACGGCGCGCGCCAGCGGTGACATCTTCTTCGATCAGCAGGGCGGCGGCTTGGCGATGTGGGGTACTGATCATGCGTCCTCGTCACCCCCCAGATCGCTGCCGCCTTTTTTCTGAGAACCAGAAGCGCTGCGGTTTCTGCCAGGGCACGGTCCTTGCGGGCAAGCTCGCGCTCCAAATCCTTAATACGCTTCTTCTCTTGCCTTGTGGCCCGGCTCATTCGCGCCGTGCTGGTGCGTTCCCAGTCGTTCGCCTGCTCGCAGGCCCCGCGCCATGTCTTGATCTGTTCGGCGAAAAGCCCGCGCTGGCGACAGTATTCCGCCAGATCGGCATCATTCATCGCAGCCGTCTCCAGCACTGCCGCAAACTTGTCGCGTGATGTCCAGCCCTCGGGGCCAGCATCGGCATCGGGCAAAAGCTGACCCTTGCTGCGCGCTTGAGCGCGCCACTTGTGCAGCGTCGCCTCTGAAATCCCCTCCTCCTGCGACAAGCGCTGCACAGCAAGATTGTTCGGAGGCAGCATCCGCTTCAGCAAGGCCGCCTTACGTTCTGGTGAATATCCCATGTCATCGTCCTATCCCGCCCACCTGAAAAATAGAGAAAAGTAGAGCAGCGGACAACTTCCATGACACAGGGGGATCACGTCTTTAAACTCAACCCCAAACTCAACCCCTTGAATGATTTCGGGCAGGCGGTTTTTACCGTCGCGTTTGCGCCATTTCTTTTTGGCTGACATCATCAGTTTATAGACCATAGACAGGGCCGTTTTGCGGCTCAGACAGCCCTTGGTTTTGTGGCTCAGGCAGCCCTTGTTTTGCGTGTCCGGTTGCGCACTGTGGCAAAGAGGCTCTCAATCGGATTGGTGGTTCGGATGTGTTTCCAATGCTCTGCCGGGAAATCGTAGAAGGTGAGCAGCACGTCTTTGTCTTTGGCCGGGAGCGTTCGTAATTCCGTGTCATTTCTTGT
>CAYSBD010000085.1:0-9604 GCA_964429175.1 uncultured Marinosulfonomonas sp.
AAGCCATCGCTCAATTTTACCGCCAGCTCAATCGCGCCGCAATGGCAGGTTAGTTTATGTGTATTCATCAGCGCTTTCCTGATTTAGGGATGCGGGATTTTGATAGCTTGTATGTCGCTTGCGGATGGGGTGGATGGCCACCGGTTTTGTTCCAAAAAGCCTTGCCGCCCAGACGCAGCCACAGCGGCCATGTAAACAGCAGCCCCGCAATAAATCCGCCGGAATGCTCCCAATAGGCAATGCCGCCGGTCTGCGCATCCATCGTGAATCCGCCGACTATTTGCATGCCGAACCACAGACCCAACATGACCCAGGCGGGCAGCGGCAAGATGATGAAAATAAACAGCATATCGATCCTGGCCTTTGGAAACAGCAGCAAATACCCCCCCATCACACCCGCAATCGCGCCCGACGCACCGATCACCGGCACATAGGATAGCGGGTCGGATAACAGCTGCACAAAACCGGCCGCAAAGCCAGTCGCAAAGTAAAACAGCACAAAGCCGAGATGGCCCATGCGGTCTTCCATGTTATCCCCAAAAATCCACAAAAACAGCATGTTACCAGCTAAATGCAAAAAACTTCCATGCAGAAACATCGAGGTGATAATGGTGTAATGCTGCCCGAAATTCGGACATTCCGTAATGCGGATCGGCACCATCCCCCAGGTTGCAAAAAACTGGTTAGCGGCTTGGGCATCGGGAAAAGTGAACCAATAGCTGACAAACACCGCGATATTTGCCACCATCAGGCTGTAGGTAACATAGGGCGTTTGGCTGGACGGGTTATGATCGCGGATTGGCAACATTGGGGCAAGGTGGTGGATACGGCCAGTTTGGTCAAGCCGAAATTGCGCGGGCTAAATCTGCACGCCTTTGGTCCAGAACCGGTGCATCATCAAAATACCGGCCACCGTCAACCCGACAACCAGGCCCATCCAAACCCCGATAGCCCCCCAATCAAACACAAAGCCAAACAGATAACTGGCCCCCAACCCCAACGGCCAATAGGCCACCACGGCGATAACCATCGGCACTTTGGTATCCTGCACGCCGCGCAACAATCCCAGCGCAATAATCTGCGCGCTATCGACAAACTGAAACAGCGCCGCCACCGCCAACAGGCTGGCCCCGATGGCAATAATTTGGCTGCGGCCGGGGTCGTTGGGGTCTAAAAACAGGCCGACCAGCGGCTCGGGGATGCTTAGAAATGTGATCACCACCAAAGTGGTTGCCAACATAGACATTGCAATTAAAACCAGCGCGCCGCGTTTCAAACCAAAGGCATCATGCAGCCCGAAGGCCTCTCCGGCGCGGATGGTCGCGGTGTTTGAAAACCCGACCTGCACCATAAAAGCCAGCGCCGTCAGTTGCAGCGCAATTCCGTGCGCCGCCAATTCTGCCGTGCCGATCCAGCCCACCAAAACGGCCGATGCGGTAAACAGCCCGCTTTCGGAAAGATTGGTCAACCCGATCGGCCAGCCCAATTTGAACACGGCGCCAAAGGCTTCGCGATCAAGGCGCCAAAACCGCTGGAACATCGCGTGTTTTGGCAGCACGCGCACGATGAAAGCCGCCATGGCCAGAAATGACAATCCGTGTATTAACATCGAGGCAATCGCGGCGCCGCGCACGCCCATCTCGGGTGCGCCAAAATTGCCGAAAATCAGCGCGTAATTTATCAGCGCATTCAACACAAACGCAACAAGCGTAATCCACAGCACAATGCCCGCCCGCCCCACGGCCGCCAGATAGTTTTTCAGCACCATCACCAGTAAGGCGGGCAAAGTGCCAAGGCAGGCAAAGCGCAGATATTCCTGTGCCAGCGCGGCAATCTTTTCGTCTTGGCCCAAAGCAATCAGGATCGGCGCGGAAAAATACATTAACGGCAATACCGCCACGCCATAAATCAGCGAAATCCACATGCCCATGCGTGTCACACGGCGCACCTCTTGGGGTCGTCTGCTGCTTTGGGCGCTGGCCACCATCGGTGCGACGGCAAAGGCAAAACCCGACCCCATGATGAACAGCAAAAACCAGAATGATCCGGCCAACGTAACAGCCGCCAGCGCGTCGATATCATACCAGCCCAGCATCAACATGTCGGTCATGTGGATCGAAAATTGCGCCAGATGGCTACCGATTAACGGCAAGCCCAGCATCAGGGTAGCGCGCGTGTGCGTGCGATATGTCATTTCGGATTTGACCATCAGGCAGGCTTAGGCCAGAATTTTGGCTTGGGCAAGCCGCGCCTACAAAGATATCTGCAATAATTTCAGCGCGATGATTATCACCAGCGAGCCGGCCAGAATTTCCAGCACCGGCACCATAACCGCAAGCCGCGCCGATGTGCCGGCCGACAGCAGGGCGGATTTGCGAAATGTGACCGAGGCAATCGCCACCGCCACGGTCACGCTGCCGGTGCCCAGACCCATGGCCAGCGCGCCTAAAATTCCGGCCATCTGGATATCCATGCGCCACGTCAAAACCAGCAAAAACAGCGCGCCGGTGCAGGGCCGGATTGCAATGCCGCCGATCAAAATCAACGTGTCGCGCCACGAATGAAGCTGGGCGATTTCCGCGACGCTGGGCGCGTGGCGGTGGCCGCAATCGCTGCAAGTTCCGTCAGCGTTGTTGCTGTGGCCGGGTTTTGACAGCTTCCAAAACCCGCGCAATCCGCGCCACAGCAACCAGACCCCGATCAGCGCAATGGCCGCGTAACTGACCGGTGCCATGATGTTTTCGGTGATGTCGATCATCTTTTTGCTGGACCAGTTCAGGAAAAAGACCCCGGTATAAACCAGCGCAACGGCGCTAAGAGATTGGGCCAGCGATGATGCCAACGCAATCGACGAAAGCCGCACCAGACCGATGCGCCGCCCAACGCCATAGCCGCCGATCAGAACCTTGCCATGACCCGGCCCGACCGCGTGGAAAAAACCGTATGCAAAGCAAACGCTGAGCAGCGTCACCAAGGCCTGCGGATCACCGGCGCGCAAAGCCCGCAAGGCGCGCGCCATGGCGTTTTGAAATTCGCGCTGACCATTGGCCGCCCAGACAGCCAGCTGATCCATGCCACCCGTTGACCAAAGCCAAACGCCGCCCAGCGCGATGGAAATCACGATAACTAAGAGGAGGGTGCGCATGTCAAAACCATTGAATCGGCAAATAATTCGCCAACTTCGGGGAAATCATCATCGTCAAATTCCGGAGCATCGGGGCCGAAATATTTTTTATCAACTTTTTCCATCGCCGCCTCGATATCTACCCTCTGGATTTGAACATTACAATTTTGCTCGCCCTTAATTTTCAGATCAAGCCGCAGATCATAGGCAACGAAATAAGTGACGTCAAAAATCTTGGCCGTGATGCCGGTTTCAGCGGGCCGAAAACGTTTTTTCAGCGGCCGGATATGCGTGGTTATGATGCGCCCGTCCTTGTAATCGGCCGTGTGTTCCAGCGGTCCGGCCAGCAAAATCAGCTCACCGGCACTATTTCGCAGCTCTACATCCCCGGGAAAACCCTGATCCCACGCGACATCGGTTCCGGCCAACGCCTGCTTTTCGGCTTGCGTCAAAACGTCATCGCCGTCCGGATCCAGCCCCCGATCCGCGACCAGTAACAGCGAATATAATTCGTCATAAACCCAAATCACCCGAACGGCGGCCAACTGGCCTTTGTCATCAAATAAAAAATGCAAACCGGTATCGATAAACACATGCGGATGCGTTTTGGCCGGAATCGGCAGCAGCGCAAAAAACGCCCAGCTTGCAAGCAGAATAATCCGTTTCATAAACGCTGTGTAGGCCTGAAAATTGCGCGATTCAACAGCCGTTTGATGCGACATAACCTGCCTAGCCGTGTTTGGCGGAATTGTGCTGATAAGCGCACGCCATTATTTCGGTTTTCTGGCCACCAGATCAATCAGCGCGGACTGACCGGAATGCCCAGTTCCTTCATCAATATGCCGCTCATAAGCCTTAAGTTCAAGCATTTCAAAACCGGCAAAAGCACGCTGTAAAATATCAATCGTATACATATTTTCCGCCTGACTCGGCCCACCGGTGCCATGCGCAATTTGGTCGGGCGTGTAGCCATGCAGCAGAATCAGCCCGCCGGGTTTTAGCGTTTTGATCATCCCGTTGAAAATAGCGTCCCGCCCGTCAGGCCCGAAAAACTGGATGAATACGGCCACGACCAAATCATAGCGCTCCTCGGCCCAATCCCATTGTGTGATTTCGGCCTCGACAAAATCCACCTTGACTTTGCGTACCATGGCCAGCGCCTTGGCCTTTTCGATGGCAATATGCGAGGCATCCATGGCCGTTACATCCAGCCCCCGTTCGGCCAAAAAAACCGAATTTCGGCCCTCGCCATCGGCCACGGCCAGTGTTTTATCACCGGCGCTCAGATAGCTTTCGTGGTCTTTTAAAAACCGGGCAGGTTCGGTGCCAAATAAATACCCGGCCTCTGAATAACGTTCATTCCACATAATAATACCTCGCACGTTCGCCTGATTATATAGGTTTTTGCGCGGGGTATTACCAGTTTTTAACGATCACTATTTCTTTTGCATGGCCGAGGGCTGAAACGTGCCCAGAATGTGATCGGAATTATGCAACACATGGCTGGTGCCGCCAACAATCAACGGATCAGGCGTGCCGACGACATCGAAATCCTTGTCAGGATAATCAACCGAGGCCAGAAAATGCTTCATCGTGTTAATGCGCGCGCGCTTTTTATCGTCGGATTTGATGATGGTCCAAGGTGCATCGGCGGTGTCGGTGTAAAAAAACATCGCCTCTTTGGCATCGGTGTAATCATCCCATTTTGACAGGGACGCAATATCTACAGGCGACAATTTCCAACGCTTCAACGGGTCTTGCTGGCGGCTGTCAAAGCGGCGTTTTTGTTCTTCTTGCGTCACCGAAAACCAGTATTTATACATCCGGATGCCCGAACGCACGATCATGCGCTCATATTCCGGTGTCTGGCGCATAAATTCCAGATATTCGGTGGGTGTGCAAAACCCCATGACCCGCTCAACCCCGGCCCGATTATACCAGGACCGATCCGAGAAAACCATTTCACCTTTGGTCGGCAGATGGCAGGTATAACGCTGATAATACCATTGCCCACGCTCGGCATCGGTGGGTTTGTTCAAGGCCACAACGCGGGCTTCGCGCGGGTTTAGATGCTCCATGAAACGTTTGATTGTGCCACCCTTGCCGGCCGCATCGCGCCCCTCAAACAGCAGCACAAATTTCTGGCCGGTTTCGCCAACCCATTTTTGCACTTTCAGCAATTCGGCCTGTAATTTGGATTTTTCGGCCTCGTATTCCTTGCGGCCCATTTTATCAGAGTAGGGATACTCGCCCTCGCCAAAAATCTTTTGGAGATTGTCGTGTGAGACAACCGGAAAACCGACAGGCGCAGCTTCCGTGGCTTCACTGGCGATTTCCGCCGGTTTTACTACCGGACCTACGGCTTTTACTACCGGCCTTGTCGCTGTGGTTCGGACATTGCTCTTAGGTGTGCTTTTGGGTGTAATGGGTGTCGTCATGTTCGCGTCTCCTGTGGATATTACGTTTGACAAAAGCATAGCGCAAAATCGAGGCCAGCGCGTTGACACATATCAATAGAATTTAACGTATTTTGGCCGGAAAACAAAAATGCCGCCCTGGTTTCCCGGGACGGCACTATTTTTAAAAGACAAGACTGATTTAAAAGCCCAGACCTTCGTATTTCTTTTTAAACTTGGAAACCCGTCCGCCGGTATCCAGCAGGCGTGTGCCGCCGCCGGTCCAGGCCGGGTGCACCGATGGATCAACCTCAAGCGACAGCTCTTCGCCCTCGGATCCATAAGTCGACATCATTTCAATGATCGTGCCATCGGTCATTTTGACTTTGATCATGTGGTAGTCGGGGTGAATATCTTTTCTCATTGCACCACTCCTTAAGATTTTCTGGGTTTGTAATTGGTGTCTTCGGCGATACGCGCCGATTTACCGCGACGCGAACGCAGATAATACAGTTTGGCGCGGCGCACACGGCCACGACGCACAACTGTAATGCTTTCGATGTTGGTGGAATGCAGCGGGAACACACGTTCCACACCTTCACCAAACGAAATTTTGCGCACGGTAAAGGCAGCGGCAATACCCGAACCACCTTTGCGGGCAATACAAACGCCCTCGTAGTTTTGCACACGGGTGCGGGTGCCCTCGGTTACTTTGCAACCAACGCGGATGGTGTCGCCGGCTTTGAAATCCGGAATTTCTTTGGCAAGCTTCGCGATTTGCTCGGCTTCCAATTGTGCGATCAGGTTCATCTGAAACGCTCCTTTATATATGCTCACGGTTTGCCCGCGAAGTGTTGGTGCGTCCCTATTGCTCTTGGTCTTCATTCGGGTCCCTATTGTTTTTCTCACAATAAGCCCGCCAGAGATCGGGTCGGCGTTTCTTGGTCAGCCTTTCGGCCATTTTTTGGCGCCAGTCAGATATATTCGCGTGATGGCCGGACAGAAGCATTTCCGGTATCTCGCGGCCCTTCCAGACGGCCGGTCTTGTGTATTGCGGGTGTTCAAGCAAGCCATCGGAAAACGATTCCTCGACGGTGGATGCCTGATTACCCAGAACGCGCGGTATAAGACGGACCGTTGCATCAATCAAGGCCTGCGCCGCAATCTCGCCGCCGGTTAGCACAAAATCCCCCAAACTGACCTCCTCAATGGCGAATTCTTCGATCACACGCTCGTCCACGCCTTCAAAACGGCCGCAAAGCAGGGTCATTCCATCGGTTTTGGCGAATCGCTGCGCCATTTCCTGAGTCATCGGTTTGCCGCGCGGCGACAGGTAAATCACGGGCCATTTTGTCCGATCCGTCGGCGTGTGAACTTGCGCTTTTTGCAGGGCCTTACCCACCACATCCGCACGCAAAACCATGCCGGCACCACCACCCGACGGGGTGTCATCGACATTCTTATGCCGACCTTCACCAAAGGGGCGCAGATCAATTGTTTCCAGCTGCCACAGACCTTCTTGCAGCGCACGGCCGGTCAGGGATTCCGCCAGAACGCCGGGAAAAGCGCCGGGGAAAAGCGTGATGATTTTCACCTGCCAAGCGTTTTTCAAGCGCGGGGTCTCGCCCATCAAATCACGCGGCTGCACGGTAGCAGAAATGGATTTTCGGCCATGCGATTTGGTCAGCGGAGCTTTGGCGGTTT
Organism: uncultured Marinosulfonomonas sp.; assembly: GCA_964429175.1. Classification (GTDB taxonomy): domain Bacteria; phylum Pseudomonadota; class Alphaproteobacteria; order Rhodobacterales; family Rhodobacteraceae; genus Profundibacter. Next base: position 7,225 of record CAYSBD010000085.1, read on the forward strand.
TGGACATAATTTGATCTCTAATCTATTTTGGTGGCTTGCTCCAGCAACGCTTTTTTGCGCAAAGACAATTTTGAATTGCGTGCCCATGAACGGTTCAACTTTAAAAATTTAGCCGCCAAATCCAGTGACGGCATCACATTTTCAGACGCAATATTTTGCAGCGCATTTCGTCGCTCAACAGGTAAATCAAGCAGATCAATCAACGGGGTGGCGGGGCCGAACTGCTGCTTTGTGATCTGCTCCAGTTGCTTGGAAATCACCTGATAATCACCAACAGCCGCGCGGATTTTTTCAACGGTTTCATCCAGATCACAGGTCGCTCCAAGCGCTGCGGAAAAGGTCTCAAGATCATCTTTCAGTCGGGTTTTGGACAGATTATGCCACCAGATGCTGCGCAACCACTCCGGTTTTTCACGGGTGGAAAAATAAAACACCATGTCAGGATTTGGGTCAATCACGGTTTCGACGCACTGCACAACAGCGCGCATCAACTCGGGGCTGGCCGAATATCCTTTAACCAGCGCATTTTTGCCCGGCATCATTCCTGCCAGATTTTCAGCACTGATAATCAGCCCGCGATTTCCCCCCAAGCTTAGAGTTTTCAAAAAATCGCAAAAACGGCTGCGAAATTCTTCCAGCGCCAACGGCCCGCCGCCGGTTGAATACGCCAGCGCCATTTTCAGCGGATCGCGAATCCGGTGCTGAGCGACAATGGCATAATGCGGCCAGATATGCTCGCCATTTTTCAGCAAAAAACGCTGTGCTGTGGTGGTGCCGGTTTTATGAAAACCCGCATGAATAATCACGCGGGTCATTCAAAATAGGCCCGCAGGAGGATCGGCAATAATACGGCCCGCGCTTAAATCTATGGTCGGCACGATTTCATTGGTAAAAGGCAACAGGATCGTGGCGCTTGTGCCCTCGGTCTTGATTTCCAGCAAATCACTGGCCCCGTGGTTTTGAACCCCGTCAACCGTGCCCAATATATTGCCGCCCGCATCCAGAACCGTCAGCCCGATCAGATCAGCGTGGTAAAATTCATCATCCGGCAAGGTTGGCAATTGATCGCGCTTTGCAAACAGGCGCAAACCTTTTAGCGCGTCGGCCGCCTCTTTGTTGGTGATGCCGGCAACCTTGGCAACCAGCGCATTGTTAATGCTGCGGTTAATGCTGATGGTGAAATTGCGGTTTTCGGCCTCGTCGGTCAGCGGCGAATAATCGGCAATCGCCTCGGCATCGGCGCAAAAACTTTTCAGGCGCACCTCGCCATTCACCCCGTATGCACCCGAAAATGCACCAACACAAATCATGTCTGTCTTTGCCATTTAGCGATCCAGTATTTCCAAAGTTTCACTGCGATTTTCCCAACCCACCTGATGCAATGTCGGCGTTTCTTTTTCGGCTTGCGGCCAGCCAACACAAAGATAAGCCACCAGATTCCAGCCCTCGGGAACTTTCAGGTCGTGCGCCATTAGTTTGGGATCAATGATCGAAACCCAGCCAACGCCCAGCCCCTCGGCACGCGCGGTTAACCAAAACTGGGTGATCGCGGCAACGACCGAATAACGCCGGGTTTCGGGCATGGTCAGCGCGCCTAAATTCATGCCTTTTTCCGTTTTATCATCGGAAAAAATCGCAAATTGATGCGGGGCATCATACATTCCGCTAAGCTTTAAGCCCGAATATATTTCGGCTTTTTCGCCGTTATAACCCTGCAAGGCATCATTATTCGAGGTCTCGAAATTAGCCAAAGCGGCGGCGCGGGCATCGGCGGATTTCACCCGCACAACGCGCCACGGCTCGGATAATCCGACAGAGGGCGCCAGATTGAACGTTGCAAGGCAACGCGCGACAATGGCATCCTCTACTGGCTCTTTGCGAAAGCTGCGCACATCCCGGCGCCAACGCAGCAGCTGGTTAAGCTCTTGCCGAAACTGATCGGAAAAATCAGACATGAGAAAAACCGTTTCTGCTGATTACTCGGCAGCCTTTTCTTCAGCAGCAGGTGCTTTGGCAGCCTCAACCAAGGCCGCGGCTTTTTCAGCTTTTTCTTCTGCGCGCTCAACCGCTTTGGCGTGTGGTTTGCCTTTGTTGGGGTTGTTGCGTTCTTTTTTGGCAAGAACACCGGCAGCTTCCAGAAAACGCGAAACGCGGTCAGATGGTTGTGCGCCTTGGCCCAGCCAATATTGAATGCGCTCCAGATCCATTTTCACGCGATCTTCGCTATCTTTGGCCAGCAACGGATCATACGTGCCCAGCTTTTCAATGTAGCGCCCGTCGCGTGGCATACGGCTGTCGGCCGCAACAATGCGGTAAAATGGACGTTTTTTGGAACCGCCGCGTGCGAGTCTGATTTTCATAGCCATGATTAGTTTCTCCT
>CAYSBD010000086.1:0-3251 GCA_964429175.1 uncultured Marinosulfonomonas sp.
GCCTTGGCCGAGGCCACAACCGTATCGGTATCGGCCGATTGCCCCGTGGCGATTTTGCCGTCTTCTTCCATGCGCACGCTCACGGTGGCTTGGGCATCTGTGCCCTCGGTGACCGCATGAACCTGATAAAGTTGCAAACGCGCCTGATGCGCAAACAACTGCTTGACGGCGTTAAACGTGGCATCGACAGGCCCGTCGCCGGTGGCCGTAATTTCATGCTCGACCCCGTCAATTTCCAGCACCATATCAGCCGTTTGCGGGCCTTCAGTGCCACAAACCACCCGCAGTTTTTTCAGCTGGATATGGGCGTGCATCGCATCGGACGAGCTGTCACGCATCAGCGCCAGCAGATCTTCCTCGAAAATCTCTTTTTTGCGATCAGCCAGCGCTTTGAAACGCACAAACACATCTTTCAGTTGATTGTCGGCCAAATCATAACCTAGATCCGACAGTTTCGAGCGCAAAGCCGCGCGGCCCGAATGTTTGCCCATCACCAGATTGGTTTCTTTCAAACCCACATCTTCGGGGCGCATGATTTCAAAGTTTTCGGGGTTTTTCAGCATCCCGTCCTGATGAATTCCGCTTTCATGCGCAAAGGCGTTTTTGCCGACGATCGCCTTGTTATATTGCACCGCAAAGCCCGAAATCGTGGCCACCATACGCGACAGGTTCATGATTTTGGTGGTGTCGATGCGGGTGCGATACGGCATGATGTCGTTGCGCACTTTGATGGCCATGACCACTTCTTCCAATGCGGTATTTCCGGCCCGTTCGCCCAGCCCGTTGATGGTGCATTCAATCTGGCGCGCGCCCGCATTTACAGCCGCCAATGCGTTGGCCGTGGCCATGCCCAGATCATTGTGGCAATGGGTGGCAAAGATGATTTCATCGGCACCCGGCACGCGGTTTAGCAGCATTTTGATTAGCTCGGCGCTTTCGGCCGGGGCGGTGTAGCCAACGGTGTCGGGGATGTTGATGGTGGTGGCACCGGCGCGAATGGCAATTTCAACCACGCGGCACAGATAATCATCCTCGGTGCGGGTGGCGTCCATCGGCGACCACTGGATATTATCGCACAGATTGCGCGCGTGGGTCACTGAATTGTGGATCACATCGGCCATTTCATCCATGTTCAAATTCGGAATTTGGCGATGCAGGGGCGAGGTTCCGATAAAGGTGTGAATGCGCGGACGGGCGGCAAATTTCACCGCATCCCAAGCGCGATCAATATCGCCTGTTTTGGCACGAGACAGGCCGCAAATCACTGAATTCACGCTGTTTTTAGCGATCTCGGCTACGGCGTTGAAATCACCCTCGGAGGCGATGGGAAAACCGGCCTCGATCACATCCACGCCCATTTCATCCAGCAGCGATGCGATTTCCAGCTTTTCGTCATGGGTCATGGTTGCACCCGGAGATTGTTCGCCATCGCGCAGGGTGGTGTCGAAGATAATTACAGAATCCTGTTTGGAAATATCGGTCATAACGGTGGTCTTTCGTATTTAAAACTTAGCATTAAATGGGGGTGTTTGGCGCGAATTATCCCTCTGAGCAGTCGCGCCACCGGCTGCGCTCAGAGGCGGCTAAGAAGCAGGGATAGCGAAAGCAAAGACACCAAAAGCAAAGACACCGAAATCCGCGCGCCGCAGATGGGCGTCGGGATGTTTTGGCTTATGTGTCCAGTGTTCGTCATGGGTCAAACTATAGGAGGGCGGATTTGAAAAAGAAAGACCCTCTGTGAAAAATATATTGGGCGGGGTTTTGGCAATAGGCCAAACCGTAGCGCGGCTCTAATTTGTATCGTTTTCAGCTGGCGGCTCTGGCGTGTCGGGCTGGGTTATACCCGCCTCAACCGGCGTTTCAGGTTCTGCAACCAAAGCCCCGTTTATCCAGTTCCCAGCTTCCTCGGCACCCCGAGCGTAACGCATGGTTCCCTGTCCGTGACGTTTTCCGGCGCTGAACAAGCCCTCGTAAATATCGCCATTTACATAGGTTGCTTTGCCTTTGCCGTGGAATTTGCCAGCCTTCCAGCCGCCCATATATTCAAAGCCGTCGGCCATCACCACCTTGCCCTGCCCGTGGCGTTTACCATCGACAAAACCGCCCGTGTAAACCGCGCCATCCGCAAATGTCGCAACCCCCTGACCGTGGCGTTTTCCAGCCTTCCATTCGCCGACATATTTGTAGCCATCCGGCTCGATCGCGCTGCCTTGGCCGTGAAACTGCGCATTTTTAAATTCGCCCTCGTAAATCAGCCCACCGGCGGCGCGCGCAATGCCTTGGCCCTCGATAACGCCCGCAACCCAGCCGCCTTCAAAGGTGCCGCCATCGGGATAGGTTATTTTGCCCTGACCATAGGCAACATTGTCTTTGAACTGGCCGACATAAACCGAGCCATCGGGGTATTTCAGGGTGCCGCTGCCCTCGATGTGGCCGTCAACCCAGCCACCGGTATATTCATAGCCATCGGGGCTTTTGAATTGGCCCTGACCGTGGCGGGCGTCATTTTTGAAATCGCCCTCAAAGCTGGCCCCGCCGACATATATTATGCTGCCTTGGCCATGGCGTTTGCCGTCGATAAATTCGCCCGCGTAAAGATCGCCATTGGGCAGGGTCATTTTACCGGTGCCGTGAAACTGCCCGCCTTTCCAGCCGCCCTCGTAAACCAAACCATCGGGGTTGGTCATTTTGCCGGTTCCTTCGCGCAGACCATTGACCAACGTGCCCTTGTAAACCGATTTGTCAGGATAGGTGATTTGGCCCTGGCCCTGCTTGATGCCATCCACCCACTCGCCTTGATAAACATAGCCGTTCGGGCTTTTCATTGTGCCGATGCCGTGGTGCAGCGCGTTTTTGAAACCACCCTCGTAGATCACTCCGTTGGCATAAATCCTGATGCCGTTTCCGGTGATTTTACCATAGGCCACATCGCCCTCGTAGGTGCTGCCGTCCACAAAGATGATTCTGCCAAAACCGTGGATTTTACCGTCAACAAAGCTGCCCTCGTAAATCATGCCGCTTGGAAACACAGCCCGCCCGCTGCCGGTCATTTTTCCGTGCTTCCATTCGCCGGTATATTCATAGCCGTTGGGCATTTGGTAAGTGCCGGTGCCGTGGCGTTTGCCATCTATAAAGGTGCCGATATAAATGCCGCCGTCAGCATATTGCTTGGTTTCAACCGCGCCGGTATTTTGGCCAAAACTGCTGCTCGCCATCGCAAAGCTTAACAAAATGGCTGCGATCAGGCCTGT
>CAYSBD010000086.1:3351-6086 GCA_964429175.1 uncultured Marinosulfonomonas sp.
AGGCCTGTCAGCGGCGTTTTTAGCGTTGTATCGTTGAAAAGCACATTGGCCCCCTGAGACTGTTTTGCCTAAGCCTAGTTGAGCCAAGCCGCCCTGACAACGACATTTTATACCAAACAAGTCTTTCACCCGGGCGCAACTCTGTTAATAAAACATTTGTGAACGATAGGGGTAACAAATGTCGGATAAATTTCGCCTGACACTGGCACAGCTTAATCCAACGGTCGGCGCGCTGGCCCAAAACGCGGCCAAAGCGCGCGATGCTTGGGTGCAAGCGCGCGACGCGGGTGCCGATATGGTGGCGCTGCCGGAAATGTTTATCACCGGTTATCAGCTGCAAGATCTGGTGATGCGGCCCGCGTTTGTCGCCGATGCAATGGCACAGATCGAACAATTGGCGCGTGATTGCGCTGATGGCCCTGCGTTGGCAATTGGTGGTCCGTTTCGCAAGGACGGCAAGCTTTACAACGCCTATTATATTTTGCAGGGCGGTAGAATCAGCCACCGCGCCCTGAAACATCACCTGCCCAACGAAACCGTATTTGACGAAAAACGCCTGTTTGATTCTGCCGATCCGGGCGGGCCTTACAGCGTCGGTGGTCTGCGCATCGGCAGCCCGATTTGCGAGGATGCCTGGTTTGACGATGTGGCCGAAACCCTCGAGGAAACCGGCGCTGAAATTTTACTGGTGCCAAATGGCTCGCCCTATTATCGCGCCAAGCTGGACACCCGCATGAACGTGATGGTGCAGCGTGTGATCGAAACCGAATTGCCGCTGGTTTATCTGAATATGGTTGGCGGGCAGGATGATCAGGTGTTTGACGGGGCCTCGTTTGTGCTGAATCCGGGCGGAGAATTGGCGCTGTTGCTGCCCCCGTTCACCGAAACCATCGCGCATGTGGATTTTATTCGCGGCCCTGACGGCTGGCGCGCGATCAAGGGTGATTTGGCCCCGCAGCCCGATGTTTGGGAGCAGGATTACCACGCCATGGTGTTGGGTTTGCGTGATTATGTGGCCAAAACAGGATTTAAAAAACTGCTGCTGGGCATGTCGGGCGGCATCGACAGCGCACTTGTGGCAACGATTGCGGTTGATGCGCTGGGCGCTGAAAACGTGCGCTGCGTGATGTTGCCGTCTGAATATACCTCGCAGGCTTCGCTGGATGACGCCAAGGAAATCGCGCAAAATCTGGGTTGTCGCTATGATATCGTGCCAATTTCCGAGGCGCGCGCGGCCATCACCAACACGCTGGCCCCGCTGTTTGAGGGCACGGATCAGGGGCTGACCGAAGAAAATATCCAGTCGCGCCTGCGTGGGCTTTTGTTGATGGCGCTCTCGAATAAATTTGGCGAAATGCTGCTGACCACGGGCAATAAATCCGAAGTCGCGGTGGGTTATGCGACGATTTACGGCGATATGGCGGGCGGTTATAACCCGATCAAAGACATGTATAAAACCCGGGTTTTTGAAACCTGTCGCTGGCGCAACGCCAATGCGCGCGACTGGATGACGGGACCGTCGGGCGAGATTATTGCACCGCGTGTGATCGACAAACCGCCCACAGCCGAATTGCGCGACGGTCAGCGTGATGATGACAGCCTGCCGCCTTACGATGTGCTCGACCAGATCCTGGCGGGGCTTGTCGATGATGAAAAATCGGTGGCCGATCTGGTGTCTGACGGGTTTGATCGCGCGATGGTAAAAAAGATCGAACACCTGATTTTCATCAGCGAATACAAACGCTTCCAATCCGCTCCGGGGCCGCGCCTAACCATGCGCAGCTTCTGGCTGGACCGGCGCTACCCGATTGTAAACCACTGGCGCGACAACACATAATTTGTCCATTATTATTCTCTAAAACGCGTAGAGCCTTTGTGGGTCCGGTCGGGTTTTGGTCTGTCGCGAACCTTCTTTCTTCGCCCAGGGTTTCTCAGATGGTCGCCGCACCAACTTTCGGCTATAACTCGATCGGAAAACGGTTGGCATGCTAGAATGCTCAACGCCCAGATTCACCCACGAAAACTTGACGCCGGAAGAGGCTTATAAAAGAAAAACAGAACCAATGAGATTGGCAGCCTAAATGAAAACCAGATCTATCTTACTGGCTGCTTACTGGTCGAAACAGCAGGATCACCTCCCTCCTGAACTGACGATGTTGGCCAGTTTAAAAAATGTCATTTAGCAAAACCTTGGGCTTTTAATCTGTCGCGCTGGTATTATCCGCACAAATCATTAGCTCGGTTGCTAAATTTCGGATGAGGTCTCTGTATAGATCCGGCCCATATTCAAGGCTGCTGCCGGTCGGGTCCAGCTTGCCAGTGGGAATGTCGGTGCCATCAAACATAGCGCTGAGCAGGGCGGGGTCATGGCCCACATCCGCAAAGGCGCAGGCGATGTGGCCGCCGCTGATTTTGGCCTGAAGTCCGGTCAAATGCGCAGCCCCGGGTGCCACAGCATCGCCATCGCGAATGGCACCGCCGATTTTCAAACCAAAACGGTCTGCAAAATAGCCGTAGGCATCATGAAATACAACGATTGGCCGGTCTTGAATCGGGACCAGCGCCAGTTTGGTTTCATCTATCAACGTCATAATTCCGGTCTTGGCGTTGGCTGCGTTGGCACGGTATTTAGCCGCATTTTCAGGATCGGATTTGGCCAGCTCCTCTGCGATTACGTCCAGCCAAACCGCAGCATTTTTCGGGTCCAGCCACGCATGCGGGTCCAACCCGGTGTG
>CAYSBD010000086.1:6186-9598 GCA_964429175.1 uncultured Marinosulfonomonas sp.
CCGGTGTGCTTATGGCCGTGACTATCGTCGCTTTTGTGTTTTTTGCCGCCCGTGAACTGGCGCAGAATTGTGCCTTCGGTTTCCAGCAATCTGATCTGCTCTCCGCTTAGGCCAATGCCGGAAATCGCGCGCTTTAGCCAAGGGGTTAAATCAGGCCCAAGCCAAACTAAAAGATCCGCCTGCGACATTGCGCGCGCCTGCGAGGGGGTCAGTTGAAACGAATGCGGGCTACTGCCGCGTTCCAGCAAGACATCGGGGCTGCCAACCCCAAGCATCACTTTCGAAACCAGCGAATGAATCGCCGGAATATCGGTCATAACGGCAGGGGTATCAGCCATTGCGGTGCTGCCAAACATCAGAAAAACAAGCGAAAATTTGCGAAACATTGTAGATCCTTGCGGTTTGTTGTGAAACTGTATAATATAACGTGTAATATTATAACAATAGGTAAGTCAAGTGAAACAATCACCTCAATCTCCTCCGGTCGATTTTTGCCGACATGATCATGCCAGTTGCAAGCAAGATGTGTTGCGATCCGCCGATCAACGCGCCAAAAATTCCGATTTGCGTTTAACCTCTGTGCGGCGTCGGGCATTGGAAATTCTGCTGGAAAACCATGCAGAAAATCAATGTGCAATGGGGGCTTATGACGTGTTGGAACGGCTTGCGCAGGACGGGTTTGGCAATCAACCGCCGGTGGCGTATCGCGCGCTGGATTTTTTGGTTCAAAACGGTTTGGCGCATCGGGTGCGGCGCCTGAATGCCTATGCGGCCTGTGTGCATCCTGAAACGGATCACACCCCGGTTTTCATGATTTGCCGAAAATGCGATGTGGTGGCCGAGGACGTCGCCGAGGACGTGGGCGATGCAATCTCGGAGGCGGCTATCGCGGCGGATTTCTTGGCCGAGCGGGTGAATGTCGAGGTTTTAGGGCTGTGTGCGTCCTGTCGGGAAGGCGCGGCATGAAGCTGATCGAAGTTGAAAACCTTAGCCTGAAATATGGTCCCAACACGGTGCTGAAATCTGTTGATCTAAGTATCGATCCGGGTGAAATTATTACGGTTATCGGGCCGAACGGGTCGGGTAAATCCAGCCTTTTGCGCAGTCTTTTGGGGGCCAAACAGCCCGCCAGTGGCCGCATTAAACGCAAGCCGAATTTGCGCATTGGTTACGTGCCGCAGCGGTTGATGGTTGAGGCGAATATGCCGTTGACGGTGCGCCGGTTTTTATCTTTGCCAACGCGTCACAAGGCAAATGAAATTACAGAAATGTTGAAACGTGTCGGGGTCGAGGGCTTTGAATCGCGCCAGCTGACGGCGCTTTCAGGTGGGCAATTCCAGCGGGTTTTACTGGCGCGTGCTTTGCTGGGAAAGCCGGAAATTTTAATGCTGGACGAACCAACGCAAGGTTTGGATCAACCCGGAATTGTTGCGTTTTATCAATTGCTTGAGGATGTGCGGCGTGAAATAGGTTGCGCGGTTTTGCTGGTCAGCCATGATTTGCATGTGGTGATGTCGGCCTCGGATCGGGTGATTTGTTTGAACGGGCATATTTGCTGCCAAGGTAGCCCGACCGTGGTATCCCGAGCGCCCGAATATCGCGCGCTATTCGGGGTGGGGACACGTGGAACAATGGCGCTTTATCAACACAGCCACACACAGGAATGTGACCACGACCACATCGACGGGGGCCACGATCATGCTGGATGATTTTCTGATCCGCGCGATGCTTGCGGGCATTGGCTTGTCGCTCGCCACCGGCCCGCTGGGATCGTTCGTGGTCTGGCGGCGGATGGCCTATTTTGGCGATACCATCGCGCATGCCGCGATTTTGGGCGTGGCGCTGGCTTTGGGGGTGCCGATGCCGCTTTATCTGGGCATTTTATTGGTGGCGCTGGCCATGGCATTGGCGGTTTCCGCGCTGGTAGATCGCGGCCATGCGGTGGATACTACGCTGGGGGTTTTGGCCCATTCGGCGCTGGCTTTGGGGCTGGTGGCGGTGTCATTCGTGCAAGGCGTGCGGGTGGATTTATCGGCCTTTTTATTCGGCGATATTCTGGCGGTTTCACGCTTTGATTTGTCGGTGATTTGGGGCGGATCCTTGCTGGTGCTGGCGGGTATAATTTGGCGCTGGTCGCCCTTGCTGACGGCCACATTAAACGCGGATCTGGCCACGGCATCGGGCATCAACCCCAAGGCCGAGCAACTGGTGTTGACCGTGGCGCTGGCTTTGGTGGTGGCGGTGTCGATCAAGGTGGTCGGGGCCTTGTTGATCGGCGCGATGCTGGTGATACCGGCGGCGGCGGCGCGCGGGCTGGTTAAAACGCCCGAAATGATGGCGGTCGGGGCGGTCTTGATCGGGATGTTGGCGACTGTGGGCGGATTATTCGCTTCGTTGCAATGGGACACACCGGCAGGACCAAGCATTGTGGTGGTGGCATTCGTGGTCTTTGTGGCAAGCTTGGCGGTTTCCAGACCGGAGTAGAAAGTATCGGGTTATGCGCCAAAAGGCAGCTCGGGATAATGCACATGGGTCAGGTATAATCCTTGCGGCGGGCTAACGGGGCCACAGGCGGTTCGGTCTTTGGCGCTCAGGGCTTTGCGCACATCTTCCGGCTGCCACGCACCGGCGCCAACGCGCTCTAGGGTGCCGATAAAACTGCGCACCTGATTGTGCAGAAAACTGCGGGCGCGCAGATGAAAACGGATTTCCTGACCGTAAGGGATTTCTTTTGCCGTGATGCGCAGTTCATCCAGAAGTTTGATGGGCGATTGGGCCTGACAATGGGTTGAGCGAAAAGTGGTGAAATCATGTTCGCCCAGCAGAAAATTTGCGCCCTCTTGCATCGCGCTGACATTCAGAGCGTGCTTAACCTGCCAAACACGGCCCGCTTCATGCACCACCGGCGGGCGGCGGTTGATCAGGCGAAACATATAGCGCCGCTCGCGGGCCGAAAACCGGGCGTGAAAATCATCGCTGACGGTGGCAATTTCGACAATCGATACTGGCTGTGGTTTCAAATGGAAATTCAAAGCATTGGCCAAAAGGCCCGGCTGCCAATCTTTGCGCAAATCACAATGGGCCACTTGCGCGGTGGCATGCACGCCGGCATCTGTGCGGCCCGCGGCCTGAATGCCTTTAAAATCAGGCTGCAATTTTCGCAAAGCGGCCTCAACCGCCCCTTGCACGGTCGGGAAATCATTCTGGCGCTGCCAACCTGAAAACGGTGCGCCGTCATATTCTATTTTCATTGCATATCTGGGCATTTTGTATGGCTATCTTCTCAGATACGTTTTGGCAATTGGTCCTCTCATTATTGTTCCTTAAATATCCGCGCCGCAGGCAAGAAAGTTTTTATGCCTGCGGCGCGGATATTTAAGGAACAATAATAAACGAGGGCTAGGCAGACCGC
>CAYSBD010000087.1:0-9466 GCA_964429175.1 uncultured Marinosulfonomonas sp.
TTTAAAACCTGTAACACCTGAAGCTTAGTGCGCATCTCCGGTTTTGCTAAGTTTTTGAATATCCTCGTCCTCCAGCTCCATGATGCTTTGACCTTGTAGCAATTCGGCATCCTTGTCCGAAAACAAAACCTTTGCCGCCCGCGTCAGATCGCGGATAACTGCCTTGCTGTAACTTAAATCATTCATCAGGGAGCTGGCCATTTCGGGGGTAATTTGCCCCTTGCGGATCATTTTGTCAATATTGGCAAAGCTGCGGGCGCGGTCTTCTTTTGCCATCAATTTATTGTCGTCCAATTCGAACACATCTATATCATCATCGCCACGTTTAAGTTGATCAATCAGCCGCAGTATGCGGGAAATATTTACGCGGATGCTGGTGTATTCATCGCGAATTCCGGTGTTTTTGGAAACACTGAATCTATCAATATTTTTTTGCAGATGTTTGGTGTTTTTTACCGCTTGCACAATGTGTTGACTGGCGCGGCGCAGATCATAAAGCGGACCGGAAAATTCGCTGCTAAGGCGGATTTGCGCGGTGCCGGAAAACCCGATAATTTCGCTGTGCAGGATTTTGATACTGTTTAAATATTGCGCGTCGATATCGATAGAAATCAGTTCGGGATTTTTCAAAGCCTCTTGCAGAACCACGTCGGATTCAATCGTGGCGCGATGCACATTCACACCGTGCGCAATAATTTTATAGGCGTTTTCATAAAGGTGCAGAACCTCGTTTCGCATGGCTGTTAGCAGGGTTTCGGGGAATTCAATCACCGAGTTATTCAAATAACGGGTTTCGGCAATCGCGGTTTTCGGTGTTGGAATAACGCGTTCTAGAAACCGCACTAATGTGGCCACAAAAGGTGTCATCACCGCAACCCCGATCAGGTTGAAAATACTGTGAAATACGGCAAGTTTCAGGATAAAATTATCATCGGCAATGCCAATATTATAACTGACCCAGTCAACCATCCAGACAAGCTGGTGGATAAATCCAATGGCAATCACGCCGGTTGTCAGATTGAAAATAAGATGTGCACCGGCCAGTCTTTTGCCCTGATAATTTGCGCTCATTGCGCCAATAATCGCCGTGACCGTGGTGCCGACATTGGTTCCGATCGCCAAGGCAAGCGCGTTTTCATAGGTGATCTGGTTCACAGAAAGCGCGGTGATGATGATCACAAGCGTGGCGTGCGAGCTTTGCATGATCACCGTGGCCGCAATGCCGATGGCCGCAAACAGGAATAAACCGGCGTATCCGCCCACAGCAAATTGGGCCAGATCAATGGTTTCGCGAAATGCCTCAAAGCCTTCTTTCATGTGGTGAATGCCCAAAAACAGCAAACCCAAGCCGGCCAAAACATAGCCGAATCCCTTTATTTTTCGCGATTTCTGGAACACCATAATGACGCCAAAAACTAACATTGGCATCGCATAAGCCGATATTTGCACCTTCAGGCCAAAGCCCGCGATCAGCCAAGCCCCCGTGGTAGTGCCCAGATTGGCGCCAAAAATAATGCCGATGCCCGCGGCCAGCCCGATCAGGCCGGAACTGAGGAACGAAATCGTAATCACCGACACCAGTGAGCTGGATTGCATCAGCGTGGTACTGACAATGCCAAACGAGATGCTTTTCCAGAGTTTGTTTGTGGTTTTGGCCAGCAGTTTTTCCAAAACCCCGCCGGTGAAGGCGCGGAACCCGTCCTCTAGAAAAAGCATGCCAAATAGAAAAATTGCCACGCCGGCGGCGATTTCCTTGAAATTGGGGCTAATCCAGAAACCCGTGGCTAAAATAACCAGAATAACGGGGAGGAGTATTCGTCTTAACACAGTTTAGCACCTCGGGGGCTGTATTTTGTTCAGATTATAGGTGCAGAAGCTTTGTGGTGATAGGTCTGCTAAAGGCATTATAGCAGTTTTGAAGCCAAGTTTCTAACGCCCAGACCATAATGTCATCCCCTTTGGTCAATTAAAAGTGTAATTGGGAGCCTAACATCAGATGGCTATGCAGGTAGGGGCAATGTGAACTAGCAAAGAGCGCAATGAAACGCGCGTAGAGGGAGGGTTGGATTGTAAATTTAGGTTTTAAGCATGGACGACATTGCGCCAATAATGCGGCCTGGAATGAAAAAGTTAAGCGCCGGCAAAAGAAAATTTCTATGCCTCCGGCGGGGATATTTAGGGAACAATAATCGGGTCAGTCTTTAAAGGTCGGCGCGCGTTTCTCGAAACCTGCCATTATGGCCTCAAGCTGGTTTGTGCCGCCGATCAGGCGTTCCTGAACTTGGGACTCCAACATCAAGGTCTGCGCCGTATTCATAAATTCGCTGTCGCGGATCATTGCTTTGGCTTGGCGCACCGCATCCGGGCTGCGGGCCGCGATTTGATTAGCAAGCTCATGCGCGCGGGGTAACGGGTTGTCAGAGATTTCTGTAATAAATCCCCAATTTAACGCCGCATCCGCCGTGAATATTTCGGCCGTGTAGGTCAGGCGCCGGATCACATCGGCGCGGGCCAGATGGGGCATTAAAACCATGCCGCCCATGTCGGGCACCAGACCCCACTTGCCCTCCATGATGGCGAAATTGGTTTGCGGCTCGGCAATGCGGATATCGGCACCCAGCATAATCTGAAACGCACCACCAAAGGCGTAACCGTGCAAGGCTGCAATCACCGGCATCGGCAAATCGGCCCAGACCATAGTGGCGCGCTGAAACAGGTTGGAGATGCCGTGGCTGCGCGCGGTAACCCCGCCGGCTTTGGCAACGGCTTTGATCAGTAATGGGAAGGTCGCGGTGTCAAGACCCGCTGAGAAAGCCGCCCCGTCACCCGTTAATATAACCGCGCGGATGTCGCGGCGCTGCATCAGGGCCTCGCCGGCTTCGACGATGGCTTGGATCATTTCCAGATCAAGCGCGTTGCGTTTATCGGCGCGGTTCAATGTAACGCAGGCAACGGGGCCGTCAAAGCTGGTGATAACGCGGTTACCCATCAGTGAACGATTTTCCCTTCTTTTACGAACATATTATCCCACGCCCGATCCAGTAAATCCGGGTTCATCTGGATTGGAATGCCTTCAAATTCGCAAATTGCGATCATCTGGTCAATCAGGAAAACCGGTTGGTAATTGGCGTAAATATTATCGATTGTCGGGTATTTCTTCTTTAACAAATGCACCAAAGTTGCCTCGTCCAGCGCCATGTTTTTCTTGCGGGCAACCATGGCAAAGATTTTCAGATAGTTTTCCTGCGAAGGCCCGTCGATCTTTATTTTAAAGAAAATCCGGCGCAAAGCGGCTTTGTCGAAAATCTCGTTCGGGTGAAAGTTGGTTGAGAAAATCACCAATGTATCAAATGGCACCTCGAATTTTTCGCCCGATTGCAGGGCTAAAATATCCTTGGCTTCTTCGAGCGGCACAATCCAGCGGTTGATCAGGGCCTGTGGCGGTTCGGCTTGCCGTCCAAGGTCATCCACGATGAAAACGCCGCCGGTTGATTTAAGCTGCAACGGCGCCTGATAGGTGCGCGCCGTCGGGTTGTAAACCAGATCCAGCATGTCCAGTGTCAGCTCGCCACCCGTAATTACCGTGGGGCGTTCGCATTTCACATAACGTGTGTCATAGCGGTTGCCGGTGCGGCGCAAACTGTTTGGATCATCGCTTTGTTCTTCGGCGGCGCTATGCACAATCGGGTCATAAACCGTGATGACTTGGCCCGCATATTCCAGCGCGCGTGGCACATAGATTTTATCCCCCAGCGCGTCGCGAATGCCGTTGGAAATGGCCGATTTACCGTTTCCCGGCGGCCCATACATCAAAATTGATCGCCCCGAACTGACGGCCGGTCCCAAATGGTCAATCAGCTCATCCGGTAAAATCAGATGCCCCATCGCACCGGTAAGCTGGGCACGGGTGATCTGGATGTTGCGAATGGACTGGCGTTTGACCTGTTCTTTGTAAACGTCAAGCGGCACCGGCATGGCACCGTAATATTCCGATTGCGACAGCGCATCCAGCGTGCGCGATTTGCCCGCATCCGTTAGCCGATACCCCATTTGGCCGCCAGATCCGGCATGCATGCTGCCGGTCGCCTCAAGCAGTTTTTGCTCGCGGGCCAGATCGACCAATTCCTGCGTGACCGGTATTGGCAGGCAGATAGATTGGGCAATTTCCGCCACTATTTCCAGGTTTTTGCGAAACATGGTTTTTAGCAAAATATCGCGCATCATCACCACAGACAGGTTCATCTGCTCGATGCGTTTGGGGGCAGGGGGGGCGGTAACGCCGGATGTTTGGTTCATAGGTTTTTACCTGTTTTACTTTTCCGGGACGGTTGAAATTCTAGCTAAAATGCCATGTTCAAGCGCCATAAATCACCCCCAATACCAGATAGATTATCAAAGCGCCGCCAAGCGCAAAACCCATCGGGAAATCCTTGTTATCCCAGCTTTTCCAGTCCGGTGTCATCTTGCGAAAGGCCTTGGAACGTTGAAAAATCCGGTGGGTGATAAAGGCCGCCAGAACGGTTGCGGCAAACAGATATGCCATGCTGGCCGCATCACCAAACGCGACAAACGGGGCCATTGCAGCGGCAAATTTTGCATCGCCCGCGCCGATCATTCCCAAAGAGCTGATCACAAAACCAACGATCAAAATCACCACCAGATGCAGCAAACGCCAAGGCAATTCCGCCAGTGGAAGCGCAACCAGACCGATGCTAAGAAATACCGCAAACAGGGCCAAAACGGCCAAATTTGGGATTTTCATATACTTCATGTCGCTCCAGGCCACCCAAATTGAAATGGGCAGCACGAAGGGTAAAAACCACAGGGCAGAGGACGCTGTTATTGCCAGTTGCATCAGTTTTTCACGTTGTTTTGCAGGGCTGCAAGCGATGTCACGGCGGCCTCAAAATGTTGCGGGTGGGTGTCGACTGCATCTTTTAGCAGGCTTTTGGCTGTGGACACATCGCCCTGTTTTATCGCCGATAGCGCAAGGGTGTGCAGCAATTTGGCGCGCTCGACCTGGCTCATCGGGATGACGGGCAAAACATAATTTCGCTGCGCACCACGGGCCAGAACCAGATTGTTTTTAGCCGTAAACAGCTGATTGTTATAAGATAGCGCCTCGGTGAACATCCGCTCGGCCCCCTTAAAATCGCCACGGGTCAGTTTGGAAAAACCCCAATTATTCAATACATTACCCGCATTGGTCGTCAGCGCCATCGCTGTTTCATAAAAGCTGTCGGCCCTTTTCCACTGCCTGTTGCTGTCGGCCACCATCGCCTCGAGCCGGTAGCGTTTATAGGTTTCATGGGTTGGCGGCACGCTGTCCAGTGTAGCTCTGGCCTTTTCCCAATCGCCGGTGCGAATATAGGTTTCGGCCAGCTCAACGCGGTCGGTATTGGTGCTTTGGGGGTCGGCCACAACTTTGTGCCAGACACCAAGCGCTTGGGTCGGTTGCTTGGCGCGAACCAAGGATTGGGCCAGGCCGCGGCGTAAATCCAGCCGATCAGGGTTGTCCGCGCTGGCTTTGCGAAAATAGGCGACGGCCTCGGCAGGATCGGCAGCGGTTAACATGATGCTGCTAAGATTGCTTTCATCGATCACATTTAGATCTTTGAGGGATTTGTTCACGGCCGAATCGCCGGATTTCTGGCAGGCAGACAGGGCCAAGACACCTGTGAGGCACAGGGCAATTAGACTGGTGTGGCGCATTTTTGCGTCCTTTTTACTGCTCGAATTTCGCTAAGGGGTTGAAAGAAGCAGATAATCACCCCTTCCGCGCCGCATCAACTGAAAATTACTGTCAATATCGTCGTCAATGTAACCCAGATTGTCAGAATTTGCGATAGCTATGCGTAAATTTTCGCGAATGGAGTCACTTTCGCCACTATCCAGCGCAAATGCGGTTTGAAAGACACGCCTTGCTTCGGCGTTTTGGCCGCGTTCCATCAAAACCACACCCAGATTATTCCAGGCCGGAACAAATTTTGCGTCCGCAGCCACAGCTTTGCGCAATAATGTTTCAGATTGGCCCAAACGGCCCAGCTTCAGATTGGCCGAGCCAAGTGCGCTATAAATATCGGCGTTGATACCTATGTTTCCGGCCGCGCGGTAATAGGCTTTCAACGCCAGCTCGTATTCACCGGCCGCCATCAGGCGGTGCCCGACGATTAACCCGTCAACCGATTTTCCAGCACGGGGCTGTCCGGTCGGGGCAAAGGGGCTATCGGGCGCGCGCGCAAAGCCGGCCGTGTTTTCACACGCGGCCAGCAATCCCAGAGCCAGAACAATTCCTACCCGTTTTTGCCTCATAAACTAAAAACCCTAACCACCAGATAACAGAACCGTCATACCATAAACCGAAGGGCCGATCAAAATAATCAGCAACGGCGGCAAGGTCAGCATCATTGTGGCGAGTGTCATTTTGGTTGGCAACTTGTTTGCCAATTCTTCGGCCCGCATCACCCGTTTATCACGCATCTCGGCAGAAAAGACACGCAACGCATCCGAAACCGAGGTGCCAAAGCTGGCAGACTGGATCAGCACGGTCACAAACGAGACCACATCCTGCACGCCGATGCGCTCGGACATATCGCGCAACACCGAAATGCGGTCTTTGCCGGCCTTCATTTCTTCGGACACGATCTGGAATTCTTCTGCCAAGGCGGGGTGGCTTATTTTAAGCTCGCTTGCGATGCGGATGATGGATTGGTCCAGCGACTGGCCTGCCTCGACGCAAACCAGCATCAAATCCAGCGAATCCGGAAAGCCGTTAATGATTTCAGATTCGCGCGCTTGATGGCGTTTGTTCACCCAGAATTTCGGGGCCATGTAGCCCAGAATACCGGGAACCAAGGTCGTCATCAGTATGGATTTGGTGGTTTGTTCGTCGGTGGCACCCAATGTGACGGTGTAAATCGTGCCGATCGCCAATAGGCCAATGCCCAGTAAAAATTGCAAGAAGTGATACGTGCGCACCGCGGTTTTTGATGGATAGCCGGCCTGTAGCAATTTCAGGCGAACGGCCGAATATTCTTCTTCGTCCTGCGGCTCTAAAAAATTCGAGTATTTCTCAAGCTTTTTGCTGCCCTGATCTTGCCGCAGCTGTGCGTTCGTAGTTTGAGCGCCAGCGCGGGCCTTGGTTGATTTGCGCAATTTATCCAGCGGGTCTTCTTTGCGGCTCAGCAAGATCGGCAAGGTTAGCAAAATCAGGAACATCCCCAAAATACCAACGGCTACAAGCGGGCCAAAAGAGCCCATCATATCAATTAATGCTGCGTTTATGCTGTTAATAAACCCCATAATATTCCCCTAAACCTTAATATTCACAAGCCATTTCATCACGAAAATATTAACGATCAGAAAGGCAGCCACGATCAAAGCCGCGGGCACAAAATACGGTGTTTCCATCACTTCATCGTAATAATCAGGCTTGGCCAGATTGATCCCGACCAAAGCCAGCAACGGAAAACCCGACAGAAACGAGCCAGACCATTGTGCCTCGGCTGTAATGGCCTTGACGCGGCGAAACAGCTTAAAGCGCGCCCGGATCACCTGAGACAAACCATGCAGGATTTCGGCCAGATTACCACCGGATGTTTTCTGGATGGAAACGGCTATGGCCAGAAAACGCAGATCCTGCAATTCAAGCCGCTCGGCCATATCTTTTAGCGCTTCACCCACGTCGCGCCCGTATGTGGTTTCATCGGAAATTATGCCCATTTCGGTGCCCAGCGGGTCTGGAACTTCTTTTGCGACAATCGTCAATGCGGCCGCAAACGGGTGGCCAACACGCAATGAACGCACCATCAGTTCCACCGCATCGGGCAGCTGCTCTTCCAGCAGAGCAAGGCGCTTTTTGGCTTTGCCATTCACCCAGACGTAAACCGACCCGATCCCCATCGCCATAGAAATAGCTATGCGAACCGGCACCGAAGTGCTGGTGCCAACGGTCAGGCCCATGAAGGCAAAAGTCCCCAGCCCGATCATCAGCATGATCAATTGCAGCGGCGAAAACGCGATATTGGCTTTTTTGGCTTTGCTGGCCAGCAATGAATACAGCGGAATCGAGCTGGATTTCATATGCAGCTCCATCTCTTTTCGCAGCTGCTCTAAAACCTCTTCGCGCCCGGCGCCTTTTTCCAGCATATCAATGCGGCGCGAAACCTTGCTGTTCAGGCTGATTGATTTGCCAAAAACCGTCAGATAAATGCCTTCGACCAATAGCAGGACGGCAACAAAAATCAGGCCGTAAACGATGAATTCTACGTTAATGCTCATATCTGTTACTCCGCAGAAAAAGGTTCAAACAGGGATGCCGGCAAATCATAGCCCCACATCCGGAAGCGTTCGGAATAATGCGAACGCACGCCGGTAGCGGTGAAATGCCCAAGGATTTTATTATCCTGGGTTAGGCCAACACGTTGAAATTTAAAGACTTCCTGCATAGAAATCACGTCGCCCTCCATGCCGGTGATTTCAGTGATCGAGGTCATGCGCCGCGAGCCATCTTGCAGACGCGAGGCCTGCACGATCAGGTTTACGGCCGATGAAATCTGGCTGCGCACAGCCTTTAGCGGCATTTCGATACCGGCCATCGCAATCATATTTTCCATCCGCGACACACCATCGCGCGCCGAGTTGGCGTGGATTGTGGTCATGGATCCGTCGTGGCCGGTGTTCATGGCCTGCAACATATCGATAACTTCTTCGCCGCGGGTTTCGCCAACGATAATGCGGTCCGGGCGCATCCGCAGGGCGTTTTTCAAGCAATCGCGCGGAGATACTTCGCCTTTGCCCTCGACATTCGGCGGGCGGCTTTCCATCCGGCCAACGTGGGTTTGTTGCAGTTGCAATTCGGCCGTATCCTCGATGGTCAGGATGCGCTCGTCATTGTCAATAAATGATGAAAGCGCGTTCAGCGTGGTGGTTTTACCCGAACCCGTGCCGCCCGAAACGATGATGTTCAAACGGCACGCAACGGCGGCCTGAAGGTAGGCGGCCATTTCTTCGGAAAATGCCCCGAAGGATACCAGATCATCAATGCCCAGCTTGTCTTTTTTGAATTTACGAATGGAAACCAGCGATCCATCCACCGCAATCGGCGGCACCATGGCGTTAAAACGCGACCCATCGGCCAGACGCGCATCGACGTAAGGATTGGATTCATCCACCCGGCGACCAACGGCCGAAACGATCTTGTCGATGATACGCATCAGGTGCTTTTCATCTTTGAATGTGATGTCGCTCAGCTCAAGCTTGCCGGCGCGCTCAATAAAGATTTGCTGGGGTCCGTTGATCAGAATATCGTTGATGGTATGGTCTTTTAACAATGGCTCGATCGGGCCTAAACCGGTGACCTCGTCAAACAATTCCTGATAAAGATGTTTGCGCTCGTCGCGGTTTAGAACCACATTCATACCCTCAAGCGCCTCGGCGGCGATCGCGATTATTTCGTTGCGCAAAT
>CAYSBD010000088.1:0-9335 GCA_964429175.1 uncultured Marinosulfonomonas sp.
CGCAAGCCAAAAGCTCGCGGCGGTCGGCATTAGAAAGAAAACGGGGTCGGATCATGCCCATATCAGAATCCTAAACATTTAAAACGTCAAGCATTTCTTCGGGTGTTCAAGGACTCGGAGTATATTGAAAATGGCCTATGATTTCCTTCGGGACAATTATTGCTTTTTCCATCGCCGCAAACTAAGATCGAGATGAAAGATTGCCAAGTTGATAATACCGCTCAAGCTAATCAAACTCTTTCAAATCGTCGCCTGTTGCAATCTGATGCACATAGCGCGAAATGTTGCAGATGTGATCCCCGATGCGTTCAAAATTGCGCGAAATCAGGGTGAGATGAATAAGACATTCTGCATTCTGTGGTGTTTTTCCCAGCGCATCGATAACATTCTGCACAAGTTGTTTGTTAAGTGCATCCACATCATCATCGCGATCTCTGACCTTGGCCGCGAGTTCCAGATCATCATTCTTATAGGCAATCATCACATCTTCCAACATGGCCTGAACGATTGCACTCATCTGGGAAATCAGCTCCATAATTGCGTCTTCGGGTGGGTTGGCGTCAATAATATGGGCGCGCTTTGCCGTTGATTTGGCATGATCTCCGATGCGCTCAAGTTCGCCGGAAATACTGAACGGAGCAAGGGTTTTACGCAAATCAAGCGCCATTGGCTGGCGGCGTACAATCAGGATTTCAGCACGGTCATGAATGTCTTTGTTCAGCCCGTTTATAATGCGATCGTAGGTGGTGATGCGCGCAACTTCATCCGCGTCATAAGCCCCCAGAACGGCCGTTGCATCATTGAGCTGAAGCCCAACAAGACCGCCCATTTCAACAATGGTCAGCTTAATTTTATCAAGGTTTTTGTCAAACTTTTTAACGATATGTTCATGTGCCATACTGCTGTCCTAACCAATGCGTCCGGTGATATAATTTTGTGTGCGTTCATCTTCGGGGTTGGTAAATATTGTTTTGGTTTCGCCAAATTCAACCAGTGTCCCAAGATGAAAAAACGCGGTTCGTTGCGAGATACGGGCGGCTTGCTGCATCGAATGCGTGACGATGATAATCGTGTAATCCTTGCGCAGATTATCAATCAAATCCTCAACCACAGCCGTTGCAATCGGGTCAAGCGCCGAGCAAGGCTCGTCCATCAAAATCACCTTTGGCTCCACCGCAATCGCGCGCGCAATGCACAGGCGTTGTTGTTGGCCGCCCGACAAACTGTTGCCGGGTTGATCAAGCCGGTCGGCTACTTCATTCCACAGGCCCGCATTTTTCAGGCTCCACTCGACACGGTCCTGAAGTTCCGATTTTGAGCTGGTCATCTTGTGTATTTTCAACCCGTAAGCGACATTTTCAAAGATCGATTTAGGAAACGGGTTTGGCTTTTGAAACACCATCCCGACTTGGGCGCGCAGGGCAACAACATCGACATTCGGCGCATAAATATCCTGACCGGCAATCGTCAGTGATCCTTCTATGCGGCACGTCGGAATCAGATCATTCATCCGGTTTATCGCGCGCAAAAACGTGGATTTACCACAGCCCGAAGGCCCAATCAGCGCCGTGACTTTATTGGGTAATACATCCAGATCAACATCGATGATCGCCTGGTTTTTATCGTAAAATATATTGACACCACGTGCCATGATAATTGGATCATCCATGATCAAAACCTTTTTTCAAGTTTGCGGCGCAGCAGGATTGCAATCAGATTCATGGCGACCAAAAAGATCAGCAAAACAATAATCGCGGCTGCGGTTTTTTCAGTAAAGGCGCGCTCGGGGCTGTCGGCCCAAAGGAAAATCTGCACCGGAAGCGCAGTTGCGGGCTGCAGAATTGATTCAGGAATATCAACGATAAACGCGACCATGCCGATCATCAGCAAAGGTGCCGTTTCGCCCAACGCCTGCGCCATTCCAATGATTGTTCCGGTCAACATTCCGGGCATTGCGACGGGAACAACGTGGTGAAACACCGCCTGAACCGGGCTTGCCCCCAGCGCCAGCGCGCCTTCTTTAAATGACGGCGGCACGGCCTTGAGCGCGGCGCGCCCGGCGATGATAATTGTCGGCAATGTCATCAGCGCCAAAACCATCCCCCCGACAAGCGGCGAGGATCGCGGCATCCCGAAATAGCCCAGCAAAACCGCCAATCCCAACAGCCCAAATACAATCGACGGCACGGCGGCCAGATTGTTGATGTTCACCTCGATCAGATCAGACCAACGGTTGGCTGGTGCGAATTCTTCAAGATAAATCGCCGCGGCCATGCCAATGGGAAAGGCCAAAAGAAAGCACACAAGCAACGAATAGGCCGTGCCGACAAGCGCGCTCATGATGCCGGCCAGCTCCGGCTCGCGGCTATCTCCGCTGGTCAGGAAATCCCAGTTGGCGACAGAACGCAAATGGCCCGCTTCTTGCAATGTTTCAGCCCACCCGACCTGAGCATCTGAAAACCGGCGCTGGCGTTCGGGCAGGGTGGTGTCGACTTTGCCGCTTAAATATTGATCAATATCATCGGATGCCGTGAACCACAGCGTTCGGGTGCCGCCCAGCAGATCGGGATCATCCGACACCATTTTAGCAAGTTCGAAACTGGCCGCGATGCTGATCAGATTATACAGCTGCCTTTTTTCCTTGCGACTGCTGGCTTGGGGAAACATATCGCGCAATCCAGATCTTATAATGCCCTGATAACTGGCGCTTGCCGGATCTGCCGGATCAATATTTTCGGCGCCTAAATCAACCTGCACGGCGATTTCCGTCTTGTGAATGACGCCGGTTGCATCCGTGGCGATGGTGCCGATCATGAAGACCAGAAACAACAGAGATATGGCAATAGCCGAGCGTCCCGCCCATTGAAACCGCTTTTCGGCACGATGGCGTTTGGGCAGATTGAAGCCGGCTTTTTTTGTAAAATCAATCATATTGTTCCTGATATTTCCGTACGATGTACAAAGCGGCTACATTAATGCATAGCGTGATAATGAACAAAAACAGCCCCAGCGCGAAGGCCGACAGGGTTTTTGCGCTGTCAAATTCCTGATCGCCCTTTAATAGAACAACGATCTGCACAGTGATTGTAGTCAGCGCATCCAGCGGGTTCAGTGACATTTTGGCGGCCATACCTGCGGCCATCAAAACGATCATGGTTTCACCAATCGCGCGCGAGACTGCCAGCAAAAGCGAACCTGAAATGCCGGGCAAAGCGGCGGGCAGAACCACTCTGCGGATGGTTTCGGAATGCGTTGCGCCCAAGCCCAAAGAAGCATCGCGCAAGGATTGGGGCACCGAATTTATCACATCATCCGACAGCGACGAAATCAGCGGAACGATCATTATGCCCATAACAATCCCTGCCGCCAAAACGCTTTCCGAGGCAATTTCAAGCCCGAACTCTCCACCCGTCATGCGGATGAACGGGGCCACTGTCAGGGCTGCGAAAAACCCGTAAACAACCGTTGGAATACCCGCCAGAATTTCCAGACCGGGTTTGATCCAGCTGCGCACCCGCTTTGAAGAATATTCCGACAGATAAACAGCCGAGGCCAGCCCAAGCGGAGTGGCGACGGCCATGGCCACGGTCGCGATCAACATGGTGCCGTTGATCAGCGGAATAATCCCGAAACTACCGCCTGCCCCGACCTGATCGGCACGAATGGCCGTTTGCGGGCTCCATTTTAAACCAAACAGGAAATCGCGGATCGGGACCCTTTCAAAGAACTGGATCGCTTCAAAAACAAGCGAAAACACGATGCCGACGGTCACCAATATCGCAACCCCGGCAGCGGCCGCAAGAAACGCAATAATAATATGGTCCAGCCATTTCGCGCGCACGGGCGTTGTAATATCTAAGGGCAGATCTGCCATTTTCTCTACTTTCGCTTGGGGTCAAAAACGGCCAATCCTGCACCACTGATGCAGGACCAAATCTGACTTATAAAATTGCTCTGGGCCATAATGAGCGGCCCAGAGCATGGCTGCTATTTTTCAAGCAGCGTAAGGTTATTAACTTTTTCCGCCCAGACTTTGCGTTTTTCCGCAGATAGAGGAATCACCCCCTTGTCTACCAGATAGCCGTCATCACCCCAAGTGTCTTCGTGGGTGAATTCAGCCAAAAATTCCGGGATGCCGGGGATCAGGCCAACATGGGCTTTTTTCACATAGAAAAACAACGAGCGCGCAACCGGGTATTCGCCTGAAACGATCTCTTCAAATTCCGGAGCAACACCGTCGATGATCGAACCTTGCACAATATCGCTGTTTTGCTCAAGGAACCCGAAGCCGAAAATGCCGAAAGCTTTTGGGTTGGATTGAATTTTTTGAACGATCAGATTGTCGTTTTCGCCGGCTTGAATATAGGCACCATCTTCGCGAAATGTGTGGCACAAGGTTTTATAGGCGGATTTGTCCGTCTTTTCCAACGCTTTGATCCAGTCAAAAGTTTGACAACCGCCCTCCATTGCCAATTCGTTAAACGCATCGCGCGTGCCGGATGTTGGCGGTGGGCCAAGCACTTCGATTTTAACGGCAGGGAAATCGGGGTTGATTTGATCCCATGTCATGTGCGGGTTCGGCTTGGTTGTGCCCTCGCCGGTTGGAACTTCTTTGGCCAGGGCCAGGAAAATCTCGCGCAAGGTCAGGCTCATTTGTGGTGATTCAACCGAGTTTGCAAAGACAATCCCGTCAAAGCCAAACAGAACCTCGACAATATCGGTCACACCGTTAGAGGCACATAGCTCGACTTCGCCCGATTTGATCCGGCGCGATGAATTGGTGATGTCGGGGGTGTTTTCGCCAATTCCCGCGCAAAACAATTTCAAGCCGCCGCCAGAGCCGGTGCTTTCGACAACGGGTGTTTTGAAATCGGTGGATTTGCTAAACCGTTCAGCAACCGTTGTTGAAAACGGAAATACGGTAGAGGACCCCACAATGTTGATTTGATCGCGCGCCATTGCGGGGGCGGCGATGGCGACCAGCGCAGCGGCTGTAAAAAATGTTGAACGAACAGACATTCATCGTCTCCTGTTAAAAATAACACGCATGTTTGCGCGCCCCCTGTGTTGTTCAGGAATGATTCACCTTTATGACGGGTAGGTAACAGTTTTATGACATATCCGTTATTTTTAAAAGCCAGCTAAATCGCTTGCCTAGCACTGAAAATCACGCTCATATCATCCAAGCCATTTTAGCAACGTCTGGAAAAATGATGCAAACGTTATGAACACCAAAACCCAAGCCTTTCGCGGGGCAGATATTTTTGACGGATCGCAGTGGCATAAGGCTTCTGCGCTGTTGCTAAACGCCGGGGTGATTGACGGCATTGTTGCTGAAAACAATATACCGAAAGATTATGATGTTGTTGATCTTGATGGTGGGATTCTATCGGCCGGTTTTGTTGATTTACAGGTAAATGGCGGCGGTGGTGTGCAGCTGAATACGGCGCGGTCTATCGACGATATTTGTAAAATTTGTGACGCGCACGCAAAATTTGGCACCACATATTTATTGCCAACCCTGATCACCGACACGGCTGAAACCACCACGACTATTGGCCGGATCGCTACGCAGGCCGTGGTGGAAAATCTGGCAGGAATGATCGGGCTGCATTTGGAAGGGCCGCATTTATCGGTGCCGCGAAAGGGTGCGCATGACGCTGGCTTGATCCGCCCCATGACCGATCATGATTGTGCTGATCTGGTGTTATTGGCGCAAAATATGCCCAGCCTGCTGTTAACGGTTGCGCCTGAAAATGTGACGGATCTGCAAATTAAAACTCTGACAGATGCAGGCGCAATAATTTCGCTGGGTCACACCGATGCGGATTATCAAAGGGTGCAATCGGCCGTCAAAGCCGGTGCAACAAACGTCACCCATCTGTTTAACGCAATGAGCCAGTTTAGCGGGCGCGCCCCGGGTTTGGTTGGGGCGGCGCTGAACTTGCCGCAATTATCAGCCGGATTAATTGCAGACGGCATTCACGTTGGCGCAGCCAGCATTCAAATTGCATTGGCGGCCAAACGGGGGCCGGGCAAAATCCATCTGGTAACCGATGCGATGGCGACAATCGGCACTGATTTGACTGAAATCAAGCTTGGATCGCGGCGGATTTTGCGGCGAAATTCGCGGCTGACTTTAGGGGATGGAACTTTGGCCGGCGCGGATCTGGATATGATATCGGCGGTGCGATTCATGATGCAGCAAGTGGGGATTGATTTGCAAGAGGCCTTGCGTATGGCATCATTATACCCCGCCCGATTGTTGGGCAGAAGCCGCGAATTTGGCCAGTTGGTTAAAGGCGCGCGGGCAGGGATTGTGCATTTTGACAAAGATATTTCGGTCAAAAATGTATGGCGCGATGGTATAAAACTGGCGTGAAATTACGCGCGCCTCAGACGGCTTGCACGACGTCCCGGTAGTGGAAATATTTTGGCCGCCGTCAGGTAGACAATGTATAAATCCAGCCCCAGCGATATGTTGCGCTGGTATATCAGATCAAGCTTTGCTTTGCGCACAATGCAGCGACGCGTATAAATGGCTTCGGTTTCTTGCGGCGTTTTTGCCTGATCTAGTAGACGTGTTTCATGGCTGTGAAATATAATAGTTGCAAGCCCTGTAAGGCCGGGGCGGCTTTGCAAAACCTGACCGTATAGTTCGGGGAATTGTTCGGTATAGCTTTGCAAAGGTGGGCGCGGGCCAACGAAACTGATGCTGCCGGTTATAATATTCAAAAGTTGCGGGCCTTCGTCAAGCCGGTAGCGGCGCAAGAAACGGCCAAAATCTGTAATCCTGTGGGCCTTGTCTCCGCCCGAAACACCGGCATTATTTTCGCTGTCTTTTGGCTGTGTCATGGTTCGGAATTTTATCAGCATGAATGATTTTTTCAGGCTGATCATTCGCTTGGATACATAAAA
This sequence comes from uncultured Marinosulfonomonas sp., assembly GCA_964429175.1. GTDB lineage: Bacteria > Pseudomonadota > Alphaproteobacteria > Rhodobacterales > Rhodobacteraceae > Profundibacter. Next base: position 6,919 of record CAYSBD010000088.1, read on the forward strand.
AACCGGGCGGTCATTTTTTAGATACGCACGGATGACAACGGCCAGCATAAGGGGCGAAAAAAACAAGAACAAGGTGATTGCGACGACAATATCCACCAGCGGTTTTATGATGTTTATATAAATGCGTTTCACTATTTTACCCTTTCGAAATAATGCCGGATTGTTTGGGCCACAATCTCAGCGGCACTGCAATCTTTAGCGCCTTTGCCAATAGAATTTCGCAAAATCCCCGTATTCAACACAACCGTTTCTATGGCCTGCTCTGGCGCCGGTTGAAACCTGTAATTTAAATCTTTTGGCCGCTGATTAATCCACGCATCAAGCAATGCATCCATCGTAACAGCGGGCTGACTTGCAATATTGATAACCTGCGCAAGCGGCGTGGTGCAATCGGCCAGTGCTACCAAAACATCAAACAAACTTTCAGGCCCGATATACGAACGCCTTGGCCCATTTTCTGACGCGAAACGATCAACTGTAAATTCCAGCGGTTTAACGTCTGTGTTTCTGATCAATTGACCTAGAAGCGCATCCGATCCGGCGACATTTCCAATGCGCAACAGGCTTGCATTGATGCCGCTTGGAGTGTTTTTGCGCACCCAATTTTCCATCCGGACTTTGGATTTTCCGTAAGCATTTAGAGGGCTGATTTTAGCGGTTTCTGCAAAAGGCGGCTGGCCCGTTTCGGGACGTCCGTAAACCGCGGCAGAGGATGCAAACATAACGCGAGATACTTTTGCCAGCGTGGCCGCGTTCATAATTTGTTTGGCCAATCCGACATTGGAAATCTCCATAGATTCGGCCGATAAATTCGCGCGCGCTGGCGTTGCACCGGCCAAATTCAGCACACAAACAGGCAGCCCCGTTGCTGCCCGCTGAATTGCGCTTGCCAATCGTGCAGCAGGGTTTGCGCCCGCATCCGGGTCCCAATTGATCCAACAGCCCGATTTAGCCTGATTATTATGTCTGGATTGCCAGATAAACCTGCCGGATACACCGTTTCTGGCTGCTTGATGCTGCATAATGCCGCCCAAGCGTCCCGTTGCGCCAATGACAACAATTTTGCTTTTTATCATATCTGCTTGCATTGCCCCACCATCCAACATTTTCCCGGCCCAGCGCAAACACATATCCCGACAACCTGTGGTATCATCTTTCCAAGATATGACTTTTTTAAAACCGGCGCTGGCTCAAAGTGTAATTATAATATGCTAATATTAAGTCTGCGCCTAATTACTAATCACGTTGGCCATTCCGAAAACAGCACCAACAAGACCCAGCACTGTGCGCGTTGCTGTAACCGGAGATTCAGTGGCCAGAATTGTATCATCGGGGTTTATCTGAAAGTTTCGCGCGGCAAATAATCCATCAGCCGAGGTTAAATCAAAGGTGAAAATAACCTGCTCCATCTCGGGCCCTTTCCCATCGCTGCGAACGGCCTTTGCGGGGTAATCCCTTAGCACTAAAACACCCTGCAAATTAGCCCGGCTTTCCACCAGACCGCCACTCATTGAAAGCGCTTCAAGCGTGGTAATGCGCTCTTGGTTAAAATAAACCAGACTTTCTTTGCCGGTTGCGCCAAGTATGATAAAATAGCGTTTATCTTCTTCAACCAGAATTTTGTCATTTCCGCGAATTGTTATATTGGCCCCCGCATTGGAAAACAAAACCGACGCAGGTATGTTATATGTTTTATTACCGCGGATAAGACGCACCAACGGGTTACGCAAGTTCGGCGAAATCCCCCCGCCCTGAGCAAGCAGGCTGAGGATAGAAAAATTGCGATCGGGCAACGGGTAGGACCCTGGTTTGGCAACGCCTGTGACCAGATCCGCAGAATTCAGTTTGCCGGCTGTGAATGACAATTGCACCTGCGCAGCGGGCACAATTTTCGTAAGGGCCTCTTGCAATGTGATGCGTGCTTGCGAAGGCGTTTTGCCGCGGACCTGCACTTCGTCCAGATAGGGGATGAAAATTGTCCCCTTGGGCGATACAATTAAATTCGGCATATTAACCAGTTTTCCAGTTTCGGGGGTTAAAAGCGAGTTTTGCTGATTGTCCCAGATGACAAGACTGATAACATCTCCAGCACGGATAACAGGACTGTCGGGACCACGGCTTTTTTCTAGCCAATGATACCGGTTGCCAGCCCCGGTTCTGGGCCAGCTGGCGATTTTGTCCAGATTTTCGCGCGTTACCGCAACGACAGAAAATGTCGGGGTCTCGTTTTTTGTTTCTGAAAGGATCTCGGATGTAAGGGCTGCGCCGCGGGGCACGCTACATGCTGAAAATGGGATGATACACAGCAGTAATGCTACAACTTTGATAACCCGCATTACTTTATTCCTAAGTGCTTTTGTATTTAACCCCGATTCTGGATAAGGGGTTGTTGAGAGGGATTCACGAACCGACATTTC
>CAYSBD010000089.1:0-9089 GCA_964429175.1 uncultured Marinosulfonomonas sp.
CATAAGCTGATCCATAACGACAAAGCTTGCCCCTGAGCGGTGCCATTGCTATCACGCAAGGCAACAGACCGGATCGGGGGCAGGGACATGCGCGCAGAAATCGAAAACACCGTTGCGGCGATTGAAAAATCGCTTGGATTGCTGCGTCAGCGCATGGATTGGGACACGGCCAAACACCGGCTGGAAGAATTCGATGCCCGTGTCGAGGACCCCAACCTGTGGGATGATCCGACCAAGGCCCAAAAATTGATGCGCGAGCGCCAGGCGCTGGTGGATGCGATCAAAACCTATCAGGATATCGCGCAGGAAAAATCCGATAATGTCGAGATGATCGAGCTGGGCGAAATGGAAGACGATGCCGAAGTCGTCGCCGATGCCGAAGCGGCTTTGGTTAAGCTGGCCAAACTGGCCGCGGCCAAGGAGCTGGAAGCGCTGCTAAATGGCGAAGCCGATGCCAATGACACTTTCCTTGAAATAAATTCCGGCGCGGGGGGCACCGAAAGTTGTGACTGGGCCGCGATGCTGGCGCGGATGTATGTGCGTTGGGCCGAAAAAAAGGGCTACAAGGTCGAGCTGCAATCGCAAACATCGGGCGAGGAAGCGGGCATTAAATCGGTGGCCTATAAAATCAGCGGCCTGAACGCTTATGGCTGGCTGAAATCCGAAAGCGGCGTGCATCGTTTGGTGCGCATCTCGCCCTTTGATTCCGCCGCCAAACGCCACACTTCGTTTTCATCGGTCTGGGTTTATCCGGTGGTCGATGACAACATTGAAATCGAAATCAATCCGGCTGATATCCGCATCGACACATACCGGGCCAGCGGGGCAGGTGGCCAGCACGTCAACACCACGGATTCGGCTGTGCGCATCACCCATTTACCCACCAATATTGTGGTGACATCATCGGAAAAATCCCAGCATCAAAACCGTGATATTGCCATGAAGGCGCTAAAATCGCGGTTGTATCAGATCGAGCTGGACAAGCGCAATCAGGCCATCAACGAGGCCCATGAAAACAAGGGTGATGCGGGCTGGGGAAATCAGATACGGTCATATGTTTTGCAGCCCTACCAGATGGTAAAAGACTTGCGCACCAATCATGAAACCTCTGATACCCAAGGTGTTTTAAACGGCGATCTGGACGGGTTTATGGCCGCTACACTTGCGCAGGATATGTCTGGAAAATCGCGCAGCTAAAACAATGCAGACCAAAAAAACGGCCAGCCATAAAACACCGGCAGCCGTTTGAATTATTGCAATGTTAAGGCCGGTTAGACCACCGGTTTTTTAGGTGCCGCTGCGGGTTTGGCACCAATGCCGCCGCTTGTGCTGAGCGGATCATCCTGACGGCTAACCGAGCCTTCAAAATGCGCACCGGATTCAATGGCGATGGTTTTGTGAATGATATCACCCTCGACCCGCGCGCTGGAGGTCAGGCGCACTTTCAAACCGCGAACCCGGCCAATCACCCGACCATTGACAACCACATCATCGGCCATCACTTCGCCCTTGATCGTGGCGGCTTCGCCAACCGTTAACAGATGGGCGCGAATATCGCCTTCCACCTGACCTTCGATTAAAATATCGCCGGTGGTTTTCAGATTGCCCTTGATGTGCAGATCCGACGACAACAAAGATGCGGCCGGTTTGGGCTTGGGCTTGGTCGCAGTTGCGGATCCGGGCATTTCTTTTGGCGCAGCTTTGGGCGCTGCGGCTGGTGCGTTTGTGCCGGTTTTCGGGCCTGGTTCATTTATTTTGCTTTTAGAAAACATCTCTTGCTGCCTTAATGTAAATCATGGGGTTAACAGGTTTGCCGTGAACACGCACCTCATAGTGCAAATGCGTGCCAGTGGAGCGTCCGGTATTACCCATAGCACCAATTTGCTGCCCGCGCGAGACCCTTTGTCCGGACTTCACAAGCATTTTAGATAAGTGGGCGTAACGGGTTTCGATTCCGAAGGCGTGGTCGATTTTCACCAGATTACCATAGCCGTTGCCCCAGCCAGAAAAACTAATTACACCATCGGCGGTGGCGTAAATCGGGCTGCCGTGAGCGGCGGCAAAATCAGCGCCGGCGTGCAGGCGGCCCCAACGCCGACCAAACGGGCTGGTAAAACGAAACGCGCCTTTTAGCGGCAATGCAAACGGGACTTTTTCGGCGGCAATCCGGTAAAGATTCAGCCGGTCCAGATCATTTAGAATAAGATTGGCGCGGGCTGTATCGGCATCGGGTTTTTCGCCGGCCCCGCCCATCGTTGAAAACGACAGCGGCATTAACGGACCACCCTGACCCGAATGGGTTCTGCGCACTTTTTCGATCAATTCTTTGCTGGAAAGACCCGCCGCGCTGAACATTTTATTCAGCGGTTTGATCGAAATCGTCATCGCGTCTTCCAGCTGGGTGAAAATGCGATCATTACGTTCTCTTGCCAGTTGGGCCTGAAATTCCAATTCTTGAGCGTGCCCGATGGCTTTTTCGGCATTGCGGGCAATTTCATCGCGTTCAAACGCGGTTGAATCCAGTGCGGTGGTCAGAAAATCGATGGTGGAATCGGCATCTTCGGCCTGGCCTTTGGCGGCTTTTATTTCATCGGGAGATCCATCCAGTGTCAGCGCTATTTGCACGGTTTCGGCGCGGGCTTTATCGCGTTCAATCATGGTGCGGCGCAGGGTGGCCTGAATTACGTCGATCCCTTTTTCCAGCTCGGCGCGCCGGTCTTCGGATGCCAGCAGGGCCGACTGCATTTGCGAAATTTGCCCCAGTGCCACGTTAAAGCGACCGTGCGACATTTCGGCCTCTTTGGCGCGAATGTTACGTTCAGCCGACAGCGCGTTTAGCCGCGTTTCATAGGCGATCTGCTCGCGTTTGACCTGTTCGCGCATATTGCCCGAGCCGATATTATCCATCAGCAGAATCGCGGTTGCAATAATCGCCCAGGCAAAAATCGCCGAGCTGCCAACCCAGCCCAATAATTGAGTGCTGGGGGTTAGGCGCAGGAATTTGGTGTCGGTATCCGAGCGCAAAAACACACGACGTTCCGGGAATTTACGCCCCAGCAATACGTCGATCTTATGGATTATGTTTAAAGTCAAAACCGGTGCCCTATTATTGATCTCGTTTTGCGGGTTTTGTCCCCATAACATTACCCGCCTGCATTCATTAATGGGATGGTAAGTTTTGAGCAAGAAAATTGAACAAGAGCATCGGGATTTCGCCTTAAGCAGATGATAAATTGGCGATTTTTTGCCGATTGGCGGTTTTAGGCTATGTTAAACAGCCAAAAAATCAACGCGATTAACAGCGCGGGGCGCATAAAGATCGCCACAGGTAGTGACGTTGGGCTGTTAATAGTGCAATGGGGCGCTTAAGTTAGGCTAAATCAGGCGTGAATTTTGGCAACCCTGCCGGGGATCGGGTTTTGTTTACTGGCTGCAAAAGGCATAAATCACTAAATGAACTTAGAGCAAAAAATCACGGCAAAGCGGCGCAAAGAGCGACGTAAAGAACGGCGTAAACATAAGCCGTTTGGCTTTTGGGCGCTGCTAAAGCTGTTGGTTTTTCTGTTGGTGGTCGGGTTTGGTTTATTTGTGATGTCGGGCGAAAGGTTTAAGGCACCGCAATGGGTGCAAACGCGCATCCAGCAAGAGTTGAATTCCATTATGTCAAAGGCTGATGTGCAGTTTGAAACAATGGATTTGCGCTTTGAGCAGGGCATAAAGCCAACGGTTACGGTCTATAATCTGGTGTTGCGAAATGCAAAAAACAAAACCATTGCGCGGGTTGAAACACTAAGCGCGGCACTGTCGCCAACCGCTTTGCTGACGGGCAGATTACACGCAACCGATGTGCGCCTGAATACGGCGGATCTTAGGCTGAAACGGGCCGAAAACGGCGAGTTTGATTTGGGTTTCGAGGTTGTGGTTGAAACGCTGACTTTGGCCGAGCTGCTCGATAGCATCGACCGTGCCTTTGAAACACCCGTGCTGGCGGCGATTAAAAATGTTGAGCTAAATAATCTGACGCTGAATTACATTGATTCACGGGCGCGGCGTGGTTGGTTATTTACCGGCGGAGTAATGCAGCTGACGCAGGATGCACAAAAACTGCGGTTCAGTTTTGGTTTTGATTTGAGCGGCGCACGTACGGATTCAACTTCTGTGGCCCTCACATTCGAGACTGAAAAGGGATCGGCAGATGCCATATTAGGGGTGAATGTTGCGCATGTTTCCGCGCGTGATCTGGCCAGCCAAATGCCGGCGCTTGTCTGGCTTAAAGCGTTGGATGCGCCGATTTCCGGTGCCCTTCGCGCCGAAATTGGCAGCGATGGTTTGCTAGGCGAAATGAACGGCACGCTAGAAATTGGCCAAGGTGTGCTAAGCCCCGATGAAGATGTGCCCGCGGTCGCGTTCAATTCCGGGCGGGCTTATTTCGGCTTTGATCCAAAACAGCAAAAAATACGGTTTGATCAGCTTTCGGTTGAATCCGATGCGGGCCGGTTTGTGGCAGATGGGCACGCCTATTTGCGCGAAATTACAAATGGTGTGCCTGCGGTGATGTTGGGCCAGCTGCGCATTTTAGAGGGCCGGTTCGACCCCGAAGGCATATTTGCGGATCCTTTGGTGATTTCGGGCGGGGCGGTTGATTTGCGCCTTCGCCTTGATCCTTTTAGCCTGAATATTGGCCAGGCGGTGATTGAAGATGGCGATCACAGCTACCTGATCAAGGGTGAAATCGGGGCTGATAAAACCGGCTGGCATGTGTCTCTGGATGTCAAGGCCGATACGATTGATCCGGCAAGATTGCTTGCGTTTTGGCCATTACCTGCGGTGCCAAACACACGGTATTGGTTAACCAAAAACCTGATAGACGCAAAAATATTCAATGTTAACGGTGCTTTGCGGTTTGACAGCGGATCCAAGCCTGTGTTTGGCCTTGGCTATGAATTCAAAGAGGCCCATGTGCTGTTTATGGACTATTTGCCGCCGGTTTTGGGCGGTTCGGGCCATTCAACCATCTTTAAGGATGTGTTTACAGTTGTGGTTAACAGCGGCACGGTTACAGCCCCGGCTGGTGGCGCGCTGGATATCTCCGGCACTGTGTTTAAAATTCATGACCTGGAAATAAAGGGGCCGCCCGCAACAGTTTATCTGCAGGCCAAGGGGCCATTGCCAGCAGCATTGTCTTTGCTGGATCAGCCGCCGTTCAATATTTTATCAAAAGCTGGCCAGCCAATTGATTTGGCGGTTGGAAATATTGATGTTTCGGGGGATATCCACTTACGGTTGTTGAAGCGGATTCTAATTGATGACGTGGATTACGATATTTCGGCGCAATTGAGCGATGTCCGCAGTGATAAACTGGTTGACGGGCATGTGTTGCAGGCACCCAAATTGTCGTTAACGGCCACGACGGGTGATTTGATGATTTCTGGTGCGGGTTTGCTGGGGGATGTGCCGGTGCGTGGCCGTTGGCAGCAAAAAATGGGCCCCAAGTTTCGCGGCACTTCCAACCTCGAAGGCACGGTTGAGCTTTCGCAACGCTTTGTTGATGCGTTTTCTATCGGCCTGCCCAAAGGCAGCGTTTCCGGGGCAGGGGTCGGGCAGGTTGAAATTGATTTCAGGCGTGATCAGCCGGCAAAGTTCAGGTTGGTTTCCGATTTGAACCGGCTGGGTTTGCGCTTGCCTGAACTGGGCTGGGCTTTGTCAAAATCGGGCAAGGGCAGGCTTGAGGTGGCCGGTGTGCTGGGCGATGTGCCGCGTGTTGACAAGCTGGTGATCAAGGGTGCGGGGCTGAATGCGACCGGCACGGTAACGATGCGGGTGGATGGTGGTCTGAAAAAGGCAGAATTTTCACGAGTTCAGCTGGCGGGTTGGTTGGATGCGCCGATTGAATTGATCGGGCGAGGCAGGGCCGCAGCGCCGTCGATCAATGTGCTGGGCGGTATGATTGACGCGCGCAAGGCAAATTTTGGCGGCGCTGGATCAGCACCCGGAGCCGGTGGAAAACTGGCCGTGTCGTTGGATAGGCTGATTGTTTCTGACGGCATTACCTTGACTGGATTTCGCGGAGAATTCAGCCGCAGGGCGGGTTTGAACGGAAAATTCACGGCAAAAGTCAACGGCAAGGCACCCATTTCCGGCGCTGTGGTGCCAACCAAAGCTGGCAGCGCATACCGGATTAAATCAGATAACGCAGGCGCGGTATTCTTGGCGGCGGGCGTTTTGGAAACGGCGCGCAGGGGTAGCATGGAGTTAACGCTTGTGCCGCGCAAAGGGGAGGTTGGCCAATATAACGGGCATATCCGCGGCCAAAACATCCGTATCCGTGGCGCATCGGCAATGGCCGATTTGCTCGATGCAATCAGCGGTATCGGGCTGTTGCAAAAACTGCATGGGCGCGGCATTTTGTTTTCTGATTATCAGGTGGATTTTCGATTGACACCGCGCCAGATTATTATCACTTCGGGCAGCGCCGTAGGGGCGTCAATGGGGGTTTCGATGAACGGGGTTTATAATCTTGCCGACAGCACGATCGATATGCGCGGTGTGATTTCGCCGATCTATTTTCTGAACGTGATTGGCCGGATATTTGCGCGCCGGGGCGAGGGGTTATTCGGCTTTAATTACCGTATGGTCGGGCCGGCCGATAACCCGAACGTGCGGGCCAATCCGCTGTCAATATTAACGCCGGGCATGTTTCGCGACATTTTCAAAGGCCCGCCACCAAAGGTGCTACAATGAAGCTGTCTGATTTTGATTTTGAGCTGCCCGAAGATTTGATCGCCACACGACCCGCCCGTCCGCGCACATCGGCCCGTCTTTTGGTGGCCGAGGGCGCGCAGACGCAGGATTTGTCGGTTGCCGATTTGCCCGGTGTTTTGCGCAAAGGCGACCGTCTGGTTCTGAACGATACCAAGGTGATCCCGGCGCGTCTGTTTGGCCAGCGCCACCGCGACAGCGCCCAAGGGCCGGTGGCTGCAAAAATCGAGGTGACCTTGCTTGAACCACGCAGCAACGGAAATTGGATGGCATTGGTTAAGCCTTTGAAAAAGCTTAAAATTGGCGAGGATGTGGTGTTCTCCGATGATCTGTCAGCGCGCTTGATTGAAAAGATAGATGGCACTGCAATCTTGCAATTTAGTTTGACGGGCGATGATTTCGATGTCGCTCTGGCACAGGCCGGAGAGATGCCCTTGCCGCCATATATTGCTGCTAAACGGCCAGCAGATGTTCAGGATAAACACGATTACCAAACCGTTTTTGCCCGTCACAAAGGCGCGGTTGCGGCACCGACGGCATCGTTGCATTTTGATGATGATTTACTGGCACAAATTGCCGCCATCGGGGTGGATTTTAGCCATGTCACCCTGCATGTCGGCGCGGGCACGTTTCTGCCGGTAAAAGTGGACGATGTAAGCCAGCATAAAATGCACTCGGAATGGGGCCGCGTTAACCAACAGGCGGCCGATGAAATCAACGCCACGCGCCAAGCCGGCGGGCGGGTGATTGCGGTTGGCACAACGGCGCTGCGGCTGATTGAAAGCGCGGCCGTTGAGGGGCGTTTGCAGCCATGGCTGGGCAACACCGATATTTTTATCAGGCCCGGTTTTGATTTTCAGGTAACGGACGCCTTGATGACCAACTTTCATCTACCAAAATCTACTTTGATGATGCTGGTTTCGGCCCTGATGGGCGCTGACCGGATCCGTGAAATTTATGCGCATGCCATCGATAATCGTTACCGGTTTTTTTCGTATGGCGATTCATCAATCTTATTTCCCGTCGCCAAAAAACGGCACTAAAACGTCGCGCAAAGCCAAGCGAATCTTTTTGATCGGCCTAAGGCTGCTTGCAGAAAATAAAGTGGGAAAAGCTAATGTTACAGGTGCTGAAAAGCTCGTGGGCCTTGCTGTTGGGCATGTTGCTGTTGATGATCGGAAACGGCATTCAGGGCACATTATTAGGCGTGCGCGGCGGCATGGAGGGGTTTTCAACCCTGACGATGTCATTTGTAATGTCGGCCTATTTCGTCGGGTTTTTGGGCGGCTCGCGCCTAACCCCGGCCATGATTCGCAGGGTCGGCCATGTGCGGGTGTTTGCGGCGCTGGCATCTTTTATTTCGGCCGTGCTGATCCTTTATCCAACCATCGCACAGCCCGTGGCCTGGGGTTTGGGGCGGGTTGTGATAGGCTTTTGTTTCGCCGGGGTTTATGTGACGGCCGAAAGCTGGCTGAACAATTCTGCCAGCAATGAAAACCGCGGCCAAGCCCTGTCGCTTTATGTGATCGTGCAAATGACGGGCGTGGTGACGGCGCAGGGGTTGTTGGTGCTGGGTGATCCCTCGGGCTATGTTTTGTTCATCATTTCGTCGGTTTTGGTTTCGATATCATTTGCGCCGATCCTGCTGTCAATCAGCCCGACACCGGCCTTTGAGGCCACCAAATCCATGAGCCTGCGCGCGCTTTACCAGCTGTCTCCGCTTGGCTTTGTCGGCATGTTTATCATGGGAGGGGTGTTTTCGGCCCAGTTTGCGATGGCGGCGGTTTATGGCACGGTGGCGGGGCTAAGCCTTGGGCAAATATCGGCTTTTGTGGCCTCGATTTACATCGGAGCGCTGCTATTTCAATTTCCGATCGGCTGGATTTCGGACCGGATGGACCGACGAGTACTGATTATGTCAATCGCGTTTACTGGCAGTATCGCGGCGCTTATGGGCTATTTATTTGAACATAATTTCAGCCTTTTGCTGGCGGTTTCGCTGCTGATTGGCGGCATGACCAACCCGCTTTATGCGCTGCTGATTGCCTATACCAACGACTATCTGGAGGCTGAGGACATGGTTGCGGCCTCGGGTGGATTAATGTTTGTCAGCGGCTTGGGGGCGATTGCCGGGCCGCTTAGTATTGGCTGGATTATGGGGCAAATTGGCCCGGGCGGTTTCTTTTTGTTTTTAGCGGGTCTGATGTTTGTTCTGGCTACTTATGCCGTTTACCGAATGACCCGCCGCGTGGCAATTCCTATTGATAAAACAGGCACTTACGCCGCGATTACCCCGACAGCATCACCGGTGGCTATGGGCTTGGCCCAAG
>CAYSBD010000090.1:0-9019 GCA_964429175.1 uncultured Marinosulfonomonas sp.
TTTGAAAATCAGAGCCAATTCTGCGTGTTAGTGCCTGATCCAGCAATTTTCCCGTCTCATTACAAACCTGCTGATATTCGTCACCGGCATAGGTGTTAATCCATTCCGTATAAGGGTTATCGGCAACAGTTTCTTGCGCCAAACGTATCCCGATTTCACCATAGCCAAACACGCAAGGCGCCAATGCAACCAGCAAATCAGTCAAATCACCGGATAGGCCAGCATCCATTACATAACGGGTATAGGCCAGGTTTTCGGGGGTTTCGATTGCCTCAAACAATGCCTTTTCGTCGACGCCGTAATCGGCACAAACCTGGACGTGATGTTGCATCTCAAAATTAACCAGCGCGTTCACCGTCGCGCTGGTTTGCTTCATTTCATCCAAGGTTTCGGATTTAACCACAGCCAACGCCCAAGCGCGGGAAAAATGCACCAAAAACACATAATCCTGAACCAGATAATGCAGATATGACGCACGCGGCAAACTGCCATCACGCAGGCCCTCAACAAAATCATGGCGCGCATAGGCATCCCACAGCCCGCCATGATTTTGCTGCGCTCGCTCACGCAAAAGCGCGAAAGCCTTGCCATAATCCGGCATCATTGTGCGCCTAAATCTACGGCCAATTCCGACACCGGACGAACTTCACTTAACAGCCCCGCATCATTCAGGAACGCTTCGAACCGCGCATAACGTCCCTGATCAAGCCCCGCAGGTGTCAGCGAAAAACGTGGCAGCGTATCGGCCCATGCCCGGGCGTTCAGCTCATCGCGCAACTCGGGTGAGGTGGCGGCAAAAATCTCCCAGCTGGCTTCAGGCTCATTAACAATGAATTGCACGGCTTTTTCAGTAGCGGCCAGAAAACGGCGGATTTTATCGGCATCCATTCGCTCGGGGTTGGCCACATAAATCAGCTCGTCATAGGCCGGAAGGCTTTCTTGCTCGGGGTAAAAACAGCGACCGGTAACGCCTTCGATTGCCATCTGGTGCAGCTCGAAATTTCGAAATGCGCCGATCACCGCATCGACTTGTTTGCTCATCAATGAAGGCGACAGGGACCAGTTGACATTCACCATCGTGATGTCATCCATCGACAGCCCGTTATGGCTTAACATTTGGGCCAAAACAGCTTCGTCGACACCCGCAACCGAAAAGCCGATTTTGCCACCCTTTAGGTCAGCGATGCTTTTGATTGGCCCGTCTTCAAGCACCAGCAAACAATTCAGCGGCGTTGCGATCAAGGTTCCAACCCTGATCAGTGACATTCCTTGGGCAACCTGCAAATGCAATTGCGGCTGATAAGAAACCGCAAGATCAGCGCGACCGGCCGCTACCAATTTGGGCGGATCAGACGGGTTCGAGGGGGCAATTACCTTAACCTCCAGGTCAAGTTCGGCAAAATACCCGTTTTCCTGTGCAATAATAATCGGCCCATGGCCCGGGTTTACAAACCAGTCAAGCAACAAGGTCAGTTTATCGCCAGCATAGGCCGGCGTGCTCAGCAGAAGGGCCGCAACAATTGTAATAATGCGCATTTCAGATATCCTTTAATGTGAAGTTTTCCAGAGTTGGTGAAAGTGGTTTGTTGGCCCATGTCCAGAGCCGATCTCTAAATCATCTGCGGCTTTAATCGCGCCCAGAAGATATGTTTTAGCGTTGCTGACTGCGGCCTTGAGCGGCACATTTTTGGCCAATTCTGCCGCCAAAGCCGCGGATAAACTGCAGCCTGTTCCGTGGGTGTTTTTAGTCTCTATTCTAGGGGAATCGAGCCATATCGTGCCTGTTTTGGTTATCAACGCATCAGGGCTATCCTGCCCCCCTAAATGCCCGCCCTTCATCAATACCGCCTTTGGCCCGAATTCCAGCAATGCACGCCCTTGAGTTTCAATTTCTTGACGTGTTTGCGCGGTGGTTTCATTCAGCAGGCTTGCTGCTTCGGGCAAGTTTGGTGTTAGAATATCGGCCAACGGCAACAGGTGCATTTTCAAAACGTCAACGGCGTCATCTTGCAACAATGAATGCCCCCCCTTGGCAATCATTACAGGATCTAAAACAATCGGAATCCCCGTTTTTGACTGAAGCGTTTGAGCAACGGCAACCGCAATTTCGGCATTGGCAATCATGCCTATTTTAATTGCATCCACGCGAATATCCGCGAAGATTGACTTGATCTGATCTGCCACAAATCCGGGCGGCACCAGATGCACGCCGCTTACTCCGGTCGTATTTTGCGCGGTCAGGGCCGTGATTGCGCACATGCCGTAAACGCCGCGGGCCGAGAAGGTTTTCAGATCGGCCTGAACCCCGGCCCCACCGGAAGGGTCAGAACCTGCAATGCTTAAAGCCGTGGCAATCATTGGCGCACCTCGTTAATTTTATTGTGGAAATTATCAATGGCTATTTGCAAATCCGGCTGCCCGCAGATGGCAGAAACCACGGCAATACCTTGGGCACCCGTGGCAAAAATATCCGCGATATGTTGCTGTTTCAAACCGCCAATCGCCACAGTTGGAACCGCAGATACATTAACGATTTTGGCCAGACCGTTAAAGCCGATTGCAGACTTGTGATCGGGTTTGGTTTTTGTTGCGAAAACAGGACCGGCACCGATGTAATCCACCAAACCGGCATCAACAGATTTGGCCAATTCAGGGCTTTGCACTGACAGCCCCAGTACCATTTCCGGCCCAATAATTTTACGCGCCTCTAAAGGCGAGATATCGTCTTGACCAATATGCAAAGCGTCCGCATTTAATTCTCGTGCCGCGGCCCAATCATCGTTGATTACCAATGTGGCCCCGCTTCCGGTTAATGCGGTTTGCAAAACGCGCCCGATTTCAACCATCTGTCTGGTATCGGCCTGTTTATGACGCAACTGCACAGCCGTTGCCCCGCCAGCAACAGCAAGGCGGGCCGTTTCAATCATGCCAAGTGGCGCGCAAAGTTTCGGGTCAAGAACCAGATAAAATGACAGATCAATTTTATTCTTCATGTGATCACTACCCTTGAAAGGTCAATATCTTCAGGTTGAATGGCCGCAAGTTGATCCAGAAATTGCCACGCAAACGACCCCGGGCCATTTGCGGTTTTCCCCACCCTTGCGCCCGCCTCGCCAAACAAAGCCACAGCAGCGATGCTGGCGGCAAAGCTATCGTCTTCAACCGCTAAAAAGGCACCAATCAAGCAGGTCAGAGCGCAGCCCGTTGCGGTAATTTTTGGCATGATTTCAGAGCCGCCGGAAACTCTGGCGATACGCTGCCCGTCCGTTATAAAATCAACCTCTCCTGTAATAACCACCACATTTTCAAACTCTAGCGCCAAGGTTTTGGCCGCGTGTTCGGCCGCTGCAACACTGTCGCCTGAATCCACACCTTGCCCCGCAGATTTCTGATCTGCCAAGGCCATGATTTCCGAGGCATTGCCGCGTAAAACAGCGGGCTTTAGTTGCAATAATTCTTTGGCAGAAGTGTGTCGGTACGGGGTGACGAAATTGGCAACAGGATCCAACACCCACGGTTTTTCTGCTTTGTTTGCTGACAAAATAGCCGCTTTCATTCCGTCGAGCCATTCCGGAGAAAGCGTGCCGATATTAACGGTTAATGCCCCCGAAATCTCTGCAAACGCCCCGGATTCGCGCGCCGAATGCACCATCGCAGGCGATGCCCCAGCCGCCAGCAGGGTGTTGGCCGCAAAATTCATTGCCACGAAATTGGTAATACACTGCACCAACGGATTGGCCGCGCGCATGATTTGCAGGCTTTTTTGCGGGCCGATTTTGCTCATTTGCGTCTCCGGTAACGACGAGAAAGAGCGGCAGAATAGTAAAACCATTCCATCAGACTCCCTACGCCAGCATGATCTGGATCAGGTTATAAGGGTGCTTCTCAGATCGCCAAATGGCGAACGCCCCTGTCATAATTTACTTTGAAACACAAATGCCGCGATAAGTCACGCGCTAATTTATTCGCCCATAATCATCATCACGGGGTCTTCCAGTAATGATTTTAACCTTTGCACAAACACGGCCGCATCCCAGCCGTCAATCACCCGATGATCAAACGAGCAAGACAGATTCATCATTTTCCGCGGCTGGAATTCAGCGCCGTCCCACATTGGCCGCATCATCATTTTGTTAACGCCCACAATCGCAACCTCGGGGTGGTTAATGATCGGTGTGGTGGCGATTGCGCCCAATGGTCCAAGCGATGTAATTGTGATGGTTGATCCGCTTAATTGCTCCATAGTTGCGGTCCCGGATCGAGCCGATTCCGACAGGCGGCCAACCTCGGCAGCACTTTGCCAGATGCTTAAAATTTCGGCGTTTTTCACAACCGGAACTGTCAGGCCCGCGTCGGTTTGGGTGGCAATGCCTAGATGCACGGCATCATATTGGCGGAGCATATTTGCCCGATCATCAAAGCGCGCGTTGATTTGGGGCTGTTCAGCCACCGCACGGCTGATGGCACGCATGATGAAAGGCAGAATTGTTAATTTCCCGCGCGCCCCAGCATGCAGATCATTTAGTTTTTTGCGCAAATCCTCAAGGTCGGTCATGTCGATTTCCTCGACAATCGTAATATGCGGAATGCGAGATTTAGACAGAGCCATTTTTTCGGCGATCTTTTTGCGCATGCCAATGATTTTGATGTCTGTGGTGTCTGGCTCGGGCGTGCTGGTAAGAGTTTCCTGATCAAGAAGATAAGTGGCTAAATCGGCCTGGATAATTCGCCCATCCGTCCCTGATCCAACAATTCCCTGCAAGTCAATGCCTGCTTCAGCCGCACGTCTTCTAACGGCGGGGGCGACTAGAATTTTTCCTGATTTTGCTATATTAGAGACTGTTTTATCTGCTGTATTAGGTTTTTTTGTAGTTTCGGGAATTTCCGGTTCTTGAGCAACTTTCAACTCTAGACCATCACCTTCAATTTCAATCTGGATGAATTTGGAACCGATTGCGATTTCATCACCCGGCTCGCCGCCCAGCCAAACAATTTTGCCTGAAACTGCCGACGGAATTTCAACTGCGACCTTATCGGTCATCACGACTGCCAAAATATCGTCTTCCTCCACCTGATCACCAACCGACACGCTCCATTCGGTCAGCTCAGCCTCGGCAACACCTTCGCCCACATCAGGCAGCGTGATTGTAAAAATGCTCATATTTCAATCCTCCAATGCCGCTTGCAAAGCGCGGGACACACGTTCAGGCCCCGGGAAATACGCCCATTCGTGGGCGTGCGGATAAGGGGTGTCCCAGCCTGTTACGCGACTGATGGGCGCTTCCAGATGATAAAAACAGGCCTCTTGCACCAGCGCACTAAGCTCAGCGCCAAAACCCGAAGTCTTGGTGGCTTCATGCACGATTACACAGCGGCCGGTTTTCTGCACGGAGGCGGTAATAGTCTCTAAATCAAGCGGTAGCAGCGTGCGCAAATCAATGATTTCTGCATCAATACCCGCCTGTTCTGCAGCAGCTTGGGCCACGTAAACCATGGTGCCATAAGTTAGAACAGTCACGGCTTCACCTTCTCGGCGGACCACGGCTTTGCCCAGCGGTGTTGTGTAATAATCAGTCTCTACTTCGCCTAAATCATGATTTTTCCACGGCACAATGGGTTTGTCGTGGTGACCATTAAACGGGCCGTTGTAAAGCCGCTTGGGTTCCAGAAAAATCACCGGATCAGGGTCTTCGATTGCGGCCAGCAACAAACCTTTGGCGTCTTGCGGGTTTGAAGGCACAACCACCTTGATTCCGGCGACATGCGTAAAAACCGCCTCGGGGCTTTGGCTGTGGGTTTGACCGCCAAAAATACCGCCGCCGGTTGGCATTCTGATCACAATCGGGCAGGTGAAATCACCGGCAGAACGGTAGCGAATGCGCGCGGCCTCGCTGACAATCTGATCATAGCCCGGATAAACATAATCGGCGAACTGGATTTCCGCGATCGGTTTTAGCCCGTATGCCGCCATGCCGATGCCAACGCCAATAATCCCGCATTCGTTGATCGGCGCATCAAAACAGCGACTGGTGCCGTATTTTTCTTGCAAGCCGGATGTGCAACGAAACACGCCGCCGAAATAGCCAACATCCTCGCCAAAAACCACAACTTTATCATCGCGATCCATCGCCAGATCATGCGCGTTTTGGATAGCTTCGATCATTGTCATGCGTGCCATGTTAGACCCCCGATTCAGTGCGTTGTTGCTGTAAGTGTAGTGGCATTTGCGCGAACACATCGTCAAACATATCGCTTGGCGAAGGTTTGAGACCGGAATTAAGCGTGCCGTTTACTTCGGCCTGTTTTTGGCAGGTTCGGATGTAATCGGCGCATTCTGCCTGCATTTGGGTGTGGCGTTCTTCGGACCATTCGCCCAGCTTGATCAAATGCTGCTTCAAGCGCTCGATCGGATCACCCAATGGCCAAGCCGCGGCTTCATCCTTGGGCCGGTAAACCGATGGATCGTCCGATGTTGAATGCGGTCCGGCACGGTAGGTAACATATTCAATTATAGTCGGGCCCAGCCCTGTGCGCGCCCGCTCGACCGCCCAACTGGCCACCGCGTGAACGGCCAGATAATCATTGCCATCCACCCGCAACGCCGGAATGCCAAAACCATGACCGCGCGAGGCAAATGTTTCGGCATTTCCGCTGGCGATGCCCTGAAATGTAGAAATAGCCCATTGGTTGTTGACAATATTCAGCACAACCGGCGCTTTGTAAGTCGAGGCAAAAACCAATGCTGCGTGGAATTCGCCCTCGGAGGTTGATCCGTCGCCAATCCATGCGGACGCAATTTTGGTATCATTGCTGATCGCCGAAGCCATTGCCCAACCCACAGCATGAATATACTGGGTCGCAAGATTGCCCGATATCGTGAAAAACCCGTGCTCTTTTGACGAATACAAAACGGGCAGCTGGCGGCCCTTTAACGGATCGGCCGTGTTTGAATAGATCTGGTTTATCATTTCAACAATCGGGTAGTCGCCCGCAATTAGCAGGCCGGCCTGACGGTAGGTTGGAAAGGACATATCGCCCTTGTCTATGGCTTTACGGAACGCACAGGAAATTGCCTCCTCGCCCAGATGCGGGGAATAAAAACTGGTTTTACCCTGGCGGTGGGCCTTTACCATGCGCTCATCAAGGCTGCGCAAAAGCTGCATGTTTCGCAAGCCATCACGCAGATCGTCAGGCGTTAATTTACCAATCCACGGGCCACACGCCTTGCCGTCCTTGCTTAAAACCCGAACAATAGAATAGGCTAGATCGCGCATTTTAGTAGGGTCTTCGTTAACGAGAGGGCGGCGCACCGCACCTGCTTTGGGGATTTCAAAGTTTGAAAAATCCGGCGTGTCACCGGGGCGGCAAGCCGGTTCTGGCACATGTAAAGACAGAGGCGGTCCTTTTGGCATTTTCAGCTCCTGATATTAGGGTTGCACTGGGTTTTGGGACGTTGCAAATACAGAACCCTCCAATCCCAAGCGAGGATCCCGTGTGGGTTTTGCAATTATTGGAACGAGAATATTCCAGAATATACAAAATTAATTTCTTTTTATTCTTAGACAAGATAGTATTTAAGAAAGAAATATCTATATATTCCATCATAAGCAAAAGGATAAACTGTGAAATTTGAGTTGGATGACATAGATCGACGAATTCTAAACGCGCTTGTTGAAGATGGTCGTTTGTCCAACAAGGCTTTGGCCCAAAAAATAGGCCTGTCACCCAGCCCCTGCTGGCAACGTCAACGGCGTTTGGAAAAATTGGGGATTATCAGCGGCTATACCGCCGTGTTAAATCACGAGGTACTTGGCGCGGCCGAGACCGTAATGATCGAGATTTCACTTGAACATCACGATGCCGAGGCGATTGACCGGTTTTCAAAAGAAATGATGGATATTCCAGAAGTTCTGGAGGTATATTTAATGGCCGGCAATAGCGATTATTTTATCAAAGTTGCAACAGACGGCACAAAAGGTATGGAGGCATTTTTAAGAAAACGGATGTTCAAAATAAAAGGTATACGGCATTTGCGCTCTAAATTTTCGCTGCGGTGCATTAAGAAAGTTGGCTCATTCGTGCCAGAATAACATCACGCTGAAACAGATAACCACGTTAAAATATAACCTGATTCCAGTCGGTAGCGCACCTTAAACTGCTGTTGCACATTAAACCCTGAACCAAGTGATCGCGTCAGTTGTAATATTATCGTATCGGGTTCAGGGGCTTTGTGAATCACGGCGGCCGAAAAGCCGAAAAACGTATTTATTTGTGGGTATATCGCCTTGAATAGGGTCTCTTTTGCCGAAAAAATCAAAGTCGCCAGCACATCTGATGGCCAGCTTGTGCTTGCATCAATCAGCTCTCGTTCAGCTTCACACAACACCTGCTGACGCAATGCCTCCAGTGATTTTCCCGATGCGGTTTTTTCGACATCAACACCAAGGCCAAGATTTACATTACCCGTCAGAACACAAGCAACGCGTCCAGCTGTATGACTAACGGATCCGCGTTGATCTTCGGGCCAGACCGGCGCGCGGTTTTCGCCAATTTCTACCGCGCGACTGGAAAGCCCCAGTTCACTTTGCGCAAGTTTAAGCAACATACGCCCGGCAAGGAAATCAGCCTTTCGGACATCCACAGCGGTTGCAAGTTTGGCTGGTAGCTCAATGTCAAAATCGTGGAAGAAAATATCGGCATAGGCGGCTTGATCCACCTGAGCTTGAAGTAAAATAACGTCTTGGATGCCAGAAGTGTGTTCGTGTAGATTAAAAAGAAACCTGTTCAGGTGTGGCTCAAAATGGATGGGCCTGATCGCAGACAAGGCATATTCTTTTTTCAAGCACCCGCCCCCAAATATAAACCCTAGCATTCCCTGATTTCCGCTTTGAAACAGGTGTTCTCCGGCTTCATATCAAATTGTACCCATATTTACATCCAACAAAAACCATATTTTGACGGTTATAAGTAAAACTATAACCCAAGTAATTTTATTGTGAGCCGATTATGCCTGATTACA
>CAYSBD010000091.1:0-8861 GCA_964429175.1 uncultured Marinosulfonomonas sp.
CGGGCATGGGCGCGATTTCATCGACATTCTGGAGCCTGCTAAGTGCGGGCGATGAAATTATCGCGGATAAAACGCTTTATGGCGGCACTTTTGCCATGGTGCAAAACCACCTGACACGGTTTGGCATTACCGCGACCTTTGTTGATATGGCCGATCCGGCCCAACTGGCCAGTGCTATCAGCGCCAAGACCCGCATTATTTACACCGAAAGCCCGGCCAATCCGAATATGGGGCTGGTTGATATTGCCAAAGCGCGCTGAAATTGGCCGAATTTCTGGAAGGCCATGCCGCGGTGGATGCGGTTTATTATCCGGGCCTGAAATCGTCGCCATTTCACGATCCGGCCAAGCGGCAAATGTCACAATTTGGCGGCATGATTGTCTTTGAATTAAAGGGCGGGATGCAAGCCGGTAAAAACCTGATGGATGCGCTTGATCTTGTGACTTCGGCCGTTCGTCTGGGTGATGCCGAAACCCTGATCCAGCACCCCGCCAGCATGACCCACAATAATTACGAACCCCACGAGCGCGCCGCCCATGGCATTACGGACGGCCTTATTCGGGTTTCGATGGGGCTTGAGGATTATGCCGACATCGCCGATGATTTCGAGCAGGCATTAGCGCAGATTTAGGGGAAATCGGGGTGCATTCAGGGTGCATTCAGGGGGGGTAAGCGCAGGTTTCTGTTGCCAGGTACCTGCAAACCCCGCCTTAGGCTGCTAAGCGTAAGGACTTAAGATTTCGATGTTTCGAACCGCTTACGCAGCCAGAGCCATCGGAGCTTTGTTGTCATTTGCAACTAGCTTTAGTGAACCGATAACGGTGGTATCTCACCGAAACAAAGCTAACATCTTTAGACGTTCGTCGATCCTGTTTCGACCCCAAAACTGCCAAATGAGCAGGCTATGGTGGAGTCGCCGGGTACCGCCCCCGGGTCCGATCCGCTTATTACATGCGCGTTTATGTTCATAGTCGGTTGCCCGACACCCAACACATAAGCGCATGCGCCGCGCGGATCAAGAGCCGCGTTACAGTGCGTTGTTAACTTTTTGCGCACCGGCCGAAATATCGCGGCCAATGCCCTCGACGGTGGCGCATGACGCCAATACCAAAATGACGCCCAGAAGTATTAATTTCCGCATGTTTTTACTCCTCAAACCACCAGACATCGGGCTGAAAACCAATCCAGTCACCATACATCGGCAAACTATCGGCGGGATAATGCAGTTCTTTCTTATAGGCAATGCGCGAAGCCCCGATTGCCCAGATAGGAATCACATAACGACCCGACGTAATAATGCGATCAAGCGCACGGGTGCCGGCGTGAAATTCCTCAAGACTGCGGCTGTTGAGCATGTGGTTTATCATCGCCTCGGCGGCGGGCGAATTCATCCCCATCCAGTTGCGCGTGCCCGGTTTTGTCACCCCTTCGCTGCCCCAATATAGCATCTGCTCGTTGCCCGGACTAAGGGACGTGCCGCGCCGGTAATAGGCCATGCCAAAATCGTAAACATTGGTGCGCTCTTTATATTGGGCCTTGTCGATAACCATAACCTGCGGGCTAATTCCCAGCCGTTTTAGCGACTGCACATAAATATCAACGATCCTTTGCGCGCTGGATGCGCCCTGCTTTAGCAAAATTTCAAAGGTAAATTGCTTACCCTCGCCATTGCGCATCACGCCATCTTTAACGTTCCAGCCGGCCTCGGAAAACAAGGCCATCGCAGCGCGGATATTTTTGCGATTGCGCTGGCTGCCATCGGAAACGGGCAGGCTGTAGCCCTCAAGCGTGCCGGGCAGCAGATCATCGGCAAAAGGGGCCAATAATTCGGCAACCCGCCCCGTGGCCGCACCCGGCCTGGAACCCAGAACCGAATTTGAAAAATACGAAGTAATACGGGCCTGATCGGATCCGTTTACCGTTTGGCTGATGAATTCATAATTAAAGGCCAGCATCATCGCCTCGCGCACGCGCCAGTCGGAAAAAACGGGCAGGCGGGTGTTCATGACCAACCCCGTCAGGCCGGTGGGGCGTTGGTGGGGGATGCGCGATTTGATGATATCGCCGGCTTGAATGGCCGCAAAATCATAGCGGGTTTCCCATTTGCCGGCGTTACCTTCGCGCATGAAATCGATTTCGCCCGATTTGAAAGCCTCGAAAAACACATTGGCATCGCCGAAAAATTCCATCCGGATTTCATCAAGCCGGTTGGTGCCGCGCCGAAATGGCAAATGATTACCCCAATAATCCGGGTTGCGTTTTAGCAAAACATAACGCCCGGCCTCAAAGCTATCGACAACATAAGGCGCTGATCCGATTGGCACTTCCAGCGTGGAGGCCGCAAAATCTTTGCCTTCCCCCCGGTTTTCCCACTGCGATTTTTGCAAAATTGGGCGCAAACCGACGATCACGGCCAATTCGCGATCCTCGACATTAAAGGTAAAACGCACCTTGCGATCGCCGGTTTTTTCAGCCTTTTCAATTTTGTTCCAAACACCGTGGTAGCGCGGGTTGCCGATGGTGCCCAGCGTTTCGTAAGACCACAGCACGTCTTCAACCGTGACGGGGCTGCCGTCAGAGAATCGGGCCTCCTCGCGCAGGGTGAATTCGACCCAGCTGCGCGTATCGTCGGTTTCAATCGATTCGGCTAACAGGCCGTAAACCGTCAGTGGCTCGTCCCAACTTTGGCCCATCAGGCTCTCGTAGGTCAAAAAACGCAACTGCCACGGAACGCGCCCCTTTAAGATGTGCGGGTTGAGCGAATCAAAGCTGCCGACCTCGCCCACGACAATGCGCCCGCCGCTGGGGGCGTCGGGGTTTACATAAGGCAGAGACACAAAATCCGGTGGTAGGGCAGGCTCACCATGCATAGCTATTGCGTGTTTTGGCTCGGCGGCCGCGAATCCTGCCGTGAACCCCGTTGATAGAATCAGGCAGATAATTGCGAGTAAATAACGGGTGGGCGCGAAAAAAACTGTTTTCATTTCAGCAACAAAACCTCATGTTCCTTGTTTCATTACCTGCAACCCTAACAAGGGAATTTAACTATATCAAACTTTTAGCTTGGCGCGTGGCGTAAGTTTGCGTATAAAGGCTTTACTGCTCGATAGGTTTCTTGCCTGTATGAAACCTGCCTCAATAACTTAACGCCAGCTTCGTGCTGGCGTTTTTTTTGTGCGATTGATCCACCAAATATCAGCTGATTTCACCGGTCATCTCACGGTTATTTCGCGGTTATTTCACCGGCTAGCCGCTTAAAGCTGGCCGCGGGATCATCGGTGTTCCAGATTTCCTCGCCAATGGCAAAAAAGTCGGTAAAGGGTGCTAGAGTTTTTATAACCTCAACATCCAGCGCGCCTTCGGCCACCACGGGCAGCTCGACAACGCTGCTCCACCATTTAAACAGATCGGTCGCCACAACCGAGCCATCGCCAAGCGTATTTTCACCGCAAGGCCCGAAACTGGCATAATCAGCGCCGCCTTCGCCCGCATTCAGCCCGTCATGACGCGACGCACCACAAAAGGCGCCGATGATCGCGTCCTTGCCCAATTCCTTGCGCGCATAACGCACCGTGCGCGAACCGTCGGTTAAATGCACCCCGTCAAGCCCCAGCCGCTCAACCATAATCAGGTGGTTTTCAATGACCAGCGGAATGTCGCGAGCATGGCAGATTTCGCGCAACGCATCGCCCGATTTTGCGATGATGCTTTCGTCTTTGCTGGCCAGCGCCAAACGCAGGCAGGCCACAGGGGCGCAATCGGCGCAATCAAGCACGCGGGCGATTTGATCGGGGAATGTGGCCAGATCAAAGGCGGGCGGCGTGATCAGATAAAGCTGGGCTTGTTCTTTTTCAGGGTATTGCTGGGCCATTTCAGATTCCTTTTAACGCGGTTGCTGCGCATATAACCAAAGTTTTGGCATTTGACCACGGGGTGTTCTGTCTCTATTTGGGGCAAATGATTTAACAGGTGGTTTTATGGCAGAAAATGAATGGGCTGGCCCGCAGCCGGCAATGGTTTTAGTGCGCCCGCAAATGGGTGAAAACATCGGGGCTGCGGCGCGCGGGATGTGGAATTTCGGGCTGGAACGGATGCGGGTGGTTGCGCCGCGGGATGGCTGGCCAAATGAGCGGGCTGTGGCGATGGCGGCGGGTGCGGGGCGGATTTTGGATGCGGCCGGATTGTTTGAAAATACGGCGGATGCGATTGCCGATTGCACTTATGTTTTTGCCACCACGGCGCGCCCGCGCGGATTGACGAAGCCGGTAATGACGCCCGAGCGCGCGATGCAGCACACCCGCGCGTTGCTGGAGGCGGGCCAAAAGGTGGCGGTGTTGTTTGGGGCCGAAAGATCGGGATTGGACAATGTTGATATGGCGCGGGCCAATGCGTTTGTTTCGGTGCCGGTGAACCCGGATTTTTCGTCGCTAAATTTAGGGCAATCGGTGCTGTTGATGTCTTATGAGTGGCGCCGCCAGATTGACGAGATGCCGCCTGAAGTGATGGAAATGGTCAAGACCGAATTTGCCGAGGCGATTGAAATTGAAAAGCTGGGGGATCATTTTGAGCAGAGATTGCAGGAAGCGGGTTTCTTTTTTCCCGAGACCAAAGCGGCCGGGATGCGTCAGAATTTGCGAAATATGTGGGCGCGTTTAGCATTAACGCGGGCAGATGTGCAGACGTTTCATGGCATGTTGCGTCAATTGTTGCGTATGCAGCAGGGTGGTAAATAAGGGTTTTTTGCGCTGCGCGCGGCAGGTATTTAAGGCAAGAAGAAGGGGGCGGGCTTGCCCTTGGTGTGTGTGGTCCGTAGTTTGGCCGCAAAAGCAGGAGAGATTTCATGAGCAAGAAACGCAACATTTTTGAAGAGGTTGGTGGCGAGCGCAAAGCCGCTGGATCCGCGGCGGTCGGGGTGATTGATAGGGCCTCAAAGGGGGCGCGAGATTTGATCCGGGTCTGGTTGATGGTTGTATTTTCTCTGTTGGCGGCCAATGTTTTGCTTGGGGTTCTTAATCGAAAAGGGGCAATGGGACCGGATCAGATTCTTTGGCTGGCTTTTGCGGTTTGGGCCGTTGGGTTTGTTGGGATTTTGGCCAGTGATCGTGTGCCTACTGGCTGGATGGGCCGGATGATTTTTACGGGGGTTCTGACGGCTCTTTTGGCGTTAACGCAGTGGTGGTCGGTTGTGTTTTACGGTGTGGCGCATCTGGGCGAGGTGGACGCCTATAAAATTCTGTTTCAGCGCGGTTTGGCTTATGGCGCAATGGGGCTGATTGTTTGGTATATCTTGCAGCTGTCACGCAGCGAGGCCGATTTGCTGGTTGCGCGGCGCGCCCGAAGCCGCCGGTTGTGGATTTTATCGGCGATGCTGGTGGTTTTGGCCATGATTCAGGTTTTATACGGTGCTGTTTTGGCCGGAATTGACGGCGCAGATGCTTTTACCGATTGGCCGCTGGTTGATGGAAAATTTATACCCGACCAGATGTTTGGCCAAGCTCCGCTGTGGCAAAATGCATTTGAAAACCCCGTGTTTGGGCAGTTTGTGCACCGGTTTTCGGGCTTTGTTTTGCTTTTATTCGGGGCCGACATATGGCTGCACAGTCGTAAAAATGGCTCTGTGGCCGTTCGGCGCGCCTATAGTTTGGTGCTGTTAATGCTGCTGGTTCAGTTCGGTCTGGGCGCGGCTGCGACGATCACCGGCGGCATGTGGCACGGGGCGTTAAGCTTTCAGCTGGGCGCAATTATTTTGTGGGTTCTGATCCTGCGGGCACGGTTTTTAACCGGCTATCCAACAAGTCAAAGCGTGAGGGATTGAGCATGACGGCATATGAAAATTTGATGGGATTTGAGCGTGTGACCCAAGCGTTGGGACAGGTTTCCGGCCGTCTGGGCTGGGATCAGGAAACCGTGATGCCCCGCGGTGCTGCCCCGCAGCGGGCCGAAGAAATGGCCGCGATGGAGAGCGTTTTGCACGCACGGCGCACGGACCCTAAATTAAGCGATTGGTTGGCTGAAATTGAGGACAGCAAACTGGATTCTGTTGGCCAAGCCAATATGCGCCACATTCGGCGTGGCTTTGAGCGTAGCAGCAAAATCCCCGCGCGGTTGGCGATCGAGCAGGCCAAACTGCATTCCATGGCCCAAGGCATTTGGGCACAGGCGCGTCAAACCGAAGATTTTGCCGGATTCGCCCCGGTTTTAACGCAGGTGGTGGCCCTGAAACGCGAGGAAGCCGCGGCGCTGACCGATGGCGGCGATCTTTATGATGCCTTGCTGGATGATTACGAGCCAAACGCCAAGGCGGCTGATTTAGAGGCTATGTTTGCAGCTTTGCGCCCGCGTCTTGTGGCCCTGCGCGAGCGGGTTTTGGGGGCCGGGAAACAGCCCAAAGCGCTGGATTTTGATTTTAACCAAAGCAAACAAATGCAGCTGACGCGCAAATTGGCCAAGGTTTTTGGCTATAATTTCGCCCATGGTCGGGTGGATAAGGCGGTGCATCCGTTTTCATCCGGCTCGGGGCTGGACACGCGCATCACCACCCGCACCAGCCCGACCGATCCGTTCAATAGCATTTATTCCACCATCCACGAGGTCGGGCATGCCTGTTACGAGCAAAATATCGACCACAAGCATTTGTTAACCCCGCTGGGGTCCGGTGTTTCGATGGGTGTGCATGAAAGCCAGAGCCGGATTTATGAAAACCAGATCGGGCGGGGCCGGCCCTTTTCCGGTTGGTTGTTTGCGCAGATGGTGGATAAATTCGGCGATTTTGGTGTGGCGGATGCCGATGCGTTTTATGCCACGCTTAATCGGATGAATTCGGGTTTTATCCGCACCGAGGCCGATGAAATCCATTATAATTTGCACGTCTTGCTGCGTTTTGATCTGGAGCGTGCGATGATTTCCGGTGATCTGGCCGTGACCGATTTGCCCGATGCCTGGAATGAACGCTTCAAGGCCGATTTTGGCGTCGAAGTGGACAAGCCATCGAATGGGTGTTTGCAGGATGTGCATTGGTCGGTCGGGCTGTTTGGCTATTTTCCGACCTATAGTTTGGGCAATGTTTATGCGGGCTGCTTGAACAAGGCGATGCGCGCGCAAACATCAGATCTGGATGCGGGATTGGCGGCGGGCGATACGTCGGTTGCGACGGATTGGTTGGGCCAGAACGTGCAGCAATATGGCGGCTTATATCAGCCGCGCGATTTGATTGAGCAAGCCTGTGGCTTTGCCCCGAGCGAGGCCCCGTTGCTGGATTATCTGGAAGCCAAGTTCGGAGAAATTTACCAGCTTTAGGTTATGTTCTCCAGTCCGGATCGCGCTTTTCCAAAAAGGCCGCAATTCCTTCTTCGGTGTCGCGCAGCATCATGTTTTCGGCCATGATCGCGCCGCTAAATTCATAGGCCTGTTCCAACTGCATGTTGATTTGGCCATAAAACGCCGCTTTGCCGATTTTCAATATCGCGTCCATTTTACTTGCCAGTATTTGGGCCAGCGCATCGACTTCGGCGTCCAGTTTGTCGGGCTGAACCGCACGATTGATCAAGCCGATTTCAACCGCATGACCGGCATCAATAAACTTGCCGGTGGTCAGCATTTCAAAGGCCTGTTTGCGCCCGATATTACGGGTTAACGCCACCATCGGCGTGGCGCAAAACAGCCCGATATTAATGCCGTTTACCCCAAAACGCGTGCCGTTTTCCGCAATCGCCAGATCGCAGCTGGCTACCATTTGGCAACCGGCTGCGGTGGCAATTCCGTGCACTTTGGCAATCACCGGCTGAGGGATTTTGCAGATCGATTGCATCACTTGGCCACAACGACCGAACAAATCCTGAAAATAGGCCTTGCCGCCGTCATCCTGTCCGCGCGCGGCGCTCATTTCCTTTAGGTCGTGACCGGCACAAAACACCTTGCCGGTGCCCTCTAAAACCACCACTTTGGCCTGATTATCATCTGCGAGATCATCAAACGCAGATTGCAATTGCGCCAACATCGCGTCCGATAACGCATTCAAATTGCGCGGTGAATTCATCGTCAGGGTTGTGATCGCGCCCGCATCCTTGCGTAATAATAAATCGTTCATCTTGCCCTCATTGCTGATTTTGGTCAAACTGTAAGCTGGAGCCGTCGAAAGGGAAAGCAAAATGACATTGCAACAGATTCAGCGGATTTCAGCACAACGATTTGCACCATTTATCTGATGAGGTATCGCTGGTTTATCGGGCTTGCAATTATTGTCTTTGTTGTTTCAAAGCTGACCTTTGGCAACATCGATGTGCAAGTGCCGGACGGACATAAAGTAATTGTGCTAAACCACGGTTATCACAGCGCAATTGTGCTATCTCGCGATGATTTGGGAGCGCTTGGCGGGCCGGTTTCTCGTGGTTGGCTGGCGGATTTCCCGGATGCGCATTGGTTTGAATTTGGCTGGGGGGATCGGGGGTTTTTTCTTGAATCGCCAACGCTTGACGACGTCAGTTTTGCGATTGTTGCAAAAGCGTTATTTTGGCCCAGCCCAAGCGTTTTTCATGTGGCTACAGCGCCGGGTGAGGTTGCCGATGTTTTCAGCGCCTCGGATCTGATCCGGTTTTCGCTGGCAGAAAACAACATGGCCGATTTAATTGCTGCGCTGGAAACCGGGGCTGCGGGGCGTTATGCGTTAGGTCCGGGGTTGTATTTAAACAGCTTGTTTTATGAAGGGGCTGGAAGTTATCATTTGTTTTACACCTGCAATTCATGGGTCGCATCGGTTTTGCGGGCAGGGGGCGTGAATGCATCCCCCCTGTTTGCGCAATCCAGCACGGTCATGTTTTGGGAATTAAGATTACGTTACAATTTGTAGAAATAAAGCCGGTTAA
>CAYSBD010000092.1:0-8817 GCA_964429175.1 uncultured Marinosulfonomonas sp.
ACGAAATGCAGCCTGAATTCTACTGAAACGCCCCATTGAAAATGGGGGGATTACCGATCCAGACAAATTTTTACCAAAAGATAACACGATCTGTTCCCAAATTTTGCCGCATTCCAAAGCCACTGTTAATCATATCAGGCTAAACAGGAAAAATATTCTATGCAAAAAGCGCTTAAAGAAAAACACGGGGGTCTCGCTGTTGACTGGGTTGTTTTAATCGCTGGCACCATTTCAATATCAATCGCGCTGGCAATTACCGTTGCCCAAAATACAGGGCCGGGAAAACAAACAACAGAATTGGCCGCCCCCGCAACAACCAATATGTTTTAATCAGCCAACTACAAAATAACCTGGGCTACCCCCGCCATATCCAGCCCCGGAAAAATAGCGCCTTCCAACTTGTCCTGCTCAATTCCAAACAGCCCTTGCATGGCAGATGCACAATAAGCCCGCACATCCATTGCGGGGGCCAAATCGCGGCCCTGATACAAATCCGCCTCGTTCAGCCCCGGCCATTTGCCAAAGACCTTACCCCCGGAAATCGCGCCGCCCGCCATCAACATTGCGCCGCCAGTGCCATGATCCGTGCCCTTGGTGCCATTTTCACGCGCTGTCCTGCCGAATTCTGTTACGGCCAAAACGGCTGTTTTACCCCAGACTTCACCCAATTCCTGCTGCAAAATCAGAATGCTCTCGGACAGTTTGGTTAACGCGCTTTTCAACACTTTACCCTGATTATCGTGGCTATCCCAACCATTGATCGAAAACGACGCCACCCGCGTGTCGGCCAACAAACGGTTTGCAGCGAATTCTGCCACTCTTTTGTGCGTGCCACCCTTTAACGAGGCCATCAATTTCTGCTGCATCATCTGCGGCGTCACATCACCACCCATTTCGGGGCTCAAAGCCTGCGCCAAATAAAACGCCTCACCCACAGCGGAATTAAACAGCGGATCATCGTGATAAACCATTTCCAACAAGCGTTTTGCGCGGGCCGAAAGCGCCAAATGCGTGTCCGGAGACCAGCTTGAAACCGGCGCATCGCCCTCCAGAACCAACATTTCCTCGCGCCCGATTGCAAAGCCCGTTTGCGCACCAACCCCCGGCATCACTTGCAGCATCCGGTTTAGCCAGCCGTCATTCACCCGCCCCAACCGGTCCATTCCCAACCCGGCCTCAAGCAAATCCTGCCCGTCAAAATGGCTGCGTTTATCGCGATACGGGGTTGAAACCGCATGGGCAAAACCCAACTCGCCTTTGCGCCAAAGCGGCATTAATGCAGACAGCCCCCGATTTAAGGAAAAGAAACCATCAAGGTCAGATGCCCCGCCCTTTTCGCCAAATTTCAAGCTTCGGCGCAAACCGGAAAACGCCGCATCACCATAGGGCTGCACCACATCCAGCCCATCCATACCGCCGCGCAAAATGATCACGACCAGCCGGTTGTCCGATGGCATGGCGGCAAAACTCATCCGGGTTAAAAGCGGGCTGGCCGCAACCGAACAGCCGATAATTCCGGCTCGTTGCAAGAATTTACGACGCGATAATGTCATCTGTAACCCCTCATTTGCGCTGAAATTCAGGCGCGGCTAAAATCAGCCCGATGCCTTCGGATTTTCTCTCGGCCCGGGCCGCGGCAGAGCGCAAGCGATCGCTGGAATGTGCGCCAAGTGCGGTGTCAATAAAATCGCGTGGATCCGGCAGCTTACGGCGCATTTTTTTAGGCGCATTCATCGCCCACTGAATGCGCGCGGCCAAACCTTGCGGCGATATCCAGTGGCCGGAATCCTCGGGCCAGCCGTCGGGACCAACCGGATCTTCCCACTTTTGCCCCATCAATTCCATCGGGGCGGCGATCAGACGGTTTATTTTTGCCTCGCCTGCCTCCATCACGGTTTTTTCTGCGATGCCCAGCGCCCGGATCGCGGATATAATAAATTGCACCGGCGGCTTTATCTTTGTTGCGGGCAATGCCCATGCGGCCGGATGTTCCAGCAACGCGCGGTAGGCCTGCATCAGATCACCACCGCCCGACAAATAGGCCGCCGCCACTTGATCCACCAGCTCTGAATCGGGTTCATCAGAGACAAAATGCACCACCAGTTTTTGCGCCAAATGACGCGCCGTATCAGGATGCACGGCCAAATCATCAAGAAAATCAGTCACATCGGACAAATCCTGAGTATAG
The DNA here is from genome assembly GCA_964429175.1 of uncultured Marinosulfonomonas sp. GTDB lineage: Bacteria > Pseudomonadota > Alphaproteobacteria > Rhodobacterales > Rhodobacteraceae > Profundibacter. The sequence continues at coordinate 2,189 of CAYSBD010000092.1, forward strand.
CCGCCATAAGATTTCCCCAGCACCTTTTCCGCACCCGGCTCGGCCATATTCGCCATATAAACAAACCCGTCCTCGCGCCGATAGGTCAGGCCAGCGAACAGCTTGGCCAACTCTTTGATATCATTTTGATTATACGCGCCATCAACGCCAAGAGTGTGCAGCTCCAACACCTCGCGGGCCAGGTTTTCATTTATGCCACGTCCGGGGTTTTTCACGGCAATAACCGAATTTGGTCCCACAGATTTAACCTGATCAAGGTAAAACAGCATCAGCGGATGAAACGTCACAGCCTTTAGCATATCGGCAAAATTTCCGTTCACATGCGGCCTGATCACATCTTCAACATAGGCAGAGGTGGCGCGCTTCATCACACTTTGTTTGCCCTTGGCAGTAAAATGATCCTTCCAAAACAACACCAGCCGTTCACGCATTGCATCCTCGGCAAAGGCGCCGCGCGCGATGGTTGCTCGCAGCCAGCCTGATTGCCATTTCCGCGCCTGTTTTGTTATTTTCCGAACTTTCTTTTTCAGTTCTGGCGCACGATCAGGTTCTTTGCGGCGCAGCTTGTTCAGCCGCTTAATTTCAATCGCGGCGTCCTCAATCACCTTAAAGCCATCGATCACAAACCGCTGTGCCATCCGGTCCGGTCCCGACAGGCGCGCCAACATATCGTCCACGCTGGAAGGCGGCGCAATATCGGGCGACAGGCCAGTGCCAAAACGGATTGCCGCAATTTCAGGATCAAATTTCACAGTTACCTCTTGTGGTTTGGATGCTGATTATACGCAAGATGCGCATTATTCCGTCGCAACTTAACAAAATGGGACAGAAATAAAAAAACCCCGCGCAAAATAACGCAGGGTTTTGGCAATAAATGGCTAGTTTTCACTTAATCCTGAGGGATAATTCGCAAATGCAAATCACGCAGCTGCTCGTTTGCCGGCTCGTTTGGCGCACCCATCATCAGATCTTCGGCGCGCTGGTTCATCGGAAACATGATAACCTCGCGAATATTGGCCTCGTCGGCCAGCAGCATCACAATACGATCAATCCCGGCCGCACAGCCACCGTGGGGCGGCGCGCCAAATTTAAACGCATTCACCATGCCGCCAAAACGTTTTTCAACCTCGTCCTTGCCATAACCGGCAATTTCAAACGCCTTGAACATAATCTCGGGCTTGTGATTTCGGATCGCGCCGGAGACCAGCTCATAACCGTTGCACGACAGATCATATTGATAACCCAGCACATCCAGCGGATCACCGTTCAGCGCCTCCATCCCACCTTGGGGCATTGAAAACGGGTTGTGCTCAAAATCGACTTTTCCGGTTTCTTCGTCACGCTCATAGATCGGGAAATCGACAATCCAGGCAAAGGCAAAACGGCTGGTATCCGTCAGGCCCAATTCATTGCTAATTTCGGTGCGCGCCTTGCCGGCGACGGTTTCAAACTGTTTGGGTTTGCCTGCCAGAAAAAACGCAGCATCGCCCAGACCAAGACCCAACTGTTGGCGAATGGCCTCGGTGCGCTCGGGTCCAATATTTTTGGCCAGCGGTCCGGCGGCTTCCAAACCCTGGCCTTGATCGCGCCAGAAAATATACCCCATCCCCGGCAAACCTTCGCCTTGAGCAAATTTATTCATCCGGTCACAGAATTTACGACTGCCACCTTTTGGCGCTGGAATGGCGCGAATTTCGGTGCCTTCATTTTCCAGCAAACTGGCAAAAATCTTGAAGCCGGAGCCGCGGAAATGTTCAGAAACCACCTGCATTTTAATCGGGTTACGCAGATCGGGCTTGTCGGTGCCATACCAAAGTGCCGCGTCTTTATAAGAAATCTGCTCCCACTCGGTGTCAACTTTACGCTCGCCACCAAATTCCTCGAACACACCGGAAATTACGGGCTGAATCGTGTCAAAAACATCCTGCTGGGTGACAAACGACATTTCCAAATCCAGCTGATAAAAATCGGTTGGCGAACGATCAGCGCGCGGATCTTCATCGCGAAAACACGGGGCGATCTGGAAATATTTATCAAACCCTGAAACCATGATCAGCTGTTTAAACTGCTGCGGCGCTTGAGGTAGCGCGTAAAATTTGCCGGGGTGCAAACGTGACGGGATCAAAAAATCGCGGGCACCTTCGGGGCTGGAAGACGTAATAATCGGCGTCTGGAATTCACGAAACCCCTTATTCCACATCCGCTTGCGCATCGACGCAACAACGTCCGATCGCAGCTTCATATTCTTTTGCAACTTCTCGCGCCGCAGATCCAGATAGCGATATTTCAAACGCGTTTCTTCGGGATATTCCTGATCGCCAAACACCATCAAAGGCAGCTCGTCCGCCGCACCCAGAACCTCGATATCACGAATAAACACCTCGACCTCACCGGTCGGCAGCTTTGGATTAATTAAACTTTCATCGCGCGCCATCACATTGCCATCAATGCGGATGCACCATTCAGAACGCACCTTCTCAATCTCGGCAAAAACCGGACTGTCGGGGTCGGCCATGACTTGGGTGATACCGTAATGATCGCGCAGATCGATAAACAGCAACCCGCCGTGATCGCGCACCCGATGCACCCAGCCCGACAACCGCACATTGTCGCCCACGTTGGATTTGTTCAGTTCGGCACAGGTATGGCTGCGATAATCATGCATTTTGGTTCCCCTTCGGGTAAATATAAACGTCCCCGCTGATACACCTTTCTATTGCGCCAAAGTCAAGCCACCAGCCCGCCTTGCTGCCATTATTGTTCCCTAAATATCCCCGCCGGAGGCATCCTTGACCAAAACATGCACCAAATTAGCCTAATTTATGCCCAAGCGCCCCTTGCGCCCCGTCCCCGCTTGATTATAACCCCTTAGAATTTGTCGCAATTGCACCTCGGGGGTCTGTCAAATGCCAAAAAGAAATGACATCAAATCCATCATGATTATCGGTGCCGGTCCAATCGTTATTGGTCAGGCCTGCGAATTTGACTATTCCGGTGCCCAAGCCTGCAAAGCCCTGCGCGAAGAAGGTTACCGCGTGATTTTGGTCAATTCCAACCCGGCCACAATCATGACCGACCCGGGTCTGGCCGACGCCACTTATATCGAGCCGATCACCCCGGAAATCGTCGCCAAAATCATCGAAAAAGAACGCCCCGACGCATTGCTGCCAACCATGGGCGGCCAAACCGGCCTAAACACCTCGCTTGCGCTGGACGATATGGGCGTGTTGAAAAAATATAATGTCGAGCTGATCGGCGCCAACCGTCAAGCCATCGAAATGGCCGAGGACCGCAAATTATTCCGCGAGGCAATGGACCGCCTTGGCCTTGAAAACCCCCGCGCCGCAATCGCCGAAAACATCGATGAATGTATGGCCGCCCTTGACGATATCGGCCTGCCCGCCATCATCCGCCCTGCCTTTACGCTGGGCGGCACCGGCGGCGGCGTGGCTTATAACCGCGATGATTTCATCCATTTTTGCACCACCGGTCTCGAGGCCTCGCCCGTCACCCAAATCCTGATTGATGAATCACTGCTGGGTTGGAAAGAATTCGAAATGGAGGTCGTGCGCGACAAAGCCGACAACGCTATCATCGTCTGCGCCATCGAAAACATCGACCCGATGGGCGTGCACACCGGCGATTCCATCACCGTGGCCCCCGCGCTTACCCTGACCGACAAAGAATACCAGATGATGCGCACGGCCTCGATTGCGGTGCTGCGTGAAATCGGCGTCGAAACCGGCGGCTCAAACGTGCAATGGGCGGTCAACCCGGCCGACGGGCGCATGATCGTGATTGAAATGAACCCGCGTGTGTCGCGCTCCTCGGCGCTGGCGTCAAAAGCCACGGGTTTTCCAATCGCCAAAATCGCCGCCAAACTGGCCGTGGGCTACACGCTGGACGAGCTGGATAACGACATCACCAAGGTTACGCCCGCATCATTCGAGCCGACCATCGATTATGTCGTCACCAAAATCCCGCGCTTTGCATTTGAAAAATTCGCAGGCTCCGCGCCGCTGCTTTCGACCGCGATGAAATCGGTTGGCGAAACCATGGCGATCGGGCGCACCATCCATGAATCCTTGCAAAAAGCGCTGGCCAGCATGGAGACCGGACTGACCGGATTTGACGAAATTGAAATTGACGGCGCGCCAGACAAAGCCGCCGTGATCAAGGCAATTTCGTTGCAAACCACCGACCGGATGCGCACCATCGCCCAAGCCATGCGCCACGGGTTAACGGATGATGAAATCCACACCGCCACGATGTTTGACCCTTGGTTTCTGGCCCGTATCCGCGAGATTGTCGAGACCGAAGAAACCGTAAAGAAAACGGGTTTACCAAACGACGAGGCCGGCTTGAGAGCGCTGAAAATGATGGGCTTTTCGGACGCGAGGCTGGCCATGTTGACCGGCACGACCGAAACCGAAATGCGCAAGGCGCGCATCAAGGCCGGTGTGGTCGCCGTGTTCAAACGCATCGACACTTGTGCGGCCGAATTCGAGGCCCAAACGCCCTACATGTATTCCACCTACGAGGCCCCGGCCATGGGCGATGTCGAATGCGAAGCGCGGCCCAGCGACAAGAAAAAAGTCGTGATTTTGGGCGGCGGACCCAACCGCATTGGCCAAGGTATTGAATTTGATTATTGCTGTTGCCACGCCTGTTACGCGCTGACCGATCAGGGTTATGAAACCATCATGATCAACTGCAACCCCGAAACGGTTTCCACCGATTACGACACCTCCGACCGGCTTTATTTCGAGCCTGTCACCTTTGAGCATGTGATGGAAATTCTGCGGGTCGAGCAGGAAAACGGCACCCTGCACGGTGTGATTGTGCAATTTGGCGGCCAAACCCCGCTGAAACTCGCCAATGATCTCGAGGCCGCGGGCATCCCGATTTTGGGCACCACCCCTGACAGCATCGATCTGGCCGAAGATCGCGAACGCTTTCAGGGTCTGGTTAATGAACTGGGTCTGTTGCAGCCCAGAAACGGCATTGCCAGCACCGACGCCCAAGCCCTGGAAATTGCCGAAGACATCGGCTTTCCGCTGGTGATCCGCCCGTCCTATGTTTTGGGTGGCCGCGCCATGGAAATTGTGCGCGATATGGCCCAGCTGGAGCGTTATATCGCCGAGGCCGTGGTGGTTTCCGGTGACAGCCCCGTGTTGCTGGACAGCTATCTGTCGGGCGCGATTGAAATGGATGTGGACGCGCTCAGCGATGGCAAGGATGTGCATATCGCCGGCATCATGCAACATATCGAGGAAGCCGGCGTGCATTCGGGCGATAGCGCCTGCTCGTTGCCGCCATATTCATTGCCCGCCGAAATCATCACCGAGGTGCATCGCCAAACCAAAGCGCTGGCCTTGGCGCTGAATGTGGTTGGGTTGATGAACATTCAATTCGCGGTCAAGGACGGCAAGGTTTATCTGATCGAGGTCAACCCGCGGGCCTCGCGCACCGTGCCGTTTGTCGCCAAGGCCACCGACAGCGCCATTGCCTCGATCGCCGCGCGGATCATGGCCGGCGAGCCGCTGTCGAATTTCCCGTTGCACGCGCCATACCCCGAAGGCGCGAACGCAGACACACCGTTGCCATTTGCCGATCCGATGTCGCTGGCGGACCCTGATATGCCGTGGTTTTCGGTCAAAGAAGCGGTGCTGCCCTTTGCCCGCTTCCCCGGAGTTGACACAATTTTAGGCCCTGAAATGCGCTCAACCGGCGAGGTCATGGGCTGGGATCAGTCATTCCCGATAGCTTATTTAAAGGCCCAAATGGGCGCGGGCGTCGTGCTCCCGGACGGTGGCGCCGTTTTTCTGTCCATCAAGGATATGGATAAAACGGGCGAAATGGCCGACACCGCGCGCCTGTTGCTGACGCTGGGATTCAACCTGATAACCACGCGTGGCACGGGCGAATGGCTGCTTGCAAACAACATCGAATGTGAAGTGGTAAACAAGGTTTACGAGGGCCGGCCCAACATCGTGGATCGCTTGAAAGACGGTGAAATTGCCGTGCTGATGAACACCACCGAGGGCACTCAATCCGTCGAGGACAGCCGCGAAATCCGCGCCGTAGCTTTAAACGCCGACCTGCCCTATTTCACCACGGCCGCCGCGATCCATGTGGTTACGCTGGCGATGAAATCACGCGAAGAAGGCGAGCTGGGGGTGCGGGCGCTGCAGGGCTGAACATATAGGCTCAGAGCATAAACAGAACACCTGCACTTGGGCCAACACTATTTTATTGGAAAAATACAGCAGACAAGATAAGTTGGGATCAGGAGGACCTTGTTGCACAGATCAGGGGCCAAATGTTAAGAACTGTTTTTTTACGATGCCCGATACGCTTCATGGCGCACAAATTCAATACCAGCCGCCACAAGTTTGCAAAGAAGCCGTATCGTGTGGCGAACTGGGCTGAGTATAACGAAAGCCTGCGCAATCGCGGTGATTTGACGATCTGGATTGCAGACGATGCGCGAACCCACTGGCTTGCCCTTCGGCGCGGGTCGCGCGGTGATCAAGCCCGGTATTCCGATTTGGCGATTACATTGTGCCTGTCATCGGGCATTGTAAAACGCGGTGCAATATTGGGCCACAGAAGCGATCATATAATGT
>CAYSBD010000093.1:0-8791 GCA_964429175.1 uncultured Marinosulfonomonas sp.
TCGGGGCTAAATCTGGTTCGCACAGCTAAGGGCGCGTGGCACATTCCCGCTGCCGCCCCGATTTCGGGCAAAGGCGATATTGGTTATTTCCGCGCCACCGAGGGAACGCATTTCGTCCATGATCCCCGGTTCGAGAGATTTGCCCGCAGCGGCATCGAGCGTTGCTTTGCGGGCTGGTTTTACTGGCATTTGAAATACCTGAAAACGGGTGGTGGCTTTGCCAATTATGAACTCGACGCCAACCCGAAATCGCGCTACACGCGCCGCCGCAAGAAACTGAAATTGGGCGATCTTTGGGACATTTCCCAAACCAGCCGCGCATTGGCCCCCGGCCCCCTGCGGCGTTTGCGTGCAGCTTTTGACCCCAAAGAACGGCTCGCAATTGCGCGCGATACCTCGATCTCGACAGCTTTTCCATATGCCGGCCTGACGGGCGCATTGGATGCAACAGCGCCGGGCTGGCAAAAATGGTTAGGATCTGCGCAATGACATGGCCAGTCTTTGTAATCAACATGGCCGACAACACGACGCGCATGGCCTGCGCAACATCCGAGCTCAAACGTTTGGGTATTCCTTTCAGTCGTTTTGAAGCCGTGAACGGACGGTCGCTTTCGCCCGATGCGCTAGAGCAGGTTTATGATCCTGATGCCAATCTTCGGCGCGCCCGTCATCCGCTGGTCGGCCCCGAGATCGGAGTTTACCTTAGTCATGTGGCGCTATGGAACAAGATTGCGGCAGGCGAAGAATCCGGCGGAATTATTCTGGAGGATGATTTTGCGACGGGGGATGATTTTGCCGCAGTGCTTGCCGCGATTTCCGATGATGCCGGCAGCTGGGAAATTGCCAAGCTTTTTTCTGCCCGGGTTGACCAGAAGCTGCTTGATTGCCGCCCGCTTGTGACGGGGCGTGAAATCGGGGTTCCCTACAAGGTGCCGAACACGATGCTCGGTTACGCAATTCGACGCGATACCGCGGCACGGCTCGCGGCTTGCGCGCTGCCCATATCGCGACCCATTGACGAGGACCACAAACATTTCTGGGAACTTGGCCTTCGGGTTGCGATGGTGACGCCTTCACCGTTGGCCTGGGGCGAGCAATGCGCCGAGACCGGCACGATCACAGCGGCCCGCTATCGAACGAAAAAGCAAAATGCGCGCGCAGCACTGCTGCATACATGGCGCTCGCTTCGTTGCAGAATAAGCTACACCAGCAAGCTGCACTGGCACAGGATAATTCGCAAGGCGCGGTGATGCATGAAGTCTGATGGTTCTGCCGCAAAGTTTTGCGCTATTTCAGTATCACTTTGAATTTGTCATATGTTGCCAAAAAAAGCCACCCGTAGGGCACAACAATATGAGCATTGATTTCAAGGCAGCTATTATCCGAAAGACGCCATCTTGCACGCAGTATTTTTCTACGTTCGCTACGCTGTTTCTTATCGTAATCTGGAGGAAGTTATGGCCGAGCGCGGCCTTCAGGCGTGCAATTGAAACGAATGGCCTACCTTCAAGAATTATGATCAACAAAGCCGGAGCCAATCTAGCAGGTATTCGGCGAATAAATGTCGGCCTGAAATTCTCACGGAGCAAACAACGAATTGCAATCTTGCGTGTGAAATACTTGAATAATGTCGTTGAGCAGGATCACTGTTTCATCAAGAAAATCACGCGGCCAACTTTGGATTTCAAGGCCTTCCATTCGGCCGCAGCCACGCGCGTTGGTATCAAAGTAGCCCAGATGGGCTGAAAACAACAACTTTGAACAAACGGGGTCTGTTCAAACAATTTGTCGCTTGGCGGCTTAACTTGTCTGCAAACTTCCGTCTCTTCGTCATTCTCGTATCCATTCGCTCTTGGTGGATACATCTTAACTTGCTGTCGGAAATTACCGGACCACTTCAATTAGCTGATCAGGCTTCAGGTATCATTATCGTCCTCCATCAAGCGTTGATCTTCCCGAAGCTCCAGCCACATTGCGTTTACAACGGCGAAAAGGGCGGCAAGCGGCAGGCCCAATATCCATGCAAAATACCACATATTTTCTGTTTCCTTTTAATAGAAGCTGCTGTTGTTATCGGTGATATCGTCTTCCGTGACTTTGCCCCAAAGCACTTTGTAAACCCAGGCTGTGTAGAACATAATCAGCGGCATGAAGATAATTGTCGATATCAGCATCACGAACAAGGTCAGTTGCGAAGACGAGCTATCCCAGACCGTCAGCGATGAATTGGGGTCGGTAGAAGAAGGCAGGATGAAAGGAAAAGTTGTCAGGCCAGCTGTTGAAATAATGCCGAAAAGCGACAGTTTCGACCACAGCAAAATCGCAACTTCCCGGTTTGATCTAAATCTGCGCCAAGCAAGAAACGCGCCCACAATGCCCAGCACAGGTGCAATCGTTATCCATGGGCGCTCTTGGTAGGTTATAAGCCATGTGCCCTCACGCACCACCTCATTGAACAACGGGTTTGACGGGCCGCTGTAATCGACTTCATTTACAAAACGATAACCCTCAATGCCTATCAGCAGCCATATTCCGGCCAGAATAAACGTAGTGATCGTTATCAATGCCGCCCATGCGCCAAAGGTTCGGGCACGCGCCGCCACCGGGCCTTCGGCTTTTACGCAAAGCCAAGCCGCACCGTGCATCACCATCATGCTCAACGATACGATACCGGCCAGCAGTGCAAACGGGTTCAATAACTGAAAGAAATAGCCCGTGTAAAGCGATTGCAAATCCTCGGTCAGGTGAAACGGCACGCCCTGCAGCACATTGCCCATAGCCACGCCAAAAAGCAGCGCAGGTATAAAGCCGCTAACAAAAATGGCCATGTCCCAGTTTTGGCGCCAGCGTGGATCGTCTTTCTTGGAGCGGTATTTGAATGCTGTAGGCCGAATAATCAGCGCAAACAGGATAATGAACAATGCCAGATAAAGCCCCGAGAAACTGACCGCATAAAGCGTTGGCCAAGCGGCAAATATCGCCCCGCCGCCAAGGATAAACCAGACCTGATTTCCCTCCCAGACCGGACCAATCGTGTTAATCGTAATCCGGCGCTCTACATCGGTTTTGGCGACAAAGGGCAGCAGCACTCCGACACCGAAATCAAAGCCATCCGTCAGGGCAAAACCAATCAGCAAGACGCCCAAAAGCACCCACCATATCACGCGTAGCATTTCTAAACTTATTAATTCATGCAGGATCATCGGGTTTCCTCCGCAGTGGTGGCGATATTCGTTACTCTATCAGAAGACAGGCGCTTTTTGTGGCGCGCCATCCATTGTTCGGTTTCTTCCACGTCCTCAACGGGGCCTTTGCGGATGTATTTCAACATCAGGCCCATGGCGAAATAAAACAGCACCGAATACAGGATGAAATATATCACAATCGTTATCCAAAGCTGGGTTACCGTCAGGTTACTTACGCTTAATGCCGTGGGCAAAACCCCGTCCACGCTCCAGGGTTGGCGGCCATATTCGGCAACAATCCAGCCCAACTGGGCAGCAACCCATGGTAACGGCAGGACCAACACGCCCAACTGCAACGCCCGGCGCGGAAAGCGCATGCCGCGAAAACTGGCCGTTGCGAAAAAATAGAGCATAACCGCAAGAAGCGTGAATGAAACCCCAACCATAATCCGAAAGCCCCAGAAAATCGGCCAGATATGCGGAATAGTATCGCGCGAGGCCATCACTATCTGCTCTTCTGTTGCATCGCGCGGATCATCCACATAGGCCTTCAACAACAGCGCGTAACCAACATTTTTGCTGTTTGCATCAAATCGTGCCTGCGTTTCTGGCGCGATATTATGCCGGTCGGACCGGATTTCCAACATCGCATCATAGCCGATAATCCCCGAGCGAATATTCTTTTCAGCCACCGCAACCAGATCATTGATACCAGGGATTTCTTCGGTCAGGCTTCGGGTGCCCATCAGGCCCATCACCCAGGGTATATAGACGGCAAAATGGGTTTTCTGTGCTTCCTGATCCGGCCAGCCAACCAGAGCAAAGGCCGCCGGTGCAGGTTCTGTTTCCCACATTGCCTCGATCGCGGCCATTTTCATCTGCTGCGAGTGACCGACCTTATAGCCTGATTCATCGCCCAGAACGATAACCGAAACAACCGCAAACAGCCCAAAACTCGAAGCCACCGTGATGGAGCGGCGGGCAAGTTCTTCGTGGCGTTTTTTCAGCAGGAACCAGCAGGAAATGCCCAGCACAAAAACCGCAGCGGTAACATAACCGGCCGAAACCGTGTGCACAAATTTCACCTGTGCCATCCGGTTGAAAAGCACTTCGTAAAAGCTGGTCATCTCCATACGCATGGTCAGGGGGTTCAAAACCGAACCGACCGGGGCCTGCATCCAGCCATTGGCGATCAAAATCCAGAGCGCCGAAAAATTCGAGCCAAGCGCGACCAGCCAGGTAACCATAAGGTGCTTGACCTTGCTCAGCTTGTTCCAGCCGAAAAAGAACAGCCCGACAAATGTTGCCTCGAGGAAAAACGCCATCAGCCCCTCGATCGCCAGCGGTGCGCCGAATATGTCACCGACATAGTGGCTGTAATAGGCCCAGTTCATGCCGAACTGAAATTCCATGGTAATGCCGGTGCCGACGCCAATCGCAAAGTTGATGCCAAAAAGCGTGCCCCAGAATTTCGTCATCTGGCGCCAGATTAGCCGGTTTGTCATGACGTAGATGGTTTCCATGATGGCAACCATCATAGACAGGCCCAAAGTCAAAGGCACAAAGATAAAATGAAAAAGCACTGTCATTGCAAATTGCAATCTTGACAGATCGACGACATCTAGTTCCATATTTTTTCCCGTTGCTACCCTGTTCGCTACAGCGTGAGTGATATTGTAGATAACTGTATAAAGTGTGAACTAAATACAGATACTCACATCAAGCTCTTAAAAGCACAATTTGAAGTCTGGAAGAAGGGTAACTGCCGACTAACTGGCCAAGTGGCACAATATGTCACACCATTTGATTTCGGTAGGGCGGTGTGTGGCCACCAAAATCGCCGCTTTGGGGCAGATCCGGCGTATACCGTCCAGCACAGCTTGCGCGGTTTTGTCATCCAGCCCCTCGCACGGCTCATCCAAAAGTAGAATTTCGGGCTGCCGAATCAGAACCTGCGCCAAGGCCAGCCGCCGCTGCTCGCCACCCGAAAGCCCGCTGCCCGATTCGCCCAGCCGCATCGACAACCCGCCATTGGCCACAATCACAGGGGCCAGCGCCACGGCATCAAGAACCTCCAGCATCCGCGCATCATCCGCGTCGGGGGCAGCCAGCGCTAACGCTTGGCGAATCGTGCCGCTCATCAGGGCGCTGCGCTGCATCAACACGCCCATATGCGCCCGAAGCTGCTTTTCAGGCCAGTCTTGAATGCATTGGCCAGCGATCAGGATTTCACCTTTTGATACGGGCAACAAACCGGCAACCATCGCCAGCAAAGTTGATTTTCCAACGCCGCTTTTTCCGGTTATTCCCAGCGTTTTACCCGCCAAAAGCGACAGGGAAACAGGCTGCACCAGAGCCGATCCCCCCATGCCTTCCCCGGGCGCCATGACATACAAATCCTGAATTTCCAACGCCACCGCATCAGGTTTTACCAGCACCGCAGCCAGATCGGCGACTTTCGCATCCATCTCGATTCGGGGTGAAACCCTGCGCGCGGCATCAATCATCCGGCCCAGCTCGGCCATGCCCTTTTGCAGCGGTAAAATAATTTCGCCCATACCCAGAGCAATGAAAAACCCGAACGCCGCAAGTGCAGGTTTCATATCCCCGTCCTGCACCATGCTGGCCCCGATATAAAGCGCGCCACCCGCCGCAATCGTGGCCGCCAATGACAGAATAAATCCGGCGCGCCGCTCCACATCTGCCGCCTGCAGCCACGCAACGCGCAGCCGCTCGTCAGCCTCGAGCGCGTTTTTCACACTGGGCTGCAAACGTCCGGCCAAAAGCAGTACGGGTTGTCCGCGCAACAAATCAATGATGCGCACCCGAAAGGCCTGCAATGCATATTCCGCCAGTCTTGCGGGGCGGATGGCGCGCCGGATGCTAAGCCAAAAGGCCATGATCGCCCCCAACAGTAACCCCAGCACAATCCACAAAGCCACGGCAATTCCGGCCAGCGCCCAGATCAGCCCAAAACCAAGAACCAAGGTCAGACTGCCGGCCGCAACCGGAATAACCAGACGCAGGGCAATGCCATCCAGCGCGTCTACATCTGCGGTCAGCCGGTTCAAAACCTCGCCGCCGCGCAGCCGCAGCATTTGCAAATAAGTGGATGCAGAAAAGGATTTCAGCAGCCGCACCCGCAAAACAGATAGCGCGCGCAAAGTTGCCTCATGCGTGAATACCCGTTCGCCATAACGGCTGACGGTGCGCCCCAGCGAAAAGCCCCGAACGCCGGCGCTTGGCATAAAAATATTCATGCCACTGGCCGCCATCCCGGCCGCACCCGATGCCAAACCCGCAACCCCGGTGGCCAGAATAAACCAACCCGACAAACCCAGCAGCGCCGATCCCATCACCAGCACCAGAACCGACATAATAATACCACGCAGCATCCAGCGCCTCTCGGAGTGCCAGATAAAACTGAAAATTTTGAAAACACCGTTCATTTTTTCACCCCCCCCAGATCAATCTGCATCGCCATTCGCGCCGCCAGTTTTGCGTCGTGGGTTGCCACAATCAGCGTTGCCCCCGAGGCCGCCAGCTGCAACAGACCCTCGCTGACAACCCTTGCGGTTTCTTCGTCCAGATCGGCTGTCGGCTCGTCCGCCAATATGACATCGCGCCCCTCCAGCGCGGTGCGCGCCACCATCAGGCGCCGCGCTTCGCCACCCGAAACGCCCGCGCCGACTTCGCCCAGCCGCGTCAATAAACCCTGCGGCAATCTGGCAACGATGCCTTTGGCCGCGGCCAGCTCAAGTGCGGCGTCTATTTTGGCCTGATCGCGTTTCTGCCCCCCCGGCAGCAGGTTGCGTTGCAATGATCCGGAAAAGAAATGTGGCCGTTGCGGCAACCAGGAAAGCCGGGCGCGCCAGCCATCGGCCGTGTCCTGCGTCAAAGGCTGGCCGGCAACGCTAATCACGCCGGCACAAGGTGAAATCAGCCCGCCAAGCGCCGCAAGCAAAACAGATTTTCCCACGCCGCTGGATCCGGTCAGCGCTACGGTCTGACCGGCGGCAATATCAAAATCCGGATAGGCAATAATATTGCCATCCCCCACCGATACATGCAGCCCGCGCACCGAAATTGCGACCTTGCCCGGCAGCGGATCCGCGGGGTTTCCGCCGCCCGGAACCAGCTCTTGCTGGCCGGTTTCCAGCGCCAGTAAATCGCGCGCCACGGCCAGCGCTGCGGCCCGGTCATGCCAAGCCGTCGCAACATCGCGCATTGGTTGAAAATAGGCCGGCGCCAGCATCAGCACAAACACGCCCTGTCCGATGGTCAACGGTGTGGCGTAGGCGCCAAAACCAATGTCGCCCAACAGCGAAAGCCCGACATAAAGCGCCACCATCGCCACGCCCAAAGCCGCAAACAGCTCTAGCACCGCCGACGAAAGAAAGGCAACGTGCAGCACGGCCATGGTGCGTTTGCGCAGGGCCTCGGCCTGATCGCGAAACCCGTCAATCATCGCGCCCCCCGCATCCAGCAGGCGGATGTCGACCAACGCTTGCAGCCGCTCCATCAACAGCTCGTTCAGGCTGGATATTTCGTCCATCTGGCGTTCGCTCATTTCCTGCGCGGCCATCCCGACCAAGGCCATAAACATCGGGATCAACGGGCCTGCCACCAGAAATATTACGCCCACCGCCCAAGATTGCGAAGCCGCCGCAACAAGCAGCGCCAAAGGCAGCACAAATGTGCGGATATAAGCCGGCCGGTAGCGGGTGATGTAGGGGCGCAAACTGGCCAGTTTTTCACCCGCCAAAGCCGCGATCACAGCCGAAGACGGGCGCGCTGTGTCAAGCGGCGAGCGGCGGGCGACGGCCTGGATCAGTTTGCGCCGCTCGCGTTCCAGCACCTGACTGGCGGCCAGCGTTACCAGCCGGTCAGCCCAGAGATCCAGCCCCGCCCGAACAGCCCCGATCAGTATAAAAGAGGCGGCAACCAAAAGCGGCTGCAATGCGCCGGATGTTCCGGCCACCAAAGATGCAAACAGCCATGCGACCAAGGCTGCCTGCCCGACCCAGAGCAGGCCGGATATTACAGACACCCCCCCAGCAAATGTAAGCTGGGATTGCACCGGCGCGGTAGCCTGTGCCAGCCGCTGTTGGGGTGTGGATTCGGATTGCTGCGTTAACATCATTTTCTACTAAGCTATATTTAACGGGTTAAAAAGGGTTCTGATGGATTAAGCACCTGAATCGCCGCGGATTTACGCGAAAACAAAGCGCTCCAAGGATGGCCTCTATGATACAGGACGAATACACCCCGACCTACAGGGCTAAGTTTCGCGAGTGCGGGGCTTGGCTTTTCCAAGAAAGGCGCAGTGATTATTCCAGCGAGATCAAACCGGTCCAGGCAGGGGGGGAAAATGATACGAGGAAACATTTGAATGCGCGCAAACGCTGGTTTTGCCATGGTTTGGTTGAAACGGATGCTCACGCAGACCTCTTTGGGAGGCTGAAATATTGAAAAAATCAAATTCATTGGATAAAGAAAGCTTTTCTCCGGCCTCCGGGGATAAGGCCGCACCGAGCGCAAAGTTTTATGACTATACTCCGAGTCCTTGAACACCCGAAGAAATGCTTGACGTTTTAAATGTTTAG
>CAYSBD010000094.1:0-8701 GCA_964429175.1 uncultured Marinosulfonomonas sp.
TCCTTCAGTGCAATTATTGCTTGAAAGAGACCGGAACTAAACCGTGACAAGACCAATCTGAATGCCCCTCGTTCTGGTCGGATTTTCTTTATAGTTTATGCAACCCGAAGCCCCTGAAATAGTTTCAATTGAACATCCGGTGGAAATCAGTTGGCTAATTTCCTTGAGGTGCACCGTATCCGTGGCTGGATCGCCATGCACAAGACGCACAACATACTGGCCTTTACGTGCCGCTGCCATGATCATGCGTGGCATTCGGCGGGTATCCCAGCAATCATTATTTGTAACGCGGATCCGTTCTGAATCGCGGCGTGATAATTCAAGAATACCGGCATCAATTTGATCATCGTAGAAAACAATATCCGCCTCTTGGAGGCGTTGCACCGCGCGAAGTGTAATCAGATCTCTGGCCCCGGGGCCTGCGCTTGCAAATGCCACTAAAGGCCGTGCTTGCGTTGCAGGAAAGCCATCTGATATGGCCGTTGTAATCAGTTTATATGCGGCTCTCTGTGCGCCGCTTCTATGTGTCTTGCGCGGGGTTCCTTTAAATACCCAGCTCCAAAACTGGCGTCTTTGCGCCGCATCAAAGCGCTTGCCGACAGATTTGCGCAAACGTCCGGCAAGTGCAGCTAGATCACCTAAACCTGGTTCTAGTAACTGTTCAATATCGGTTTTTATCTGGCGGGCCAAAACCGGCGCCGTGCCTTCGGTGCCGATTGCCACGACCACCGGATCACGATCAACAATTGACGGGGTGATTGCATCGCACAGATCGGGTTGGTCAACCACATTTACCAAGGCACCAGCGGTTTTGGCAATTTTGCACGCGGCCAGATCGTCCTTTGGATTTCCGCTGGCTATGAAGACCAGCGCGCTGTCTTTGAACAACTGCTGATCCAGCGGATTTTGATGCTGCTTGATGCGCCCCTGTTCAGCCAAATCCGACAGCTCATCATTTAAACCCAACGCGGCAACCACGATTTCGGCTTCGGTTTTCAGCATTAAACGGCATTTTTGCGCGGCTTGCTCGCCACCGCCCACAATCACCACGCGGCGGTTTGTCATGCGTAAAAACATAGGGAAGGTCTTCATTGGCTATTCTCCTTTTTCAGTGGCATTCAGGCGGTTTTCCCAAAGCTGCTGTGCTAATATTTCGGCCTGCTTAAAACTATCGGCCAGCCCTGTTGTGAACAAAGCCAAAGCCGCAGTGCCAATCACCACGGCGCGGGCCTGCGCATTTTCCCAATCACCACCCCAAAGCCCCGACAGGTTATCCGGATCAGATGAAATATCGGAAAGGCGGCCAATATCATCGGTAAGCGGGGCCGCGGTTTGCTCAAACGCGTTTGAATTATGCAGGCCGTAAACTGGCAGAGGCTTGCCGGGAATGCGTTCAAATTCACCGCCGCCGCCTTTGATAACCGACAGGTTTTTTTGGCCCAGCAATTTGCCCGCATCCGATTGCAGCAGACGATAAGACGGGTGAAACACACCTTGCACGCAAGCGTTAGCCAGACATGGGTTTAGCATGCGCAAGGTGGTATTTATGGCAGATCGCAAACCCAGCACATCGCGCAATTGCAACAGCTCTAGCGCGGCGGGGGAAAGGGCGGCAAGCGGCAGGTAGGCAATGCCGGATTTATCCAGCTGATTTTGCGCGGCTTGCGGGGTTTTCACCTGTTTAATCTGCACACTATCCAGCGCGCCAATAACGGAAGCCACCGGATTTTGGTGTGAATTCCAACCGTGCAATAACACTGGAACCCCAGCGGTTGCGACCAGTTTGGCAGACAGTAAAAACCACGGCAAACCACGGCTGCGACCCGCAGCATAGGTCGGCCAATCCAGCCCGACATCCACGGTTTGCCAGTCAGTTACAGATTGGCGAAACGCATCGACAAACCCGGCGATTTCATCGGCATTTTCACCGTGAAACCGCATTAACATTAAAAATGCGCCGACAGCTTGCGGGGCGGCGTTGCCCGACAGGATATCGCCCATTGCCTCGGCGGCCTCGTCACGCGTTAAGTTGCGCACAAAAGACGGGCCACGGCCCAAGGTGCGAATGTGCTGGGCCAGTGTCATTTTGAAGCGATGATTTGGGCTGGGTTTTTCATGTCTTGGGCACTTTCGCTAAGTTGAGGCTAAGTTGTTCCAGGATCATGAACCGTTTGGAGGGCAGATAGTTGATTCGATGAAGCTGTGTTGTTGTAATTCTACAAGCTTCGGGTGTTGACGTCTGTTGCTAATAACTCAGATAAGTGTTGTTAAAAACGCAACACTATTTAATCAGCAAAATCAGCACAACAAATGCCAGCGCCGCCGATATCGCCTGCCAAAATGCAATTGGATTGCGCTCGGACAACGGCCGGGATTTATCTGCGGCAAACTGCTTATTGGGGCGGCGCAGATCGGCGGTAAATTCCGACAGTGCTTCATAGCGATTTTGCGGATCCGGATGCAGGGATTTTTTCAAAACTGCATCAATCCAGACAGGCGTTTGTGAACCTGACGATTGGATGCTTTTATAACGCAGCTTTCGCTGTTGTGCCTTTGTGCGCACCTTGGAAACCTGTGTGCCATAAGGTAATTTAGCCGTTAGCATTTGATAGGCTATCACCCCCAAAGAAAAGTAATCCGACCGCCTGCTGCCCGCTTCACCAACGAAATATTCAGGGGCTGTGTATTGCAATGTGCCCAGCACGTCCTCGCCTTGCATTGGCGGCCCGGCCTCGAGCACACCAGCCACGCGGGTTGAGCCGAAATCAATGATTTTTACGGTTCCCGCCGTATCAATCATCACGTTTTCAGGGCGTAAATCCTGATGCAACATTTCCTTGCGGTGAAAGGCGCGCAGACCTTTGCTGATCTGCTCGATTATGCCGCGCATGGTTTCCAGATTGCATTTAGGATTGTCGATCATCCACTGGGCCAGCGTTTGCCCCTCAAGATATTCCATAACGGTATAGGTGAAATTGCGCTTTCGGGTTTGGGGTGCGGCCTGCATCACATGGGGGTTTTTCAGCCGCCGTGCGATCCAGTCTTCCATCATAAAATGCTGCAGGTAATCGGGTTGCTCGCGCAGGTCAATCGACGGGATTTTCAGCGCGTATTTTTCGCCGCTTTCGATGTCTTGAACCAGATAAATATGGCTGCGGTGATTGGCATGCAGCGGGCGCAGAACCTTGTAGCCCTCAAATTCCTGCCTCGTGTCCAGCAAGGGCGGCGCAGGCAGGCTTTCGGATTGGCTGATAAGATCATTTGCGCCGATTTCGGGCAGGGTATCAATGCGGACGATCTGAATGGTTAAATTATCGCTGCTGCCGTTATTATAAGCGTCCTGAACGATCAGTTTGGCGGCCATATCCAGATCACCTGAATGCTGGCTGATCATCTGGCTGATAAATTTTGGGCTGGTGGATTCATAAACGCCATCCGTGGCTAAAATGAAAACCTCGCCCAGTGTCAGCGGTTTTGTGCTGTAATCCACATCAACTATTTCGGCCATGCCAATAGCGCGCGCCAGATAACTTTCAACCGATGATACCACGGTGCGGTGATCGGTGGTTAGCTGTTCCAGGCTGTTGCCTTCAAGGCGGTAAATACGGCTGTCGCCCACGTGAAATATATGGGCTGTGTGGGCTTTTAAAACCATGGCGCTTAGGGTGCAGACATAGCCTTTGTTCATGTCATAAGCATCAATGTGGCGTTTGGTTTCAGAAAACAGCCATGAATTGGTGGCGTGAATTACCCGCTGCGCCGAGGTTTTTACCGTCCAGCTGTCAGAGGTGCAGTAGTAATCGGTTAGAAAGCTTTTGACAGTTGATTCCGCCGCGATCTGGCTAACACTGCTGGAACTAATGCCGTCGGTCAGAACAACGGAAATTCCTTTTAGGGAAAGCACCGGCTGAACCGGGATCAGGGCGCCGTAAAAATCCTGATTGATTTTCTTGCGCCCTGCCTGGGAAGATTGCCCGATGGTTATGGTTAGATCATTTGCCATGCAATTAGCCCCGCCAGAAATGACGGGGCAAATATCTTATTCAACAAGAAGTTTTGCTGTATTACGTTTGGCACCGGTTTTGACATGGGTTGAATAGAGCGTCAGACCCACGAATGAAATACCACCAACCAGATTACCCAGCACTGTGGGGATTTCATTCCAGATCAGGTAATCTGAGATCGTGAAATCTGCGCCTAAAAGCAGACCTGACGGGAACAGATACATGTTCACGATTGAATGCTCAAACCCCATGTAAAAAAACAGCATAATCGGCATCCACATTGCCATAATCTTGCCCGAAACATGGGTTGACATCATCGCTGCGACAACACCGGTGGAGACCATCCAGTTACACAAAACCGCGCGGATAAACAGGGTCAGCATGCCGCCGGCGCCGTGCTCGGAATAGCCGACGGTGCGACCGTGACCAATTTCGCCGATTTGCACGCCGATCTTGCTGGTTTCTTCGGTAAAGCCCATGGTGAAAATAATCGCCATGAACAAGGCAACTGTAAAAGCACCGCCGAAGTTACCTAAAAACACCAACCCCCAGTTTCGCAACATGCCGCCGACGGTCACACCGGGGCGTTTGTCAATCAGGGCCAAAGGCACCAACATGAATACTCCGGTCAGCAAATCAAAGCCCAGCAGGTAAAGCAGCACGAAACCTACGGGAAACAGCACTGCACCGGCCAGAGGTTGTCCGGTATTAACGTTAATCGTGATGGCAAAAACGGCCGCCAAGGCCAGAATAGCACCGGCCATATAGGACCGTATCAGGGTGTCTTTGGTTGACATGAATACTTTGGATTCGCCGGCGTCAACCATTTTGGTGACAAATTCCGATGGTGCTAGATAAGCCATTTAGTAGTTTCCTTTTGTTCGCGCTTGGTTTGGTAATTTATGCAGCGGCAGAGATAAAGCTGCTGACATCCAGCAACACTCGCCCGTCTACAACTTTGATTTTATAGGTTTTCACGGCACCTTCATCGGCACCTTGGGCTTGGCCCGTGGCCAGATCAAACACCCAGTTATACATCGGGTCCGTAACCAGTTCGCCGTGCTGGATACCGTTTGACAACGGTCCCGCCTTGCCCGGTAGATATTCATCAACCGCATAAACCGCGTTTGAGGCGCTGCGGAATATCGCGATGTCACCATTTAGGGTTTTCACCACCCGCGCACCGCGCAGCGGAATATCGTCAACCGTGCCTATTTCAACGAAATTGCTCATTCTGCGGCCACCTTGGTAAAGTCTGCCATTGGTTTGAATTCGTGACTGTCCACACCTTGGCGCGCGCGTTCGGCCCATGGATCAACCTGATAGAATTTCTGCGAATAACGGAACCGTTCAGCCAAAGCCGCGCGGTTTTCCAGATCTTCGACCACCTGTTCCTTGATCCAGTCCAACCCGACCTTGGCAATCCATTTATGCGGGCGGTGCAGATATTGCGCACCCTCGCGGTAAAGCTGGTAAAAGGCGCAGGCAATTTCGATAACTTCTTCTTCGGTTGGCACCAGAACCAGAAACTGGGTTTCAAGCAGCTCAAGACCCGCCGCGCCGCCAACCAATATCTGATAGCCGGAATCAACGCAGATAATACCCATATCCTTGCAGGTGGATTCCGCACAGTTTCGCGGACAACCCGTCACGGCCAGCTTGTATTTATGCGGCGACCACGCGCCCCACATTGCCGCCTCCAGCTTTATACCCAAACCGGTGCTGTCTTGGGTGCCAAAGCGGCAATGCTCGGTGCCAACACAGGTTTTTACCGTGCGCAAACCCTTGGCATAGGCCTGACCCGACATCATGCCAGCCTTGCCCAGATCATACCAAATGGCGGGCAGATCTTCTTTTTTGATGCCCAGCAAATCAATGCGCTGACCGCCGGTTACCTTAACTGTCGGCACCTTAAATTTATCGGCCACATCGGCAATCGCGCGCAGTTCATTGGGGGTGGTGATGCCGCCCAACATGCGCGGAACCACGGAATATGTGCCGTCTTTTTGAATGTTGGCGTGCACACGTTCATTAATAAAGCGGCTTTTGCGATCATCGACATAAACGCCGGGCCACGCGCAAACCATGTAATAATTCAGCGCAGGGCGGCAAACGGCACAGCCACAGGATGTTTTCCAGCTTAGTTCCTGCATCAGTTCGGGAATGGTTTTCAATTCCTTGGTGATCAGTAATTTGCGCACTTCGTCATGCGACATATCAGTGCATTTGCACAGAGTTTCCTTTTCGGGTGCTTTGAAATCATCCCCCAAAGTCACGCTGAGTAATTGCCCGACTAAACCCAAACACGAGCCACAAGACGAGCCCGCCTTGGTAATATTCTTCACCGCATCCAGCGTATCGGCACCGGCCTGAATGGCCGTAACGATTGCGCCCTTGCAAACGCCATTACAGCCGCAAATTTCAGCGTCATCTGGCAGGGCGGCCATGGCGGCCAGCGGGTCCATGACCTCGCCTCCCTGAAAGGCAGGACCGAAAATAAGCGTGTCACGCATTTCGCTGACATCTTCGCCAGATTTCAGTTTATCAAAGAACCAGTTGCCATCATCGGTATCGCCATACATCACCACGCCAATAATGCGATTTTCTTGCAGGATGATGCGTTTGTAAACACCGCGTGACGGATCCCGAAAGACGATTTCCTCGCGGTCATCGCCATCGGCGAAATCACCGGCAGAAAACAGATCACAACCCGTGACTTTCAGTTTGGTTGCAACTTCGGGGGCAATAAATTTGGCTTCTTGATCAATCAACGTGCGCGCTAAAACCTTGGCCATATCAAACAGCGGCGCAACCAGACCGTAAACCACACCGTCATGTTCCACACATTCACCAACCCCGAAAATATCGGGGTCAGACGTGTGCATGGCATCGTCAACAACAATGCCGCGTTCGGTGTGCAGGCTGGCGTCAACCCCCAGCCGCGTTTCGGGGCGAATGCCAACCGCCATCACAACCATATCGGCACCCAAAATTGTGCCGTCATCCAAGGCAACCGCTTCGACGCGTTCTTTGCCCAAAATTGCGTTTGTGTGGGCCTCGCAAATAATTTTTATACCGCGGCTTTCCAGTTCGCGTTGCAGCAAATATCCAGCTGCGGGGTCCAGTTGGCGCTCCATTAAATGACCCATCAAATGCAGAACGGTAACCTCCATGCCTTGACCATGCAGCGCGGCGGCGGCCTCAAGACCCAGTAAGCCACCACCAATAACGACAACCTTGCTATTCGGTTTTTTGGCAGCATCCAGCATTTCGTTAACATCTTTAAGGTCGCGAAACCCGACAACTCCGGGCAAATTGTGGCCCTGAACGGGAATAAAGAATGAATGCGATCCAGTGGCAATCACCAGCTTATCGTATTCGGTGTAACCCCCTTCACTGATCACCCGCTTTTGTTTGCGATCAATTTTAACCACGGCTTCATCAAATCGACAGTTCACACCATTTTTACGATACCAATCCGCATCATGGGTAATGATTTCCTCAAAAGCCTTATCGCCAGAAAGAACCGGTGACAGCATAATCCGGTTGTAATTTCCCCATGGCTCTTCGCCAAATAAGGTTACATCATAGGCATCTGGCGCAAGCCCTAACAGCTCCTCCAGCATTTTACCCGATGCCATTCCCGCACCAATAATAACAAGTTTTTCGGTCATAACACGATTTCCTCCGTGGCAACCCAAGCTGGGTAAGAATCGATATATTTAACGATAAAGGTTGAGTGTGTTGATGGTTGATGTATGTCGCTAAGAAGTCAGCTACCTGTTGCATTTATTGCAACGCCTGGTTTGCGAGGCCTTTATGCGGCATCTTCTGGTGTTGAAATACATTGAAAAAATTGCTGAAACTGGCAGTTTACGTAGCGCTGCCGAGCAGCTTAATATCACGCCTTCGGCGCTGAACCGGCGCGTTTTGGGGCTTGAGGATGAGCTGGGTGTCGCCATATTCGAACGCCACCCATCTGGTTTGCGCCCCAATATTGCTGGTGAAATTTTATTAAAACATATCCGCGATCAATTCGCCGATATGGATCGGGTTAAATCGCGCATTGCGGATTTATCGGGTATGCGGGCGGGCCACATTAACATTGCCACCACGCGCGAAGTTGTGCCGTTTTTCCTGCCCAATTTGATTAAACAGCATCTGGCCGAGTTTCCAGCCGTCACATTCGGCGTTAATCTGCATGAACGCGGCGAGGCGGAAAATTCGCTTCTTGATAACGCCAACGATATCGCAATTGTATTTGAACCTATCCATTTCAAAGATATGCAAACGGTCTATTCTGGCCAACAACAGATGTTCTGCATTATGTCGGATCAGCATCCGCTTGCTAGTCGCGAACGCGTGAAAATTTACGATTGTATTGATTTTCCTGTTTTACTGCCCAAACAGCCCGAAGGTATCCGCCAAGTGCTGGATGCAACAGCTGCAAAAGTTGGTATCACGCTAGAACCCGCTCTTGAATCCAACAGTTTGGATTTATTGCGGCTAATGTCCCAAGACAGTCAGGCGCTCAGCTTTAGCCTTGCGATTAATATGCGGCCAAATTTGGCCAAGGATCGGCTTGTTTCAGTGCCATTAGATACCGCAGTTATCCACGCGGGCGTTCTGGTTGCTGGGTATTTGCGCGGCCGCACCTTGCCTGTAGCTGCCGCAAGGTTTTTAGAGGCTGTAAATAA
>CAYSBD010000095.1:0-3557 GCA_964429175.1 uncultured Marinosulfonomonas sp.
AACTTCCGCATAATCTCAAACCAAAACTTTCGGGTTTTGGAGTGAATGGGGTATAACCAATTTACGGCACCATATGTTTTATCATCAAGGCTTTGGCATCCGCCACCAACGCCGCACCATCCAGCCCCTTGGCCGTGACCTCGGCAATCCATTCCTCGGTCAAAGTTTCGCCGATTTTCTTCAATGCATTAACCGTATCTTCATCCATCGTGTGCAAACTGTTGCCATGATCAACCGTAATCTGGCGACCAATCACATCGCCCTCTTCCAGCGCGCGCCCCATCCATGCCGAGGTTTCCAGCCCCGAATTGGCATCAATCACCGCCTTTAAATCATCAGGCAGCGCATTATAGCTGTCTTTGTTCATGGCCCAGATAAAGTAGAGGTTATAAATCGCCCGATCGCCGCCGGTTTCATTATGGCTGTCGGTCAGCTCGTGCACTTTGAAACCCGGGGCAATTTCCCACGGCAGCAAGCCGCCATCCAGCACACCACTTGCCAGCGCTTCGGGAAAAGCCGGCACCGGCATACCAACCGGAACAGCGCCCGCAGCCGCCAACAATTTACCGCCCATGCGTGACGGGGTGCGCATTTTCAGACCCTCGAAATCGCTGATCTGCAAAATCGGGCCGCCCTTTTTATGCACGACACCGGGGCCGTGCAAATGGGCCGCCAAAAGATGCACATCACCAAAGCGCTCCAACATATGCTTTTGGGTAAATTCCCATGCAGCTCTGGAGGATGCCTCGGCCGACATCAGCGTCATGAAAGGCAGCTCGAGCGCCTCGGATTCCGGAAACCGGCCCGGAGTGTAGGCCGGAATAACCCAGCCCCCGTCAACCACCCCGTCGCGGATCTGATCGTAAAGTGCGGTTGCCTTGCCGCCCAATTGCATGGCCGGATAAAGTTCAATCTTGATGCGACCGCCGCTCTCGCGCTCGACCTTTTCAATCCAGGGCTCCATGAAAGACACCGGCATCGTGCCCTTGGGCGAAATGAAATGCTGAAAACGCAGCGTCACATCCTGGGCAACAGCCGTGTTCGCGCCAAAGCCAAAAACTGCGAGGGCAGCCAAAAGAGGTTTTAATCTGAACTTCATTATTTTATCTCCTGAATAGTTTATTCTTGAGCAGGTTTTTAGCTGCACTATATTTGCTACACGGTGCAAGGACTGATAAATATAAGGCCTGCGTTTGCAAATTATAAGTGCCCAAAATGCCGCATCAATAACATCACCCGAATGCTTGACCTGACGCCGCTGACGTGTTGCATGGACAAAAATAGGCAAATCAGATGATCAGACAGCTTTACAACTGGACACTTTCGCTGGCCAACAGCCCCAACGCCATGTGGGCGCTGGCCATTATTGCCTTTTTGGAAAGCTCGGTTTTTCCGATTCCTCCCGATATTTTGATGATCCCGATGATTCTGGCCCGCCCCTCGCGTGCTTTTTTGATTGCCGGTGTGGCCCTGCTGGCCTCGGTTTTGGGCGGCCTGATGGGGTATTTTATCGGGGCCGGCCTGTTTGAAAGCGTCGGCCAGCCCGTGCTGAACTTTTACGGCAAAGGCGATGCGGCGGCCGAATTTAATCAGCGCTTCAATGAATGGGGTGTCTGGGCGGTGCTGATTGCCGGCGTCACCCCGTTTCCCTACAAAGTCATTACGATTATGTCAGGCTGGACCGGACTAAACCTTTGGGTTTTCATCTTTTCCTCGATTATTGCGCGCGGTTTGCGGTTTTTCATCGTCGCCGGTTTGTTGTGGAAATTCGGCACACCAATTCGTGACTTTATTGAGCGCCGTTTAGGGCTTATGTTTACCTTGTTTATAATCCTGCTATTTGGCGGATTTTATGTGATGAGGTATCTATGACGCGCAAAAACCTGATTCTTCTGGCGGCCGGTGGATCACTGTTTATGCTGATCGGGGCTTTTGCCTTTGAAATAATCGGCGGGATGGCGCCTTGCACGCTGTGCATTTGGCAACGTTGGCCCCATGGCGTGGCTGTGGTTGCGGGGCTTTTGGCGCTGCTGATGCGCGGATATTTGTGGCCCGTCGTCGGAATGTTAGGCGCGCTGGCCACATCGGCAATCGGATTTTTTCACGCCGGGGTTGAGCAGCGCTGGTGGAGCGGGCCAGGCGCCTGCACCGCGGCCGATTCATCGGGGATGTCGGTTGATGATTTGTTAAACCAGATCATGACCGCCCCGCTGGCGCGCTGTGACGAAATCCCGTGGGAGATGTTCGGGCTGTCAATGGCCGTCTGGAACGGAGTTATTTCACTGGGTTTTGCCGCAATCTGGCTGCTGGCAATAAAGCGCGGCCAAAATTAGCGAATCACTTCAATCGCGCGCCGTTCCATAGCTCGAATTCATGGCTCAGCCTGTCTTGCAACCTGTCCAAAGTGGCTTGCGGCAGCGGGATTTCGAATTTCGGCGATACATTTTTCTGCTGCAGTTTAATCTCCAAATCCAGCCGCTTGCTTAAAAACCCAACCGCACCATCCAGCGCCTCATAGCGAAATAAATGCGACACCGATAATTTGCCTTTCGGTCCCGTTAAAAACACCGCTTGCGAGCCAACATTGGCAAAATCCGGCTTTTCATCGCGCATGTAGGCGGTGACAAACGCATCAAAATCCATCTCGGCCGTGCTGTTTTTATGCCCGCGCAACCGATCACGCGTGCGATACCGATACCAGCTGCCCAGCCAATCAACCGGATTGCGGATAAAGGCCATGGTCTGCATATTTTTCAAACCCGACATCGCCAACAGCGGCTCGAAATGGCGCCGGTAACGCTGGATCGACATGTGCTTCAACCCCGGCGGATCCAGCAGAGAAATCTCTGCGTGGGGGGCCAGAAAACTGTGCAAGGCCGTGGTGCCGGTTTTCGGCGTGGCCAGAAGCGTTAATTTTGCCTTTGCAAAGACCAGCATTTGCGCGGATACCTTATTTGTTTATTCCTTTTTCAACCATATTCGTTACCTCTGAAAAAAGATAGAGGGCGCAATATTCAACAGCCAATCCGCGCCTAAAAGACGAATTTATGACACCCCCCCATTGCACAGAACCGGCGCGCTCCTGTATAGTTGGCACAGCAAAATACAGCGCATATAAAACAGGCGGAAATTTACGTGAACGATAAACCAGAAGCAGCTGAAAATAAAGAAGAAAAATACGTATACGGCGGGACTTCGATCTCGATTATCGACGAGATGAAAACCTCCTATCTCGACTATGCCATGAGCGTAATCGTCAGCCGCGCCATTCCCGACCTGCGTGATGGGCTAAAACCGGTGCATCGGCGCATTCTTTATGCCATGTTCGAGGGCGGCAATACGCATGATAAACCCTACCGCAAATCGGCCCGCGCGGTTGGTGATGTGATGGGTAAATACCACCCCCACGGCGATAGCGCGATTTATGACGCGCTGGTGCGCATGGCCCAGGATTTTTCGATGTCGCTGCCGCTGCTGGACGGCCAAGGCAACTTTGGCTCGATGGACGGCGATAACCCGGCCGCGATGCGTTATACCGAAGTGCGGCTGGACAAACC
>CAYSBD010000095.1:3657-8662 GCA_964429175.1 uncultured Marinosulfonomonas sp.
TGGACGGCGATAACCCGGCCGCGATGCGTTATACCGAAGTGCGGCTGGACAAACCGGCTGCGTTTTTAACGGCCGATCTAGACAAAGACACCGTTGATTTTCAGGATAATTACGACGGCAAAGACCGCGAACCATCTGTGTTACCGGCGCGTTACCCCAACATGCTGGTCAATGGTGCTGGCGGTATTGCGGTCGGTATGGCCACCAATATTCCGCCCCATAATCTGGGCGAAGTCATTGATGCCACGCTGGCGCTGATTGAAAATCCGGACCTGACCACCGAAGATCTGATCGAATACATCCCCGGCCCCGATTTCCCCACCGGCGCCATTATGTTGGGGCGCGCCGGCGCGCGCAAAGCCTACCTTGAGGGGCGCGGCAGTGTCATCATCCGCTCGAAAACCCGCACCGAGGAAATCCGCAAAGACCGTTATGCCATTGTGATTGATGAAATCCCCTATCAGGTTAACAAAGCCGCGATGATCGAAAAAATCGCTGAACAGGTGCGCGACAAAAAGATCGAAGGCGTGGCCCATGTTCAGGACGAAAGTGACCGCAACGGCGTGCGCGTGGTTGTCGAGCTGAAACGCGATGCCACCCCCGAAGTCGTGCTGAACCAGCTGTTTCGTTTCACTCCGATGCAAACCTATTTCGGCTGCAACATGCTTGCGCTAAACGGGGGGCGGCCCGAAACCCTGACCTTGCGCCGGTTCCTGACCAGTTTTGTTAAATTCCGCGAAGAAGTGGTGGCGCGGCGCACCGCGTTTGAGCTGCGAAAGGCCCGCGAGCGCAGCCACATCTTGTGTGGTCTGGCCGTGGCCGTCACAAATGTTGATGAAATCGTCACCACCATCCGCGCCTCGGCCGATCCTGCCCAAGCGCGCGAAAAACTGATGCAGCGCCGCTGGCCTGCTGGCGACATTCTGGAATACATCGCCTTGATCGATGATCCGACCCACAGGGCCAATGATGACGGCACCTATAATTTATCCGAAACCCAGGCCCGTGCCATTTTGGAATTGCGCCTGCAACGCCTGACGGCAATGGGTGTAAAAGAAGTCACCGACGAGCTGCGAAAACTGGCCGCCGCAATCCGCGAATACCTTGATATCCTGCGCTCTCGCACCCGGATCATGCAGATTATCAGCACCGAACTTACCGAAGTGCGCGAAAAATTTGCCGTGCCGCGCCGCACCCAAATCGTTGACTGGTCCGGTGATATGGATGACGAGGATCTGATCGAGCGCGAGGATATGGTCGTCACCGTGACCTCGAGCGGCTACATAAAACGCACGCCTTTGGCTGATTTTCGCGCCCAAAAACGCGGCGGCAAAGGCACGGCGGGCATGAAAACCAAAGAAGAAGACGTGATCACCAATCTGTTCGTCGCCAACACCCACACCCAGCTGTTGTTTTTCAGCACCGACGGCATGGTTTACAAATTAAAAACCTGGCGTTTGCCCCAAGGTGGTCGCACCGCCAAAGGCAAGGCCATCGTCAATATCCTGCCAATCCCGACAGGGGTTTCGGTGGCGGCGATCATGCCGGTTGATGCGGATGAAAAGGACTGGGGTGATCTGCAAATCTTCTTTGCCACCGATGCGGGTGATGTGCGCCGCAACGCGCTTTCTGATTTCACCAACGTGCGCGCCAACGGCAAAATCGCGATGAAACTTCCCGAAAATGTGAAACTGGTGAACGCGCGCATTTGCACCGAAGATGATGATGTGATGCTGTTCACCGCGGGCGGTCGCGCCATCCGTTTTCCAACCACCGCGGTTCGGGTTTTCAAGGGGCGCGATAGCACAGGGGTGCGCGGCATCAAGCTGACAAATGGTGAAAAAGTCGTTTCCATGTCGATCATCCGCCACTTTGAGGCCACATCGGAAGAGCGCATCGCCTACCTGAAAATGCGCCGCGCACAGGCCGGTGCCGACGATCACGAAACCGATGACGAAGAAGGCGAAGGCGCAATCACACAGGAACGTTTTGACGAAATGAAGGCGGTTGAAAACCTGATCCTGACCATCACTTCGGGCGGTTCGGGCAAACTTTCATCCTCGCACGGCTACCCGGTTCGCGGGCGCGGTGGCATGGGCGTTG
The DNA here is from genome assembly GCA_964429175.1 of uncultured Marinosulfonomonas sp. Lineage (GTDB taxonomy): Bacteria > Pseudomonadota > Alphaproteobacteria > Rhodobacterales > Rhodobacteraceae > Profundibacter. The sequence continues at coordinate 5,761 of CAYSBD010000095.1, forward strand.
CGGCCATGGACAAGGCCATGCGCGGCGGTGATCTTGTGGCCTCGTTTGCTGTAGAAATGGCCGATCAGATCATGCTGGCCACATCAAAAGGCCAATCCATCCGCTGCCCGGTTGCCGGCATTTCCTTACGCTCACGCTCGGCCGGAGGCGTGAAAGTCTTTGACACTGCCAAGGGTGAAAAGGTGGTATCCGTAGCATGGATCGCCGAATCCGACAGTGATGACGAAGAGCAAAGCCAAGACTAGCTTCTTTATTATTGTTCCATAAATATCCCGGGGGGTGCGGGGGGCTGGCCCCCTGCCTCCTCATTTGACCAAGAGCAAAAATATGAAAAACACACTCCACATCCTTGGCGGCGGCATGGCAGGTGCCGAGGCCGCATGGCAAGCCGCAAACATGGGCATCACAGTGATCATCCACGAGATGCGCCCAAAGGTTGAAACCTTCGCCCATCGCACCGGCAATCTCGCCGAAATGGTTTGCTCCAACTCTTTTCGCTCCGATGATGACGAGGCAAACGCGGTCGGTCTGCTACACTGGGAAATGCGCAAAGCTGACGGTATCATCATCCAAACGGCTGATAAACACGCCCTGCCCGCCGGATCCGCCCTTGCTGTTGATCGTGATCCCTTCGCAAAAACCGTTACAAAACGCCTGCTGGATCATCCAAAAATTTCACTCGATAACAATGAAATCAATACCTTACCGGACGAGGGCAACTGGATCATCGCCACCGGCCCTTTAACAACGACCGCTCTTGGCCAATCAATCGCCAAGGAAACGGGCATGGACTCGCTGGCCTTTTTTGACGCCATCGCACCCATCGTTTACGCCGACAGCATCGACATGAACATCTGCTGGATGCAATCACGCTACGACAAAGGTGAAACCGAGGCCGAGCAAAAGGCCTATCTGAATTGCCCGATGGACAAAACCCAATACGAGGCCTTTATCGATGCGTTGCTGGCGGCCGAAAAAGCTGAATTTCATGAAGGTGAAGCACAATCCAGCCCCAATCCGACCCCGTATTTCGACGGCTGCCTGCCGATCGAAGTCATGGCCGAACGCGGTCGCGAAACCTTGCGTTTCGGTCCGATGAAGCCGGTCGGATTAACAAATGCGCACCGCCCCGATGACAAGCCCTACGCCGTCGTGCAGTTGCGTTTTGACAATGCCCTTGGCACCCTGTTCAATATCGTGGGTTTTCAAACCAAAATGAAACACGGTGATCAGACACAGGTTTTCAAAATGATCCCGGGACTGGAAAACGCCCGTTTTGCGCGGCTTGGCGGCATCCATCGCAACACATTTATAAATTCACCAACGCTTCTAGATGACCAACTGCGTCTAAAATCGCGCCCCAACATCCGTTTCGCAGGCCAGATTACCGGCGTCGAAGGTTACGTTGAATCCGCGGCCATGGGCCTGTTGGCTGGCCGAATGGCGGCGGCCGAAATTCTGGGAGCGCCGATCCAAACACCGCCAATTGACACCGCGATGGGCGCTTTGGTCAATCACATCACCGGCGGGGCTGCGGCCAAGACATTCCAGCCGATGAACGTAAATTTCGGCCTATTTCGGCCTATTGATGCAAAAGGCGGGCGCAAAAACCGCAAAATGCGCTACAAAGCCTATACGGATCGGGCCAAAGACGCATGGACAGGCTGGCTGCAAAACAGCTAACCTAACAAATATGCGCACCCGTTTTGCCCCTTCCCCCACCGGCCCGCTGCATTTGGGTCACGCTTATTCGGCCATGCTGGCTTATGAAATGGCGCAGGCCGGCGATTTTTTATTGCGCATTGAAGATATCGACCAAGGGCGTTCGCGGGCCAAATGGCAGGCACAAATTTATGATGATCTGCATTGGCTGGGGCTGAAATGGCCCGAACCTGTCATGCGCCAATCCGATAATTTAGCCCGCTATAAACAAGCGCTGGAGCGGCTGCAAAGCCAAGGCCTGCTTTATCGATGCACCTGCAACCGGCGCGATATCGAGGCCGCGGTTTCAGCCCCCCAAGAAGGCACCGCGCCCATATTTGGCCCCGATGGCATGATTTATCCGGGAACTTGCCGCGATCTGGATCAGCAAAAACCCGATGCCCCCTTGCGCCTGAATATGCGCAAGGCCTGTGAAACGCTGGATAATGTAACATTGAAATTTACAGAAACCGGCCCCTCCAACCAAGGACCGCAGATAATTTCAACCGGCGATTTGATCCGAAATGTCGGCGATATCATCCTGTCGCGCCGCAATATGGGCACCTCGTATCATTTATCTGTGGTGCTGGATGACGCCCGTCAAAACATTAGCCATGTGATCCGTGGCGAAGATTTATTTCAAGCCACCCAAATCCATATCCTGCTGCAAAACCTGCTAAATTTGCCAACCCCGACCTACCATCATCACCGCCTGATCCGCGACGCCCACGGCAAACGGCTTGCCAAACGCGACGATGCCCGCGCCATTGCAAAATACCGCGCCGAGGGGGCAACGCCGGATGATATCCGCGAACTGGTTGGCCTTTAGCCCTTATTTTTCCGGCTTCATCAGCTCTACCTCATTGCCATCCTGCACAGCGGTATAAAAACAATTGCGCCGATTGGTGTGACAGGCCGGCCCCGTTTGGCGCACAATCAACAGCAAACAATCACGGTCACAATCCATACGCATCTGCACCAGTTCCTGATGATTGCCCGAACTTTCCCCCTTGACCCAAAACGCCTGGCGCGAGCGCGACCAATACGTTACTTTTCCGGTTTCAAGCGTGCGCGCCACGGCGGCCTTGTTCATCCACGCCAACATCAGAACCTCGCCGCTGCCCTCTTGTTGAGCGATGGCCGGGATCAGACCTTTGTCGTTATATTTTAATGTTTCAGGGGAAAAAACCATGGGAAAACC
>CAYSBD010000096.1:0-5966 GCA_964429175.1 uncultured Marinosulfonomonas sp.
GATGCTGCTGGGCGAAGTGATTGACGTGCACGGCAACCGTCAGGATATTCAGCTAAAAGGCTCGGGGCGCACGCCTTATTCGCGCCGTGGCGATGGGCGCGCGTGGCTGGGTCCGGTGCTGCGCGAATATCTGCTCAGCGAGGCAATGCACGCGCTTGGCATCCCCACCACCCGCGCTTTGGCCGCCGTGATTACCGGCCAAAATGTGCAACGCGAAACCGCCCTGCCCGGCGCGATTTTAACCCGCATTGCCAGCAGCCACATCAGGGTTGGCACCTTTGAATACTTTGCCGCGCGCCAAGATTGGGACGCGCTACGAAAGCTGACCGATTACACCATCGCGCGCCATTTCCCCGATGCCAACGGTCCGCTGGATTTGCTGCGTTTGGTCTGTCAGGCGCAGGCCAAATTGATTGCCCGCTGGCTGGGGGCTGGATTTATCCACGGGGTGATGAACACCGATAACACCCATGTGGCGGGCATCACGATTGATTACGGTCCCTGCGCTTTTATGGACGCCTATAATCCAATGCGCGTTTACAGTGCCATCGACCGGCACGCGCGTTATGCTTACGGGCAGCAATCGGAAATTATCGTCTGGAATTTAGCTCAGTTTGCCAGCGCGCTGATCGGGTTGATTGATCGTGATCAGAAAACCGCCATCAGCAAAGCCACTGAAATCGTGCATGATTTTCCCAATCAAATGCGCAATGCTTGGCTGGCAGAGTTTCGCGCCAAACTGGGGCTGATGCAAGCCCGCGATGGCGACGCGGCCCTGATTGACGATTTTCTGGATTTAATGGCGGCGGGTCAGGCCGATTTTACCAACACATTTCGTGCTTTGGCCGGTGATAACGCGCGCGGCCAATTTGTGGATCCGACAGGTTTTGATCTGTGGCAAACCCGCTGGCAGGCACGGCTTGCCGATGAGGGGAAAAACCGTGCGCAACAACAAGATTTGATCCGTAAAACATCGCCTGCAATCATTGCGCGAAATCACCGGGTTGAAGAAATGATCGTGGCGGCTGTCGAAGGAAATTACGCACCGTTCAAGCGTTTAAATGCGGCCCTGCTGCGGCCCTTTGAAAACCGGCCAGAGGGCGATGATTTATGCCGCGCACCAACCGGTGACGAGCAGGTTCACCAGACATTTTGCGGCACTTGATGCGCCCTGTATCATCCGAATTTGGTGCGAAACCTACGGCTTTTTTCGCCGAAACAGCCGCCGGTTTTTGGTAACAAACTCGTCAATAATTCCAGACAGTCCTATGTGATTGCGCCCTTTCAGATAAACAAATCCAGCCAGCGCCCCGATTGTGGCACCAACAATATTAATCATAAAATCGCCCATCGTATCAAACAGACCGGATTTTTGCATGTTCATACCAAATATCTGATCCATGCCAAATTCGAACACCTCCCAAATCACGCCAATGCTGATGGAAATGCAAAATGCGAGAAACGCAAGCGCCCAGGGAGGGGCGGCATAACGGTCACCCTCGAACAGGATGAAAACAAATATAAAACCAACCAGCCCCAAACCAAGGGCAGAAAAGCCATGCAGGAAAGCATCCCACCACCAGTATCTTTCATAAAAATCAAGCACTTCACCCAAATAAAGCGCGCCAAACAAAAACATCACCACACCGGCAAAGAAATGCACAGGTAAACGAATGTGATAGCGGTCTGCCAAATATTCCGGGGCCAGAGACAACAGCAAGGTCATAAACGCAATCACCGCGATCACGAAATACCCCGTCACTAAAGACACGATTATTTCCACCGTCAAAACGGCCCAGATCAGATAAACAACCTTACTTTTTCCAGCCAGTTTCATCAAAGACCTACAGTTGTATTGCCCTCTTTTATCTGTGTCCTGATAGGGTATATTGCAAGGATGAGCCAAACGATTCGCCTTGCTTCGTATAATTTGCGTAAATGCGTCGGGCTGGACCGGCGGCGTGATCCGCAGCGTAGTCTGGATGTGATCAACAGCCTCAGTGCCGATATTGTCGCCTTGCAAGAAGCAGACCGCCGTCTTGGCAACCGCCCCGCCGCCCTTCCCCGTGAAATCATCGCACAAAACAGTGATTTCATGCCGCTGGATCTGGATGAAACCAAGGTGTCACTGGGCTGGCATGGCAATGCATTGCTGCTACGAAAAGGGCTGCAAGCAAGCCAGATCCAGCGTTTGGCGCTACCGGGTCTTGAGCCGCGCGGGGCCGTAATTTTCGTCGTTGCCGAGCTGCGCATTGTGGCCGTGCATCTGGGCCTGATCCGGCGCAGCAGGCAACAACAAATGACGGCCATCATCAATGCGCTTTTCCAGATGCCAAAAATGCCGACCGTAATTATGGGCGATTTTAACGAATGGTCTCCAAGCCGCGGAATGGCACCTTTTCAAAACGATTTCACCGTGCACGCGCCGGGCCTAAGTTATCACGCCTCGCGCCCCATGGCCCGCCTTGACCGGTTTGCCATTAGCCATAGCCTGCAGCTGAAATCGGCCGGAGTCTTGCAGTCTGTGCAGGCCAAACGTGCCTCGGATCATTTACCTATCTGGGCTGATTTAATCCTGCCCTAACCCCATTATTGTTCCAAAAATATCCGCGCCGCAGGCAAGAAAATTATATGCATTAAATCCCATGAAACCACCCTACAGACTAAAAACAGCATAACATAAATCGGCAGCTGAATTTGAAATAACGGTTTATACCACGCGATTTTTATCATAAACCAGTTTTGAACAGAAGCTGGAGCTTAAAATGCCGGAAACAATTATCGCCAAATGCGAGCGCTCGGGCCTGCGCATGACGGGGCAGCGCCGGGTTATTGCCAAGGTGTTGCAAGACGCCACCGACCACCCCGATGTCGAGGAATTATATGCCCGCGCCGCAGCGATTGATCCGAATATTTCGATTGCTACAGTTTATCGCACCGTCAAGTTGTTTGAGGAATCCGGAATTCTGGATAAACTGGAATTTGGCGATGGCCGCGCCCGTTATGAAACGGCAGATCGCGAGCATCATGATCATTTGATTGATATGAATTCAGGCAAGGTGATCGAATTTTGTGACCCCGAGATTGAGGCGCTTCAAGAAAAGATTGCGCAAAAACTGGGCTATAAACTAAAGGGGCACCGGCTTGAGCTTTATGGTGTTCCGATCCGCAAATAGACTATTTACCCGTTTGGTTTTATTTTACAAAACGCAACCCGCGTTAGCGCTAACAGGCCCTATTTACATCCCCGATTTTACTGTTATAGCTACGGCAGAAACCAAGGCAACCCACCAAGGATAAACACCATGAGCATCATCGTAGACATATTCGCCCGCGAAATCCTGGACAGCCGGGGCAATCCAACCGTCGAGGTCGATGTAATTCTGGAAGACGGAAATATGGGCCGTTTTGCGGTGCCCTCTGGTGCCTCGACCGGCGCACATGAGGCGGTCGAGCTGCGCGACGGCGACAAATCACGTTATGGCGGCAAGGGCGTTTTGCGCGCGGTGGCGGCTGTGAACGGTGAAATTGCCGAAGAGCTGGTTGGTATGGACAGCGCCGAGCAAGAAGCGATTGATGCAATGATGTGTGAATTGGACGGCACCCCGAACAAATCCCGTCTGGGGGCCAACGCGATTTTGGGCGTTTCACTGGCGGTGGCCAAGGCGGCGGCCGATGACACGGTTCAGCCGCTTTACCGTTATATCGGCGGCACTTCGGCGCGGGTTTTGCCGGTGCCGATGATGAATATTATCAACGGGGGCGAACATGCCGATAACCCGATTGATATTCAGGAATTTATGATCATGCCGGTTGCAGCCACCGATATTCGCGATGCGGTGCGGATCGGATCGGAAGTGTTCCACACGCTGAAAGCCGAGCTGACCGCTGCGGGTCTTTCTACCGGAATTGGTGATGAAGGCGGTTTCGCACCCAACCTTAACTCCACCCGTGATGCGCTTGATTTTATTATGAAATCCATCAAAAAAGCAGGCTACAAACCCGGCGAGGATATTTATCTAGCACTGGATTGCGCCGCCACGGAATATTATGAGGACGGTAAATATGAAATGAAGGGCGAAGGCAAAACGCTAAGCTCGGCTGAAAATGTTGCCTATTTGCAAGCGCTGGTGGCCGATTATCCGATCATCAGCATCGAAGACGGCATGGGCGAAGATGACTGGGATGGCTGGGTTGCGCTGAACGCGGCGATTGGCGATAAAATACAGCTGGTTGGCGATGATCTGTTCGTGACAAACCCCGAACGGCTTGCTACCGGAATTGAAAAATCCGCGGCCAATTCAATGTTGGTAAAAATCAATCAAATCGGCACTTTAAGCGAAACCCTTAAAGCTGTTGATATGGCGCACCGTGCCGGTATGACTTGTGTAATGAGCCACCGGTCCGGCGAAACCGAAGACACCACAATTGCCGATTTGGCCGTTGCCACCAATTGCGGCCAGATCAAAACCGGCTCATTGGCGCGCTCGGACAGGTTGGCCAAATATAACCAGCTGATCCGGATCGAGGAAATGCTGGGTGAAAGCGCGCAATATGCCGGAAAATCAATATTAAAATAAGCGCTACAAACCAAGGCTCGCATATCGTTATTTGCGGGCCTGATCCTTTCAAAGCGCCTAGGGGTAGCTCACTTTTCCCCCGCCCACGGCCGTCGCAACACCCGTGGTTAATGGCGCCGATGTCGGCATTCCACGCAATACCCGCACCGCCAAATAGGCAAATGCCTGCGCCTCCAGCATGTCGCCGTCCAGCCCCACATCCTCGACCGGGCTAACCGGGCAATCGATCAGCACCGATAACATCGCCATCATCACCGGATTTTTTCGCCCGCCACCGGTGACCAGAACACGGCTTGGAACGGTCGGGAAATGCTCCACCGCCTTGGCCACCGATGCGGCTGCAATTGCTGTTAAAGTCGCCGCGGCGTCGGGATTATCCAGATTGGAAACCATGCTTAACAAATCATGAAATTCGTTTCTATCCAAAGACTTGGGCGGCATTTTGTGGAAATATCCGCGCTGCAAAAATGCTTCGACCAAAGCCTCGTCAACATCACCGGCCTCGGCCAGCTTTCCGCCCTTATCACAATCCAGACCAAGGCGCGCGGCAACCAGATCGTTGATCGGTGCATTGGCCGGTCCGGTGTCAAAAGCCAGCAACGCGCCTTGCTGCTCGGGCTTCTCCTTGCCCGGATCAACCCACGTCACATTACCAACCCCGCCAAGATTTAAAAACGCCACAGGTTGGGTTGCCCCGATCCATTTGGCACAGGCAAAATGAAAAAACGGGGCCAGCGGCGCGCCCTGCCCGCCCATCTCGACGTCCGCAGCACGAAAGTCCCAAACCACGGGTGTTTCCAAGACCTTGGCTAACAAGCCTCCATCACCGGCCTGATGCGTTCGCCCGCCAGCCGGATCATGCGCCAATGTCTGGCCGTGAAAGCCGATCAAATCCGCGCCCGTAAAATTACAAAGCAGCTCGGCATGGGCGGTTTCAACCAGCTCGGTGGCGCGTTTCACTCCGTCCTGATCCGGCCATTTTCCGAATGCAGCCGCAATGTTTTCACGCTCGGCTTTGCTAAAAGGGCGGTAATCGCTTTGGCCAAAAGCCAGAATTTCAACGCCATCGGTTTGCAACATAGCCCCGTCGACCCCGTCAAGCGAGGTGCCGGACATCGTGCCAAGCGCCCATATCGGTCCGGTTTTCAACATGCTCTTTCCCTTCGCCCTTTTGCCCGATATATCAGGGTGCAAATCAGATGAGAACGGAAAACATTAAAAATGACTTACCACGCCAAATCAGACTTTATGCGCATCATGCTGGAACGCGGATTTGTGGCCGATTGCACCGATTATCAGGCCCTTGATCAGGCCATGGTTGATGGCGTGGTGCCGGCCTATATCGGCTTTGATGCCACGGCAAAATCGCTGCATGTGGGCAGTATG
>CAYSBD010000096.1:5976-8654 GCA_964429175.1 uncultured Marinosulfonomonas sp.
AAATACTTCATCCAATTGAAGATATGTAAATTGAGTATGATCCAGATTATGATGCTGCGTTGGCTGCAAAAAACCGGACATAAACCGATTGTTTTGATGGGCGGAGGCACCACAAAAGTAGGCGATCCATCCTTTCGTGCCGACGAGCGTCCGCTGCTGGATGATGGGGCAATTAACGCCAATATTTCCGGCATAAAGGCCGTGTTCTCCAGCTTTGTTAGCTTTGGTGATGGCCCGACCGATGCGGTGATGGTTAATAATGCCGAATGGTTAGATGATCTGAACTACCTGTCATTTTTGCGCGATATTGGTCGGCACTTTTCGGTTAACCGGATGCTGGCCTTTGAATCGGTTAAATCCCGGCTTGATCGCGAACAGTCTCTTTCGTTCCTTGAATTCAACTACATGATCCTGCAAGCTTATGATTTTCTTGAACTTAACCGACGTTATGGCTGCTTACTGCAAATGGGCGGTTCTGATCAATGGGGCAATATTGTTAACGGAATCGATTTAACCCGCCGCGTGCTGGACAACCGGATTTTTGGCCTGACGACCCCGCTTTTAGAAACATCTGACGGCAAAAAGATGGGTAAATCTCTGGATGGAGCGGTTTGGTTGAATGCTGATATGCGCAGCCCCTACGAATTCTGGCAATTCTGGCGTAACACCACCGATGCCGATGTGGGCAGGTTTCTCAAGCTTTACACAGAGCTTCCGGTTGCGGAATGTGATCGCCTTGGCGCGTTGGAGGGCGCTGAAATCAATGATGCCAAAATTCGGCTGGCAAACGAGGTCACCACATTGGCCCACAGCGCCAATGCCGCAAAAGCGGCCGCAGAAACCGCACGCGAAGTGTTTGAAAAAGGCGGGATTGGCGATGATTTGCCAACCCTTACCCTGTGCCCAAATGAAATCGGCGACGGTATTTCTATCGTGCAATTATTTGTGCGCAGCGGTCTTTCAAAATCCGGCAAAGATGCAAAACGGCTGTTTAAAGAAAGCGGAGCAAAATTAAACGACCACCCCCTGACAGACGTCGGCCAAATAATTACAACCGCCGATCTGGCCAGCCCGTTAAAACTTTCTGCCGGCAAAAAACGTCACGCTTTGGTAACGCTTGCCCCTTAATTTCTTCTTGCCTTAAATACCTCCGCCGGAGGCTCTAAGCTCAAGACAAAAACAGTCCGTGCCGAAATGCTCCACCGATATTACAGGGCCGACCTGAAAATCAGCCCTGTAATTATTCTTATTTATTTATAACAGTAACTCTCGCCATATAATCAGGATCCGTCACCGCACCGTTCGCGGCTTTATCGCCCAGCTTGATATTATGAAGCGTCTCAAGCCCCTTGATCATCCGCCCAACCACCGTGTATTTTCCGTTCAGGCTTTTTTCGGGTCCGAACATAATGAAAAACTGGCTGTTGGCCGAATCCGGATTGGCAGAGCGCGCCATGCCGACCGTGCCAAGCGTAAAGGGGATGTTGGAAAACTCGGCCTTCAGATTCGGCATATCCGAGCCTCCGCCCCCCGCACGGCTGGTATCACCATCACGTCTGCCATATTGCACATCACCGGTCTGGGCCATAAACCCGTCAATCACCCGGTGAAAAACCACCCCGTCATAAGCACCGGATTTGGCCAGCTCAATGATGCGTGCCACATGGTTTGGCGCAACATTGGGCAGCAAATCAATCTCGATGATACCGCTATGGCTACCGGAAACTTCGATCACCAGATTAGGCCCCGGTGTGTCATTTTCGAGCGCCTGGGTTTTGTTGCCGTAAATAAAAAACAGCGCCCAAATCGCCGCGCCTAAAAGTATCAGCGCCGGAAGAACAATGTCAACTTTACGCATCTGCTGCAACTTTCATGGAAATCATCCGGTCCGGCTCCATCGGTGGCTCGCCGCGGGCAATTTTATCAACATGATCCATGCCATCAATCACCATGCCATAAACCGTATACTGGCCGTTCAGAAAATCATTAGCGCCAAAATTGATAAAAAACTGGCTGTTGGCCGAATCCGGGCTTTGCGAACGCGCCGCACCAATGCTGCCACGCGCATGTGGAATTTTCGAGAATTCAGCCACAATATTCGGCTTGTCCGAACCACCTGTGCCCGCAGCGCGCAGATTGAAATTTTCTTCCATATTTCCGTTACACACATCACCGGTCTGGGCCATAAAACCCTCGATCACCCGATGAAAACAAACATTGTCATAAGAACCGGCGCGCACCAGCTCTTTCATGCGCTCGACATGTTTGGGGGCAACATCGGGCAGCAATTCGATTGTGACAGTGCCGTCTTTCAGTTCCATCAGAATTGTGTTTTCGGGGTCTTTAATTTCGGCCATTTTGGGCGCTCCTGTTTAATAATTGTATTTACGCTGAACCTATGCGTTATGGCGCAAATATTAAAGCGCAATTTTTATCACGCCCGGATGCTGCGAAAACCCGATGACTGTCAAAACCAAAACCTGATCTATCGAGGCTATTTATGACTTGAAATGGGCCAAAACTAGCGTAGGGTTTCATGGTTGCATTTTAAAACGACGAAGGAGCTGCCGTGCTGAATATTTTAATTGTGGGCGCTGGCCCGACCGGTTTGACCGCCGCGATCGAGCTGGCCCGAGCCGGCATAAAACCCACAATTATTGAGCAACGCAGCACGCCAA
>CAYSBD010000097.1:0-8497 GCA_964429175.1 uncultured Marinosulfonomonas sp.
ATGGAAATGCGCGGGGCCGATGGTGGGTCTTGGCGCAATATTTGCGCGTTACCTGCGCTTTGGACTGGGCTGATGTATGATCAGGGCGCGCTGGATGCTGCTTGGGATCTGGTTAAAGATTGGGATGCCGAGACCCGCGAAGAATGGCGGGTTGCTGCATCCGTTGGCGCGCTTGAGGCCGAAGTAGGCGGGCTGAAAATGCAAGATCTGGCGCGTGAGGTTTTGAAAATTTCCGAAAACGGTCTGAAAGCGCGGGCCAAACCGGGGGCTGGCGGGATGATTTTGGATGAGCGCCATTTCCTGAATACGCTGATTGATTCAGTGGAAACTGGTATGGTTCCAGCCGATGAATTGCTGGCAAAATATCATGGCGAATGGGGCGGTGATTTGGGCAGGGTTTACAGCGAGTATAACTACTGAAACTTGACGCTTACTTATGCGGGAAATAGCTTGCAACCTTTTGCATATATGATATTATAGAGTTATTAGTAGCCGAGCTATGCTATTAATAACGGCTAGGTCACCCCAGCATTTTTAGCGATTCAGGCATGCGGCACTCTAGCTCTATGGATACCTTTGCCTGTCGTATCAATCAACAAATCTTGTGAATTTGCGAAATTTTTAGTTTCGTGGCCAGTGTATCTGTGCCTTGAAACAGGGAAATAGTTTCGTTCATTCGACAGGGAAACAAAAGGAAATGAAATGAACAAGTTTAAAATTGCTGCCATCTCTGCACTGCTGGTTACTGGTCTTGCTGGTCAGGCTAGCGCCCATGCTGCCTGGATTTCTGAGCGTCACGGTGATCTGGCCGTGGTTTATGGCCACCTTTCCGATGAGGGCTATGACATCAGCTACATCGAATCCATCGCTGCCAAAAAGGCCGATATGTCTGATTGCATGGTGACCCGCAAAGATCATGATGATCATGTGGAGTTTTCAATAGGCGCAGAAGGCGTTTATGTATCGACTGCATATATGCGGGGTTATTCTACTAAAGACAAAGACGGAAACCGTTTTAATAAACCAAAAAACGAAGTGGAAAATGCTGCTAGATCAGGCTATTATGTGAAATATGCCACCGCTATTTTAGGGAAAATCGGTGGTGAGCCTCAAGCTCAAGGCATCAAACTTGAAATTTTGCCTCTAACTGATCCGACCCGCATTGAAATGGGCGGCAAGCTGACTGTGCAGGTTTTATTTGAGGGCAAACCACTGGCCGGTGCCAAGTTTTATCCAAGCTTTACCACAGATAATGTGCATTCCACCTATACGGATGAAGACGGAAAAGTTACGTTTCTGGTTAAAAACCAAGATCAAAACGTGCTGGCTGTAAAGCATGACGTTCTGACGCCAGAGGCGGCAACGCAGGATAAGTTCGGTTATTATTCAACGCTTTCTTTCAAAAGCCTGAATGCCAAACGTGAAAAACGTGCGGCCGAAAAAGCGGCAAAAGCGGCGGCTGAAAAGGCTAAAAGTAACTAAATAGCCTATAGTTTTATAAACAAAAAAAGACCGGACGCGTATCCTGCGTTCGGTCTTTTTATTTGTCAAACCGTTTTAAGAGGTGCCGTAAACTTCTTTCATCTTCCGGTAAGATAACAGCTCGCGCGTGTTTTCGTCCCAGAATTGCAGCTTTACACAGGCCAGACTTTCGCGGATTGTCAAACGCTGGGCGTCTTTCAGAACCGGATAATCCTTTAGCACTTCTTTTAGGCGGTAAAACGGGATCCGGGCGTAAATGTGATGCACATGGTGGATGCCGATATTGCCGGTCAGCCATTGCAGCGGCTCGGGCAAAATGTAATGCGAACTGCCGTGCAGGGCGGCGTCATGCAGGTCCCAGTTTTCATCGCGATCCCAGTAGGTTTCCTCGAATTGGTGCTGCACATAAAACAGCCACAGACCAATGGTGGCGCCGGTTATAATGCTGGGTAAAAAGATCAGCAGAAACGCATGCCAGCTGATAAAATAAATCACGCCCGCGAGTGCCGCAAAAATCGCGACGTTGGTGCCCAGCGCACTATACCAGTATTTTGCGCCGGCTTTCATCAGGCCGATGGGCAAGCGGTTTTGCAGCAAAAACAGATAGGACGGACCAAAACCAAACAGGATAAACGGGTTGCGATACAGCCGGTATTTGAAGCGGTCCCATTTGGATTTGGCTTGATATTCTTTGATGGTGATGGTTTCGATATCACCCATTTCGCGCCGGTCCAGATTGCCCGAAGTCGAATGGTGGATAGTATGGGCGCGCTTCCAGACGTCATAGGGCGTGACGGTGAAAACCCCCAAAATCCGGCCAACGGTGTCATTTGCTTTGCGGCTTTTGAAGTAGGATCCATGCCCGCAATCATGTTGAATGATAAACAGCCGGACCACGAAAAACCCGTTCAGGACCGACAGCGCAAAAGTCAGCCAATAACTAACGGAAAGCGACAAAACAGCAAGCGCCCAAAGCGCAATAAACGGCAGGGCGGTCGCGGCCAGCTCAATCAGGCTACGGCTTAGTTTCGGATCGCGGTATTTGGCCAGATGACGCACCCATTCGCGCGTGGTTGCCGGCTCGAAATTCTCGTTTGTTGTCTGATCATTCTTGTTCATAAAATCCGCCCAACTGTTATGCTCAGGCTTGAGATAAAGACAATTTCAAGATAAACAAGATATATCTGCAAAATAGGGCAACTTGTCGTAACTTACTTGCCCTGATGTCCGATTTTGGGCTCGGTTCCGGCCAAAATGCGTTTGATGTTGGCCGCGTGGCGGATATAAATCAACGTGCACAGGACCGCTCCCAGTAGCAGCATTTCCTTTTGGCCCATTAGATACATCCAGCCCGGGGCCAGCCATGCCGCCGCCAATGCGCCCACCGACGAGATGCTAAATAGCAAAACAAACAGCAGCCAGGTGGCGCAAGCAATCAGGCCAATTGGCCAATACAGAGCCAGCAAAATACCCAGAAATGTCGCCACGCCCTTGCCGCCACGAAACCCCAGCCAAACCGGAAAAAGATGGCCTAAAAACGCGGCCAATCCAGCAATTTGTGCGGCGTCTTCGCCAACCAGCGCACGCGCGACCAACACCGCCACCGCGCCTTTTCCGGCATCAAATATCAGCGTTGCGGCCGCCGCGCCTTTGTTGCCGGTGCGCAGCACATTGGTTGCGCCAATATTGCCCGAGCCAATTTCACGCAGATTTCCCAACCCCATCGCGCGCGCGATCACCATGCCAAAAGGCACCGAACCCAGCAAATAAGCGCCAATCGCCACAAGTGCCAGAATTTGAAAACTGCTGATAATATCCGGCATTATTTCCCTCGCCTAAAAATTTTGGTTCCGCCCACAAAGGTCGCCAACACCAAACCTTGCATTTTCTGCTCGTCAAACGGGGTATTTTTTGATTTCGATCGCAGCGCGAAACGGTCCAGCACAAACGGCGCATCAGGGTCAAACAGCACCAGATCGGCCGGCGCGCCCACGGTCATCCGCCCGCAATCCAGCCCCAGCCGTTTGGCCGGATTTAACGACATCGCACGAAATAACGTTGGCAAATCCAGAGCACCGGCATGATAAAGTCGCATGGCCGCAGGCAGCAAAGTTTCCAGTGCCACGGCCCCCGATGCGGCCTCTTGATAGGGCAAACGCTTGCTTTCTTCGTCTTGCGGGGTGTGCATGGATGAAATAATGTCGATCAGCCCGCTGGCCACGGCCGCCACCAGCGCTTGGCGGTCAGATTCGCTACGAAGCGGCGGTTTGACCTTGAAAAACGTGCGGTAATTGCCAACGTCCAGCTCGTTCAGGGTCAGGTGATGGATCGAGGTCCCCGCGCTGACATCCAGCCCCGCGTCTTTGGCGCGTTGCAGGGCGGGCAGGCCGCTGGCCGAAGACAGGTTGTCGGCGTGGTAACGCGCGCCGGTCATTTCCACCAAGGCCAAATCGCGCTCTAGCCCCAGCCGTTCGGCCATGGGCGAAACAGCGGGCAAGCCGCGCAGCGATGCAAATTTTCCCGAAGTTACCGCCGCACCTTTGGACATCACCGGATCTTGCGGATGCGCGATGACCAAGGCATCAAGGCTTTTGGCATAGGTCAGGCAGCGGGCAAAAATCTTGGGGTTTTGCACCACGCGGTCGCAATCGGTAAAGGCAATCGCGCCGGCGTCTTTTAAAAACCCGATTTCAACCATTTCATTGCCTGCCCGCCCTTTGGTCAGGGCCGCCATCGGCAACATGCGCACTTTTGCAGTTTCGCGGGCGCGCCGGGCGACAAATTCCAGCACCTCGGGGCTGTCGATCGCCGGGATCGTGTCGGGGCGAGTGATAACGGTGGTCACGCCGCCCGCCGCCGCCGCAAGACCCGCGGTGCGGTAACTTTCCTTGTGGCGCTCACCCGGCTCACAAACCTTGACGCCAATATCGACAATGCCCGGCGCAAGACATTTTCCGGCGCAATCCACGCTGTTGCCCTTGGGCGCATCCCCGTAAGAAATGGCGGTAATCCGGCTGTCCCGAATTGTCAGGTGGCCGATTTTATCGCTGCCCTGTTGCGGGTCAATCAGGCGGGCGTTGGTTAGGTGAAAATCGCTCATTTGTAATTCCCTAAATCGGGTTTTTGTGGCTGGGGCGCTCTGGCCGCTAAAAGCAGTCTGGCCGCTAAAAGCTGTGTTGGTTCAATCGTTATCATCAATGGCCTGCCTGAACACGTCAAGCACCTGATTTGCGTTTTCCAGTTGGACAAATTGCAAGCCCCGACCGTCGTATTTGTCACCGGGGTTTTCATCGGCAAGCCAGAAAGATAGGGTGTCCGGCTCTGCCGCGCTAAGGGCCGCTGTCGTTGTTTGGTCAATTACAATATCGTGGTGGATTTTCTTGCCGTTTGCCTTGGTTTCAAGGCTAAGGACACGTTTATTGGTGATGGCATATCTGGTGCGTTTTAGCTGGGCGCGGCGTAAAAACATTTGGCCAACGCTGGCATAAATAGCCACGCCAAACAGGGCCGATGCTGCAACCAGCATTTGGGTTTTCACATTGCCACCCTGTTCCAGACTGATTGCAATGACAATCATACAAATCGCGATAATGGACCAAATCGCACCATTTCGCAGATGTCTGCGGTGAGTTTCAAGCCGGGCTTTGGGCGCGCCCTGCCACAGAATTTCTTCGCCTTCGTGCAAAATTTCTTGCCCGTCAAAATCTGTCCAGTCAAAATCTGATTTGTTCATGTTAATACCCGATCCCGTGCCTTTAAAATAGCCGTCACGGTGGCATCGGTATTGGCCAGATATTTCAACATATATTTGTCGCCATTATGGGTGATAACCTGCACGGCTGAAAATAAAGTGCGGGTTTTTTTGATGCTGGCCAGCGGTATTTTGCGCTCGGACGGGCCGCTCAGATGGGTTTTGGTTACGTTCCAGACCACGTCCATGGCCTCGCTTGCGACATAAATCCAGCGCACAAAAATAGCGAACACAGCACCAACAATGCCGGTCCAGGGATGCGGATTTCCGATGGCCCACAACAGCCAATACATGCCGGCCGCACCGATCATCATCAACACCAGATGTTCTTTGTTATAGGCCCTGCGATCGGCGGTGATTTTGAAAACCACATCTGCGTCCGGGGGGTGATTGCTGCCCGTTTTTCTGGTGACTATTTCCTCGATGCGTGTTGGTTCGATGTCAGACATAAATGCCCTCCTGTTTGGGTTTGCGCAGATTTCGCGCCAGTAAATCCATCGCGGCCATGCGCACGGCAACGCCCATTTCAACTTGCTCCTGAATCACCGAACGGTTGATATCATCGGCTAAAATCCCGTCAATTTCCACTCCGCGGTTCATCGGCCCCGGGTGCATCACAATGGCGTCGTCTTTGGCAAATGACAGCTTTTCAGGGTCCAGCCCGAAACGGTGATAATATTCGCGGCTGGATGGAATGAAACCGCCATCCATGCGCTCTTTTTGCAGCCGCAACATCATCACCACATCAACATCTTTCAAACCCTCGCGCATGTCGTCAAACACCTCGACGCCGAAATCCTTAATGCCGGCGGGCATCAGCGTTGGCGGGCCGATCAGCCGGACGCGGTTTTCCATTTTGCCCAGTAGTAAAATGTTCGACCGTGCCACACGCGAATGCGCAATATCGCCGCAAATGGCGATGTTCAAGCGCTGCAACCGGCCCTTTTTACGCCGGATGGTCAGCGCGTCCAGCAGGGCCTGCGTCGGATGTTCATGCACCCCGTCGCCCGCATTTAAAACCGCGCAATTTACCTTTTGCGCCAACAGATCAACCGCGCCGGAATGCGGATGACGCACCACCAGAATATCGGGATGCATGGCGTTTAACGTCAGGGCGGTGTCAATCAGGGTTTCGCCTTTTTTGATCGAGCTGGCCTGCATCGCCATATTCATCACATCGGCGCCCAAACGCTTGCCGGCAATTTCAAAACTGGCCTGCGTGCGGGTCGAGTTTTCAAAAAACATGTTGATCTGGGTCAGACCGGCCAGCGCATCGCCATGTTTCACCTGCCTGCGGTTCAGATCGACATATTCATCGGCCAAATCCATAATCGCGGTAATTTCGGCGGGCTTTAGAGGCTCGATGCCCAGCAGGTGTTTTGCGTTAAATGTCATGGCAGGCCTCCGGAGTTTTGAAATGTATAAAGTATTTCCTGCTTATAGAAAAGCCGCCGATATACGGCAAGGGATTTACCTCGTCGCATTTCAGGAATATCGTGCGGGCATGGATTCCATGACGCAATATTATCAGGCCAAGGCGGCGCTGGAGTGGCAGGTTGAACTGGGCGCGGATGAGGCGATCGGGGATCAGCCGCTGAACCGCTATGAATTGGTGGCCGAAAAGCCGGCAAAACAGCCTATAAAACAGTCCGGTGAAAAACCCGAAACAAAGCCCGAACTGCAGCCCGTTAAGGCCGTTGAAATTGACACGGTTGCCGAGGCCAAGGCAGCAGCTTTGGGTGCAAACAGCCTTGAGGCATTAAAACAGGCCCTGATGGATTTCAGCCATTGCGCGTTAAAACAGGGCGCGCGTAATCTGGTGTTTTCGGGCGGAAATCCGGCTGCGCGGGTGATGATTATCGGCGAGGCACCGGGGCGCGAGGAGGACCGCGAGGGGCGCCCCTTTGTTGGGCGCGCGGGGCAGTTGCTGGATAAAATGTTGGCGGCGATTGATCTGGATCGGGGCGGGGCGGATCCGGCATCGTCGGTTTACACCACCAACATCCTGCCGTGGCGGCCACCCCAAGATCGTGACCCTGACCCCGCCGAAATTGCCATGTTGCGCCCGTTTATGCAGCGCCACATCGATCTGGCCGCGCCTGATTTCATTGTGTTGATGGGAAATATCCCCTGCCTTGCCATGTTGGAGCGCAAAAACATCACCCGAATGCGCGGGCAGTGGCAAACCGTGCAAGAGCGCCCCGCCTTGCCGATGTTTCATCCCGCTTATCTGCTGCGCGCCCCTTTGGCCAAACGTGAGGCATGGGCGGATTTGTTATCATTAAAAACCAAGCTTGGAGAATAATCCTATGCCAGAAAAAATGCCCGAAAAGAAAGAATTTATTCCCGTGCGTATTGCCGTTTTAACGGTCTCGGACACGCGTAAAATCGAAGAAGATCGCTCGGGTCAAACCCTTGTGGATCGCATTGAAAAAGCCGGTCATATCGTGGCAGACCGGATGATTTTGCGTGACGAGCGTGACCAGATTGCGGACCGTTTGCGCAAATGGTGTGCCGACAAAAATATCGACGTGGTTATTTCCACCGGCGGCACCGGCCTGACGGGACGCGATGTAACCGTCGAGGCGCATCGCGATGTTTACGAAAAGGAAATGGACGCATTTGCCACCCTGTTCACGATGATTTCATTTCCCAAAATCGGTATGTCGGCGGTACAATCGCGCGCCTGTGGCGGGGTGGCGGATGGCACCTATTTATTTGCGCTGCCCGGCAGCCCCGGCGCGTGCAAGGATGCGTGGGATGAAATTCTGTCGGTGCAGCTGGATTATCGCCAAGGACCGTGCAATTTTGTTGAAATATTCCCGCGTCTGGACGAACATAAGCGACGGAAATAATTTCCGGCTGCGTATAAGTATAAAGTAACCTGTTTGGCGGGCATTCGGTTTTGCCGGTGCCGCGCCAAATTCTGTTTGGAGAGGTCCTGAATAAATACGGTTTTTGCGACGCAGCCTTGTTGGTCTATTCCTGTTCGCCCTGACGTTGGGTCTGTTGGCCGTTGGAGGCAACACGATTTATTCGGCCTTGCAGGATAAATGGGCCAAGGAATCCAAACAAAAACCGCACCAAGAGCGGGTGTTTTCGGTTAATGTGATAACGGCCAAAGCGGTTAATCTGGTGCCTGTTATGACCGCATTTGGTGAAATTCGCAGCCAGCGCACGCTGGATATTCGGGCCGCATCCACGGGGATGATCATCAATCTGGCCCCTGAATTTGTCGAAGGCGGCACGGTGAAATCCGGCGCA
>CAYSBD010000098.1:0-8452 GCA_964429175.1 uncultured Marinosulfonomonas sp.
CGCGACGTTTAGCGCTTCTGCCTATTTCCGTTCCGCGACGTTTAGCGCTTCTGCCGATTTCAGTTCCGCCAAATTCAAATCCACCACCAGATTTAACGATGTGCGGTTTTTATCGGCCGTGCCGCAGTTTCATGCGGCTGAAATTTATGATGATACCACCTTTACCCTGCCCGATGATTACCGCGATAACTGGCCACCTGTTAAGGGCAAAGTAAAGCTGGCAGGCAAAGACGACCCTGTAACGGTAATGGCCGCCGCCGAGCAAAAACGCGCCTATAACCGGTTGCGGCTGTTTATGAACAAAACCCTGCAAATCGACGAAGAGCAGTTTTTTCACCGGATGGAAATGCGTTGCAAGCGCGAGGTTGAGCCGAATTGGTGGGTCAAGCGGCTTTATGATCTGTTCAACGTGGTATCGGGTTACGGCAGCAGCATCGGCAGGCCGGCATTCTGGCTGTTTGTGCTGTGGATTCCGGCGGCGATTGGCAAGGTAAAGCCACAGGAAAACTGGTGGCCGGTTTGGGATACGATTATACCGGCGATGGCCTGGAGTTTTGGTAATCTGGTTCCATTTTTCGGGCTTTACCGGCGGTATTTCAAGGACGATACGGTCATTGGTTCATTGTTGTTTTATAGCGGTGTGCAAACCGTGGCCGGTTTTATACTGGTGTTTTTGCTGGGTCTGGGGATCAGGAACCGGTTCAGGCTGCGTTAGCGGGCAAAATCAGGCCGAGCCACCCACGGTAATGCCGCCGATCATCAGCGTCGGCTGACCCACCCCGACCGGCACCCATTGCCCCGCCTTGCCGCAATTTCCGATGCCCGGATCCAGCGCCAGATCATTGCCGATCGCGCGGATCTGTTTCATCGCGGCAGGCCCGTCGCCGATCAGGGTGGCGCCTTTGACGGGCGCACCGATTTTACCGTTCTGCACGCGGTAGGCCTCGGTGCAGGAAAACACGAATTTGCCGTTGGTGATGTCAACCTGACCACCGCCAAAACCCACGGCATAAATGCCATCGCGCAGATCGGAGATAATATCGGCAGGGTCGGTTTTTCCGTTTGCCATCAAGGTGTTGGTCATGCGCGGCATCGGGGCGTGGGCATAGCTTTGACGCCGCCCGTTGCCCGTGGCCGCCACCCCCATCAGGCGTGCGTTCTGGCGGTCTTGCATGTAGCCAACCAGCATGCCGTCATCAATTAAAACATTGCGCGCGCTGGCGGTGCCTTCGTCATCAAAACTGATGGATCCGCGCCGGTCGGGGATGGTGCCATCGTCAATCACAGTCACACCGCGCGCCGCGACCTGTTGGCCGATCAGTCCCGAAAATGCCGAGGTGCCTTTGCGGTTGAAATCACCCTCAAGCCCGTGGCCCACGGCCTCGTGCAGCATCACGCCGGGCCAGCCGCTGCCCAGCACGATGTCCATTTGACCCGCCGGAGCAGGCACGGCGATCAGGTTGACCAGCGCAATGCGCAAAGCCTCGCGCGCCACGGGTTGCCAGTGTTCGCGCGCGATCAACATGCTTAGGCCCGCGCGCCCGCCGCCGCCGGTTCCGCCGCTTTCACGACGGCCGTTTTGCTCGACAATCACCGAAATATTCACCCGCGACATTGGCCGGATATCGCGCATAATCGTGCCTTCGGGGCGCAGAATTTCGATTTCCTGAATGGAGGCGGCGATGGTGGCCGAAACCTGAATCACACGTTTATCCAGCGCGCGGGTAAATTCGTTTATTTCATTCAGGATGTCGATTTTAGCGGCAAATGTGGCGTCGTCCATCGGGTTTTGACCGGTGTAAAGCCGCTGGTTGGTCGGGGCGGGCGCATCGGCCCAAGTGCCGCCGCCATCGCCCACAGCCAAGCGCGCGGTTTTGGCAGCGCGGAGGATTGCGGCCTCGGAGATTTCGCTGGAATGGGCGTAGCCGGTGGTTTCGCCCTTCACCGCGCGCAAGCCAAAGCCTTCGGTCGCGTCATAGCTGGCGGTTTTGATGTGGCCATCGTCAAACACCAGCACCTCGGAGCGGCTGCGCTCAAGGAATAATTCGCCGTCATCGGCGCCGTCGGTGGCCTGTTTCAAGAGCGCAAGCGTGCGGTCATGGTCAAGCGTGGTTTGCAGGGGGCGGAATAGGGTGTCGGACATGGGGGCCTCGTGGCTGGTTTAACCATTATCTAATATGTTTTGGCTAGGAAAGGGAAGCGATATGGTTTTTTGCCTCCGGCGGGGATATTTATGGAACAATAATGGCGCAGGGCGCGCGCTAATTTCAAGGTTTGGGATGACAGGGCTGTGCAACTGGCGTAAGAGGCGCGGGATGGATGATGTGCGTTAGTAAAAGAAAGCAGCAAAATGCGATATGTTTCAACCCGTGGCAAGGCACCCGAGCTTGGCTTTGAAGATGCAATGTTGACGGGGCTGGCGCGTGATGGCGGGCTTTATGTTCCTGCCGAAATTCCGGTGATGGCGGCGGCTGATATTGGCGCGCTGGCAGCTTTAAGTTACGAGGAAGTGGCTTATCGTGTGATGCGCCCGTTTGTTGAGGGCAGTTTTGGCGATAGCGAATTTGGTGATATTATTGGCCGGGCTTATGGCGGATTTAACCATGATGCACGCGCGCCGATGGTGCAATTGGGACCGAACCATTTTCTGCTGGAGCTGTTTCACGGCCCGACGCTGGCGTTCAAGGATTTTGCCATGCAGCTGATTGGGCAGCTGTTTCAGGCCGCACTGGTCAAGCGCGGTGAACGGGTGACGATTGTGGGGGCCACTTCGGGTGATACCGGATCGGCCGCGATCGAGGCGTTCAGGGGGCTGGACGCGGTGGATTTGTTCATCATGTATCCGCATGGCCGGGTGTCGGATGTACAGCGCCGCCAGATGACAACGCCGACGGAAAGCAACGTGCATGCGCTGGCGGTGGACGGGGATTTTGATGATTGCCAAGCCCGCCTGAAAGACATGTTCAACGATTTCGAGTTTCGCGATACCGTGCGTTTGGCCGGGGTAAATTCGATCAACTGGGGCCGGGTTCTGGCGCAGGTGGTTTATTATTTCTATGCCGCAACCGCGCTGGGCGCGCCGCATCGGCCGGTCAGTTTTACCGTGCCGACCGGCAATTTCGGCGATATTTTTGCCGGCTACATTGCGCGCAAAATGGGCCTGCCGATTGAAAAACTGGTGATTGCCACCAATCAGAATGACATTTTACACCGCACTCTGCAAACCGGCGTTTACAGCAAACAAGGCGTTAACCCGTCGATCAGCCCGTCGATGGATATTCAGGTCTCGTCCAATTTTGAGCGGGTGCTGTTTGACGCTTACGGGCGCGATGGCGACGCGGTGGCGCAATTGATGGACGAGCTGCAATCGAACGCTGAATTCAAGGTGTCGCAAGGCGCAATTAAAATGCTGCGCGATACGTTCGTTTCGGGGCGCGCATCCGAGGCCGAAACCACGGCAACCATCAAGCAAATGAAGCAGCGCTGCGGCGAGGTTTTATGCCCGCATTCCGCCGTAGCTGTGAAGGTGGCCGAGCAGCATCTGGGCGGCGCGCCAATGGTCACGCTGGCCACGGCCCACCCCGCAAAATTCCCCGATGCGGTCAAGGCGGCCTGTGGAATTCATCCGCCTTTGCCCGCCCATATGGCCGATTTATTTACGCATAAAGAACGCTTTAGCCGGGTTGCCAATGATTTGGGCGCATTAAAGACGTTGATTTTGGAACGGGTCGCTAAATGAGCATTGAACTTCACACTTTAAGCAACGGTTTTCGCATCGTTACCGAAAATATGCCGGGGCTTGAGTCGGCCTCGCTGGGCATTTGGGTTGGTGCCGGTTGTCGCCACGAGCGGGCCGAGCAAAACGGCATCGCGCATTTTTTGGAACACATGGCCTTCAAGGGCACAAAAACCCGCAGCGCGCTGGATATTGCCGAAGCAATCGAGGATGTCGGCGGCTTTATCAATGCCTATACCAGCCGCGAAATGACGGCATATTATGTGCGGGTTTTGGGCGGCGATGTGCCTCTGGCGCTGGATGTGATTTCGGATATTTTGTTAAATCCGGTGTTTGATCCCAAAGAAATCGAGATCGAGCGCGGTGTGATTTTGCAGGAAATTGGCCAGTCTCTGGACACGCCCGATGATGTGGTTTTTGACTGGCTGCAAGAAGCGGCCTATCCGAAACAGGCGCTGGGGCGCAGCATTTTAGGGCCGGATGAGCGAATAAAATCGTTTAATCGCAGTGATTTGCAAGGTTTTGTTTCAGAGCGCTACGGGCCGGAACATCTGATTTTATCGGCGGCCGGTGATGTGGATCATGACACCATCGTGGCCACCGCCGAGCAGCTGTTTGGCGGTTTGACGCGCGGGCCGCGCACTGCGATTGAGCCGGCAAAATTTCAGGGCGGCGAGGTTCGGGAAATCAAACAGCTTGAGCAGGCGCATTTCACTTTGGCTTTTGAAGGACCGAATTATCTTGCCCCCGATATTTACACCGCCCAGATTTTTGCCTCGGCTTTTGGTGGCGGCATGTCATCGCGTCTGTTTCAGGAGGTGCGTGAAAAACGCGGGCTTTGTTATTCGATATTTTCCCAAGCCAGCGCCTTTTCCGACAGCGGGATGCTAACGATTTATGCCGGAACCAGTGGCGATGATGTGGCGGATCTGGCCAATATCACAATCGATGAAATCAAACGCGCCGCCGATGATATGTCCGAGGTCGAAGTGGCGCGCGCCCGCACCCAGATGAAGGCCGCAATGTTGATGGGGCTGGAAAGCCCGGCCGCGCGCGCCGAACGCATGGCGCGGCTGGTGATGATTTATGGCCATGTGCCGCCGCTGGCCGAAACCATTGCCAAAATCGATGCGGTCGATATGGCCGGAGTTCGCGATTTTGCCTCCGGTTTGGCGACAAATGCAAATGCGGCGCTGGCGCTTTATGGTCCGGTAAAAGATGCGCCATCGCTGACGGATTTAAAAATGCAGTTGCAGGGTTGATGCTAAGGCGGCGCAAAATCCAGCTTGAAACCGAGCGGATGACACTGCGCGCCCCGCAACATTCCGATTTTCGCAGCTGGTCCGGATTGCGCCGCAACAGCCAGGATTTTTTAAGCCCGTGGGAACCCAGCTGGAGCGATGACCATTTAACCCGCAAGGGTTTTTCCAATCGGGTTTATTGGTCTAAACGGGCGATTTCGGCGGGCACCGCACTGCCGGTATTCTTGCAACGCCGCGCGGATGGCGCGCTGCTGGGGGCGATCACGCTGGACAATATCCGCCATGGTCCGGCGCAGGCCGCAACGATGGGTTACTGGGTTGGCGCGCCTTACGCGCGGATGGGATTTATGAGCGAGGCGATCGCGGCTTTGGCGCATTATGCCTTTAGCGAGCTTGATCTGAGCCGGATCGAGGCCGCCTGTTTGCCCGAAAACGCCGCATCGCGCGGGGTGCTGGAAAAGGCCGGATTTAAATATGAAGGCGTGGCCCAGAGCTATCTGCAAATTGACGGGCGCTGGCGCAATCATGTGCTTTATGCCAGTTTGCGCAGTGACCGGCGCGGCAAAACCGGCGCGGGATAATAATGGGGTTGCAGATGCTGAATGCGGTATCAAAAGAATTTGAAACGGATTTGCGCGCCGGCTTGCCTGCGGCCTGTTTTGCCCCGCTCAGCGACAAATATCTGCAAGAGCCGCGCGGGCGATACCGTGCAACATCCGGTTTGTTATTGACGCCCAAGACCACGCAGCAGGTTGCACAAATCATCAAAAAATGCGCGGCGGCCCGCATCGGGGTTGTGCCTTTTGGCGGCGGCACGGGATTGGTCGGTGGGCAGGTGATGCCGGATGGGCCTGCGCCGGTGATTTTGTCGTTGGAGCGGATGAATGCGCTGCGCGGTGTTTGGGCGGATGAAGCCGTTCTGGTCGCCGAGGCCGGTGTGATTTTGCAAGATATTCAAAACGCGGCGGACGATGTTGAGCGGCTGTTTCCGCTGACGCTTGCCGCTCAAGGTTCGTGCCAGATTGGCGGTAATCTGGCCACCAATGCGGGCGGGGTAAATGTGCTGCGTTACGGAAATGCGCGCAGCCTGTGTCTGGGGCTTGAGGCGGTGTTGCCAAATGGTGAAATCTGGCATGGTTTGAAACGGTTGCGCAAAGACAACACCGGCTATGATCTGCGCGATTTGCTAATCGGATCCGAAGGCACGTTGGGGGTGATTACGGCGGCATCGTTGCGTTTGTTTGCGCAAGCTGCATCCAGCGGCGCGGCGTTGATGGTGGTGCCGGATCCGGCCGCCGCGCTTGCTTTGCTGGGTTTGGCGCAAAAACATTGCGGCGAAACGATTTCGGCCTTTGAATTGATCAGCGGCACGGGGTTGCAATTTTTGACCCAGACCATGCCGGATCTACGCCAACCCTTTGATAAAGCACCGGAATGGATGGTGCTGATTGATCTGGGTGTGGGGCGTGATCAGGATGCGAATGCCATGTTGGAGCAGCTTTTTATGGCTGCCGATCAGGCCGGTTTGGTGCGCGATGGGCTGGTTGCCCAGAACGAAACACAGCGCGCGCAATTTTGGGCTGTGCGTGAAAATATTCCGGCGGCCAACAAACATATTGGCTCGATTGTTTCAAATGACATTTCGCTGCCCTTGTCGGCGCTGCCCGATTTCATCAAACGCGGTGCCGATAAACTGGCCAAGATCGGCGCGTTTCGGATCAATTGTTTCGGGCATTTGGGCGATGGTAATCTGCACTACAATATGTTCCCGCTGCAGGGTCGCAGCCGCGATGAATATGAACATCTACGCGGCGAAATCAAGCAATGCGTGCATGATCTGGTGGCCGAATATGGCGGATCATTTTCGGCCGAACACGGGGTTGGGCGCATGAAGGTTGATGATTTGGCTCGCTATGGTGATCCGGCCGGATTGGCGGCAATGCGGGCGATCAAGGCGGCACTTGATCCGCATGGAATTATGAACCCGGGTGCCGTGCTGTGCTAAGGGCCGTTTTGTGCCGATCTTGCAGCCGTAATTTTTTGGCAAACACGTCGGATCGTGGGATCCAGGTGTATTTTTCATCTTTTAAGGTCGGCGCCCAATAAAGCACCCCGCTGTTGCGCCACGGGTCCAGCACAATGCCCTGATCTTGGCCGTGGCCGATTTGGCTGATGATCACGGTGCTGTGCTCGATCAAAAAAACGCTGTCGGAATTTGCGATGGCACGGTGCAGCGTCAGGGTTTTGAAATCTTCCTGCTTTAGGCGGTTTTGCAGATCATCGGCCCAATGCCAGCACAAACCGCGCGGGCGCAGGCCCTGGTTTACCTTGGTGTTATGGATCATCGGTCCGCTGGTGACGCCGTATTGCCTTGCCAGCTGGTTGGGGTAAATCATGGCGATTTGTGCGGCCATTTCTGCCTCGGCGGGATCAATTTTATCGCCAAGTGCCTTGATGGCATCGCCAAGTTCGCTGATATCGTTTTGGCTTGCAAGCGGGGGGCCGTCTGCGGGGAGGGTGGCGCATCCGGCCGTAATTATGAAGGCAAATACTGCCAGCAGCCTGCTGAATTTTCCGACCATTCCTGTTTTTCCCTTTGGTGCTATTTTATGGGGCTTGGGCAAGGGGTATCGGCAAAGTTAAGGATTGTCCATTAATAGCACGCAGATGTGATTGGAAAGTTAAACAGAGTTTTGCACCAAACAAGCGAACGCCCCATCGGGGGGCGACGGGGCGTTCATCTTTGTTTTGCAAACAGTATCTGCTCCCAAACAGACAATATCTATCTATAGTGATTCTGATTAAAGAATGGTTTATTACGGTGAAACGGAAGCAGCTATTTTTCCTCATTTGAATTTAGGGTTATGCTACTGGCCCAAGTAATTGACCATTTTCCAAACGGTTTTAACAATGAAAACAATTCAAAACCGGTTTCTGTCAGATGATAACCAGATTCTCCATGTGTCACAATTCCGGTAGCGCTGAGTTCTTTTAGGCGTTTATTCAGGACCGTGGGCGAGATTTTTTCACAGCAATCTTGTAAATGACGGAATGTTTTTGCGCCATTTGCCAGCTGCCAGATAATTCCTAGTGACCAACTGCGACCCAGTAGATCAAACAATGCCATGATTGGTTTACCAGATTTTGAGCCACGAACCGGTGTGCCCGGGTGAGGTATTTTGGTGTGCATGCTAACAAACCTCCTTGCTATCTTTTGTGTAGCGATTTAGTGCTATTATTAGTGTAGCAGAAAAATTGGAGTTGTCATGTTTGTTTTTCCGGCTCTGGCCGCCATATGTGCCTCGGCCGGCTGGGCAAGCGGAATCGTGCTGGCCCATGCACCGGCGCGCGCGGTGGGGGCGTTTGAATTTACCCGCATTCAACTGATTTCCAGCGGTGCGGTTTTGGGTATGATTTGCC
Source organism: uncultured Marinosulfonomonas sp. (assembly GCA_964429175.1). GTDB lineage: Bacteria > Pseudomonadota > Alphaproteobacteria > Rhodobacterales > Rhodobacteraceae > Profundibacter. Next base: position 8,419 of record CAYSBD010000098.1, read on the forward strand.
TGCTAACAGGATATTGGGCGACAGTTGACTGGAG
>CAYSBD010000099.1:0-5786 GCA_964429175.1 uncultured Marinosulfonomonas sp.
AGATTGAGATTTTCGAAGTAGGCCCGCGCGATGGTTTGCAAAACGAGGCACGCGCGATCCCGGCGATTGAAAAGATTGCGTTGGTTGACAAGTTGTCGGATGCCGGGTTTCGCCGTATTGAAGTGACGTCTTTTGTGTCGCCAAAAAATGTGCCGCAATTGGCCGATGCTGCTGTTGTGATGGCCGGAATTCAAAAGGTGGACGGGGTGGCCTATGCGGCTTTGACGCCGAATATGCAGGGCTACGAGGCCGCGATTAACGCGCAGGTCGACGAGGTAGCGATTTTTGCCTCGGCCTCGGAGGGTTTTAGCCAAAAAAATATCAATTGCACGATTGCCGAGAGTTTCGAGCGTTTTGCGCCAATCCTGAAGGCGGCGCGTCACGCCGATATTGCGGTGCGCGGCTATGTGTCTTGTGTCACCGATTGCCCCTATGATGGTGCCGTTTCGCCGGATGCCGTGGCCAAGGTGGCGGCCGATTTATTTGCCGCCGGTTGTTACGAAATATCGCTGGGCGACACGCTGGGTCATGGCACGCCCGACACGGTGGCGCGGATGTTGTTGGCGGTGCTAAAAGAAGTTCCTGCGCATCGTTTGGCGGGGCATTTTCATAACACAAATGGCCGTGCCTTGGAAAATATCGATGCGTCTCTGGCGTTGGGATTGCGGGTGTTTGATGCATCAATCGGCGGGCTGGGTGGTTGCCCGTTTGCACCGGGGGCGGCCGGAAATGTGGCTACCGAAGCTGTGCAGGAACATATCACCGGGCAAGGTTACACAACGGGTTTGTGCAGTGAAACATTGGCCCAAGCCGCTGAAATGGCACGAAAAATGCAGGGCTAAACATGGTAGATATTAAAATTGACGGTCGCGGGGTTGCGCGGCTGAACCTGAATAATCCCGAAAAGCACAACATCCTGACACCGCAAACCATTGCGGATTTAACCGGGTCTGCGGCCCGTTTGGGGGCGGATCCGGCCGTTCGGGTTGTAGTTTTAAGCGGGGTTGGCAAAAGTTTCTGTGCCGGCGGTGATCTGGGCTGGATGCAAAAAATGATGGTCGCCGATGGTGACACCCGCAACAGCGAGGCGCGCAAATTGGCCACCATGTTGCAGGCGCTAAACACCATGCCAAAGCCGCTGATTGGCCGCATTAACGGGCAGGCTTTTGGCGGCGGGGTTGGCTTGATCAGCGTTTGTGATGTGGCCATCGGCATTCATGGCGCGCGCTTTGGGCTGACGGAGACCAGGCTGGGGGTGATTCCGGCCACGATTTCGCCCTATGTGATTGCCCGCATGGGTGAGGCCAAGGCGCGGCGCGTTTTCATGTCTTCGCGCCTGTTTGATGCCGATGAGGCCGTGGCGCTAAATCTGTTGGCGCAGGTGGTTGAACCCGATCAGCTGGACGGGGCTGTCGAGGTTGAAATCGCGGCCTATTTGAAATGTGCGCCGGGTGCGGTGGCCGATGCCAAGGCTTTGGCGCGCAGCCTGGGTCCGGTGATTGATGATGCGGTGATTGACATGAGCGTCGCGTCATTGGTGGAGCGTTGGGAAAGCGATGAAATCAAGGAAGGCATTGCCGCGTTTTTTGAAAAGCGCGATGCAAGCTGGGTGATATAGCCGATCAGGATTCGGCGCTAAAAATGAAATTCTTCGGAAGTTTAATAATATTTCATTTCTTTGGTGTTACACGCAATTTATGAATAGCTTGATTTCCAAAGAAATTGGGATGTGGAAGGGTGTGAGCGCTAACATAAATGTAAACGGCCCTGCGTGGAAATAATTTGTATTTTGCAGGTTGGTTTACTTGACCCTTCGTGTTGGCAGGCGTAAGGCACCGGTAGCAAATGTGCGGCGTTTCGTCGCGTAAGGAGCCACGATTGGACGAGCTGTTAAGAGAATACCTTCCTATTATTGTTTTTTTAGGAATGGCAACGGCGCTAGGAGCAATTTTAATACTTGCTGGCATTATCCTTGGGTCAAACAATCCTGACTCTGAAAAACTCAGCGCCTATGAGTGCGGATTTAACGCCTTTGATGACGCGCGGATGAAATTCGATGTGCGGTTTTATCTGGTCGCGATCCTGTTCATTATTTTTGACCTTGAAATTGCTTTTCTGTTTCCGTGGGCGGTGGCTTTCAGGGATCTGAGCGATGTCGGGTTTTGGTCGATGATGGTGTTTTTAAGCGTGCTGACCATTGGTTTTGCTTACGAGTGGAAAAAGGGAGCGCTGGAATGGGAGTGATGACAGACCCAGATCGCGAAACCGCCACGCGTGCGATGAATGATGCGCTTGCCGACAAGGGTTTTTTGCTGACCTCGACCGATGAAATTATGAACTGGGCGCGCACCGGATCTTTGCACTGGATGACATTTGGTCTGGCCTGTTGCGCGGTTGAGATGATGCACACCGCCATGCCGCGCTATGATATCGAGCGTTACGGTTTTGCGCCGCGCGCCTCGCCGCGTCAATCGGATGTGATGATTGTGGCCGGCACCCTGACCAATAAAATGGCGCCTGCATTGCGCAAGGTTTACGACCAAATGCCCGAGCCGCGTTATGTGATCAGCATGGGCAGTTGCGCCAATGGCGGCGGTTATTATCACTATAGTTATTCGGTGGTGCGTGGTTGCGACCGGATTGTGCCGGTTGATATTTATGTGCCCGGTTGCCCCCCCACGGCCGAAGCGCTGCTTTATGGCGTGCTGCAATTGCAACGCCGTATTCGGCGCACCGGTACGATTGTGAGGTAGCCAATGTCTAAAGGAATGAACGAACTTGGTAGTCATATTGAACTGAAGCGGCCGGACGATGTGTTAAGCTGGGATGTCACCCGTGGCGAGCTGACGGTTTATCTGGATCCGGCGCGGCTGGTTGCATTTGTCGAATTTCTTCGAACGGACAGCGCCTGCAAATTTTCGTCACTGGTTGATATTACGGCCGTTGATTACCCGACGCGCAGCATACGTTTCGAAATGGTTTACCACTTTCTGTCAATGTATCAAAATCACCGCATCCGGCTTAAATGCGCGGTTGCCGAGGATACCAGCATTGCCTCGATCAGCGCGGTGCATCCATCGGCTGGCTGGTTCGAGCGCGAAGTGTTTGACATGTTCGGCATTCTGTTTTCGGGCCACGGTGATCTGCGCCGTTTGCTGACCGATTACGGCTTTTGCGGGCATCCTTTGCGCAAGGATTTTCCGACCACGGGTTATGTTGAGGTGCATTATGACGAGGCTGAGAAACGTGTGATTTACGAGCCGGTTTCACTGGTTCAGGAATACCGCCAGTTTGATTTCATGTCGCCTTGGGAGGGCGCGAATTATATTCTGCCCGACGATAAAAAGGCCGCTGAAGCCGCAGATGAGGCGGGCAAATTATGACGGCTCCCAAATACACGCCGGTTGCGGGTTCAAAATTTGATGACGGCTCGGTCGATGCGCGTGAGGGCGAGCAGAAAATCCGCAATTTCAACATTAACTTTGGCCCACAACACCCCGCAGCGCATGGGGTTTTGCGTATGATTCTAGAGCTGGACGGCGAGATTGTCGAGCGGGCCGATCCGCATATCGGTCTGTTGCATCGCGGCACTGAAAAGCTGATGGAGAGCCGGACTTATTTGCAATGCACGCCGTTTTTTGACCGGATGGATTATGTTGCGCCGATGAATCAGGAACATGCCTGGTGTCTGGCGATTGAAAAGCTGACGCAAACCAGCGTGCCGCGTCGCGGCCAATTAATTCGGGTGTTGTTTTGCGAAATTGGCCGCATCCTGAATCACCTGCTGAACATCACCACGCAGGCGATGGATGTTGGTGCGCTAACCCCGCCTCTTTGGGGTTTTGAGCAGCGCGAAATTCTGATGGTGTTTTACGAGCGCGCCTGCGGGGCACGGCTGCACGCCAATTATTTCCGCCCCGGTGGCGTGCATCAGGATCTACCACCGCAACTGATCGAGGATATTGACGATTGGTGCGTGCATGAATTCCCCCGGTTCATGAAAGATCTGGACGAATTGTTAACCGAAAACCGTGTGTTCAAGCAGCGCAATGTCGATATTTGCATTGTTACAGAAAAAGACATTCTGGACTGGAGCTTTTCGGGCGTAATGGCGCGCGGCACCGGCCTTGCGTGGGATCTGCGCCGCGCCCAACCCTATGAATGTTATGATGAATTCGAGTTCGAGATTCCGGTGGGCAAGCATGGCGATTGTTTTGATCGTTATCTGTGCCGGATGCAGGAAATGCGCGAAAGTCTGAAAATAATCCGTCAGGCCTGTGAAATGTTGCGCAAAGAGTCCGGCGAAATTCTGACGCGCGGCAAACTGGCCCCACCGAAACGGGGCGAAATGAAAACCTCGATGGAGGCTTTGATTCACCACTTTAAGCTGTATTCCGAAGGATTTCACGTTCCGGCCGGCGAAGTTTACGCCGCTGTTGAGGCGCCCAAAGGCGAGTTTGGCGTGTTTTTGGTGGCGGATGGAACCAACAAGCCCTACCGCGCCAAAATACGCGCGCCGGGTTTTTTGCATTTGCAAGCAATGGACCACCTTGCCACCGGTCACCAATTGGCGGATGTGGCGGCGATTATCGGCACCATGGATGTGGTTTTCGGGGAGATTGACCGCTAATGTTACGCAGATTTCACCACGCTCAACCCGCCGATTTCGCCTTTACTCCGGCCAATCAAGAATGGGCGCAGGCACAGGTAACAAAATACCCCAAAGGTCGTGAGGCCAGCGCGATTATTGCGCTGCTTTGGCGCGCGCAGGAACAGGTTGGCTGGCTAAGCCGTCCGGCGATGGAATATGTGGCTGATATGCTGGGTCTGGCCCATATTCGTGCCTATGAAGTGGCGTCGTTTTACTTTATGTTTCAGCTTCAACCTGTTGGTAAAATTGCACATATTCAGATTTGCGGCACCACATCATGTATGATTTGCGGGGCCGAGGATCTGGTCGGGATTTGCAAAGAAGTGATCGCAAAAAACCCGCATGAAATTTCAGAGGATGGCAAATTCAGTTGGGAAGAGGTTGAATGTCTCGGGGCCTGCACCAACGCGCCGATGGCTCAGATTGGCAAAGATTATTACGAGGATTTAAACAGCGCGCGTTTTCGCAAAATCCTTAACGAATTGGCGGTCGGAAATGTGCCGGTGCCGGGGTCTCAAAACGGGCGTTATGCAGCCGAGCCTTTGGCCGGTTTAACATCGCTAACGCAATACGCCAGCGGCAAAGCCAAGTATAATGCATCGGTGCAAAATGCGGTTGATACCGGCGATACAATCAAGCGGATCGATGGCAGTGAAGTGGCGCTTTTGACGCCTTGGCTGGGTGGGGCCGGCAAGCATAAAAGTGCCAGCGCCAAGCGTTTGAAAAAGGCCAAAAAGACGGGTGCGCATTAATGTTATTCTTAATCTGTAAAAACATGTGTATGAGTAAAGTGACAAAACGTAGCGAGAAAATGCGCGCATCCGGTTTTCGGACGGCCTTAGCCAGCGATTTTGTGTGTAAATTGAAATTGGGAATAAACGGGAGATTACGAAATGAGCAATGAAAACGAAGAGGGGCTGTTTAATTGCCGGAACATGTGCTGGATTATTGGCGCGCTTTTGGCGATTGCAACCTATATGATTTTAACGGGTCGTTTTGATCTGGGGATGATCATCGCGCTGCTTTTGGCTGTGGCAGTATTTTTGATTTCTGCGGTGTTTCTGCGGCGTCTGTTTTGCCAGGGGATGGAACAGGCAGCCCAAGATTCTGTGCCAGATTCTGCTCCGGTTTCTGC
>CAYSBD010000099.1:5886-8429 GCA_964429175.1 uncultured Marinosulfonomonas sp.
TTCTGCTCCGGTTTCTGCACGTCATGATCATGATATCGCAGCGTCTGCGGATGCGGTGGCTGGCGTGGCAAGCAATGGTGCCATGTCGGCGTCATTGCCAAGGGCAACGCCAAAAGTGACAAGTGTAGATGTTGCTGCATCTGCACCGACCGCAAGCAAAGAGCCTGCTGCAAAAGCCACAAAAAAACCGATCGTAGAAGCAGTGGCCAAAGATGGCAAACCTGAAATGTTAACAGCTGCCCGCAAGGGTGGGGCGGATGATTTGAAGCTTATCAAGGGTGTCGGGCCAAAACTGGAAGCCATGTTGAATAAAATGGGCTTTTACCATTTTGATCAGGTTGCCGGTTGGCGTGCCAAAGAAGTGAAATGGGTGGATGAAAATCTGCAAGGCTTCAAGGGCCGGGTTTCGCGCGATGCGTGGGTAAAGCAAGCTAAAATTCTGGCCAAAGGTGGCGCGACAGAATTTTCCAAGAAGGTTAAAAAAGCTGGCGTTTACGCCAAGAAAAAGTAAACGAAAGCGGATTTGAGATATGACACCGAGCCTCGAATTAGAACAAACACTGGCGCGCAAATTGCGTGGTGTGGCCGTGGTTATCACAGTCGCTTTGGTGCTTTGGCTGGCGGCTCGGTGGGTGCATTCGGAATTTGGCGTGACGCCGATATTTACCATAATGCTGAATTTGGTCACGATGGCGGCGTTTTTCTGGTGCATATTTACCAGCTATCAAATCTGGCGACTGCGCCGTCAAATCAGAGCAGAGGATAAACCCCGTGCTTAAAGACGAAAACCGGATTTTTACCAATCTTTACGGCATGCATGATCGCAATCTGGCCGGTGCGCGGGCGCGCGGGCATTGGGATGGCACGGCCGATTTGATCAAAAAGGGGCGCGACTGGATTGTTAACGAGGCCAAGGCCTCGGGTTTGCGTGGCCGTGGTGGCGCGGGGTTTCCGACCGGTTTGAAGTGGTCTTTTATGCCTAAACAAAGCGACGGTCGCCCTTCGTATCTGGTGATCAATGGCGACGAGAGCGAGCCGGGCACCTGCAAAGACCGCGAAATTATGCGCCATGATCCGCACACGTTAATCGAGGGTGCGTTGCTGGCGGCTTTTGCGATGGGCGCGCATGCCAGCTATATTTATATTCGCGGCGAATTTATCCGCGAACGCGAGGCGCTGCAGGCGGCAATTGACGAATGTTACGATGCCGGTTTGCTGGGTAAAAACGCGGCCAAATCGGGCTGGGATTTTGACCTTTATCTGGCGCACGGGGCTGGTGCCTATATTTGCGGCGAAGAAACCGCCATGCTGGAAAGCCTTGAGGGTAAAAAAGGCATGCCGCGCATGAAGCCGCCATTTCCGGCCGGCTCAGGGCTTTATGGCTGCCCGACCACGGTTAATAATGTTGAAAGCATCGCCGTGGTGCCAACGATTTTACGCCGCGGGGCCGGCTGGTTTTCCGCGATGGGGCGGCCTAATAATGCGGGCACAAAATTGTTTGGAATTTCGGGCCATGTGGTAAACCCTTGTGTGGTCGAGGAAGAAATGTCGATCCCGCTGCGCGAGTTGATCGAGCGTCATTGCGGCGGTGTTCGTGGTGGTTGGGATCATCTGAAAGCGGTTATTCCGGGGGGATCATCGGTGCCGATGTTGCCGCGTGATCTGGCCGATAGATGTCTGATGGATTTTGACTGGCTGCGCGAACAACAATCGGGTTTGGGCACGGCTGCGGTTATTGTGATGGATCAAGATACCGATATTATCAAAGCAATTTGGCGGCTGTCGAAATTTTACAAACACGAAAGTTGCGGCCAATGCACCCCGTGTCGCGAAGGCACCGGCTGGATGATGCGCATCATGCAGCGGCTGGTCACGGGTGATGCCGAGATTGAGGAAATAGACATGCTGTTTGACATCACCAAACAGGTTGAGGGCCACACGATTTGCGCGCTTGGCGATGCGGCCGCCTGGCCAATTCAGGGGTTGATCAAACATTTTCGCGAGGAAATCGAGGACCGGATTAAATATAGGAAAACAGGGCGGGTTTCCGCCGTGGCGGCTGAATAATGCGGGGCTGTTATTGCATATCACGGGCTGCAATACCCATTTCTCTTTTTTACAAAAAAGGAGACGGCTTATGATTTATATTCGTAACATAATGATCGCTGCAATAACGCTGATGATCGCCACGGCAGCAACGGGTGACACACCCACGCCGCTGGCCAGGGAAGCACATATTAACCATTCGCTAATGTCGGCTCAGGCCGCTGATAAAATTCGCAAAACCTGCCCGTCGATTTCGGCGCGGATGTGGGTTGCTTTGGGCAAGGCAAATGCGTTGAAATCCTATGCGCGCAGAAAAGGTTATTCGGAACCTGAAGTCAGGGCATTTTTGAAAGATCCGACCGAAAAAGCCCGCGTCAAGGCATTGGCCGCAGATTATCTGAAGGCGCGCGGTGTGATTGCCGGTGACGTTGAAACTTATTGCACCGTGGGGCGCGCGGAAATTACCAAAAGAAGCCTTGTTGGCCAGATGTTGAGGG
>CAYSBD010000100.1:0-6549 GCA_964429175.1 uncultured Marinosulfonomonas sp.
AGTTCTGTTTGCAAAAAATAATGACAGGATAAGGACGGCAACGGGTGAGCAATTGCAGGTCTCTTAATGCGGGCAATTTTGAACGCCTTTTGTTAAAGTAGTAAAAGCTTAACAGCGACAGTTCCGATGTCTGTTGCTATTGGCCGTCACAGTTCGTAAACCAAGGCAACAATCGCTTTGAGAATAGCCCTTTGATGAAAAACGATGCCTCCAAGTACGATTTACGCCTTGCCCGATCCAAGGCCGATATTATCTTGATTCAGCGGCTGCGTTACGAGATATTTATCGCCGAGCTGGGCGGGGACGGGCCAATGGTGGACCATGAAAACCGTCTGGAGCGCGATGCGTTCGATACCTATTTTGACCACCTGATGCTGATTGATAAAACGCAGCAACCGGGATCTGAAAATTCGGTAATCGGGGTGTACCGGCTGCTGCGCTGCGATCAGGCGGCAAAGGCGGGCGGGTTTTATTCCGAGGCAGAATATGATCTGTCCAAGCTGGAAAATAGCGGGCGGAAATTGCTGGAATTGGGGCGTTCCTGTGTGCATAAAGATTATCGCGGCAGCGCTGCGATGTATCATTTGTGGAATGGTCTTGGGGCCTATGTGGCGGAACACGGCATTGAATTATTGTTCGGAGTGGCCAGTTTTCATGGCACCGATGTGGCTGAAATTCGTGCGCCTCTGGCCTATTTGCATCACAACCATCTAGCACCGGAAAATTTGCGCGTCAGGGCACATCAGACACATTTCCAGAGCATGAATTTGATGGCTGCGGATCAAATTGATAGCCGCGCCGCATTGCGCCAATTGCCCAGCTTGATCAAAGCCTATTTGCGCATGGGCGGGCGCGTTGGCGAGGGCGCGTTTATTGATCACAATTTCAACACCACGGATGTTCTGATCATGATGGACACCGACAAAATCAGCGACAGGCAGCGCAATCTTTATACCAAAGGGCGCAACTTGTGAACGGAACATGGACTCGCGAAGACGAGCCGGATCCGGTGCGGATTGGTCCGTTGGGTTGGATCCGGGCGATCTTGCGCGGCAGCTTGATGATTTCGGTGCTTTTGCTTGGTTTGGCGCTGCTGTTATTGGTGCGGCTGATTGAGCGGCCAATTTGGGGGCTGAAACGCCCGATAACCCCCTACATCACTCAGTTGGTTTGTAGGATATCATTATTTATCATGGGGTTACGGCTCATTATTTATGGTGATAGAATGCAGCAAAACGGCGCGATTGTTGCAAATCATGCTTCGTGGATTGATATTTTCACGATAAATGCGGCCAAGCGGATTTATTTTGTGGCCAAATCCGAGGTTGCGGGTTGGCCGCTGATTGGTTGGCTTTCGCGCGCCACCGGCACGGTTTTTATTGCCCGCCGCATGCAAGATGCGAAAATCCATCGGGATGTTTTTGAAAAACGCTTGCAGGCGGGGCATCAACTGATGTTTTTCCCCGAAGGCACCTCGACAGACGGATTGCAGGTTTTATCATTTAAACCAACGCTTTTCGAGGCGTTCTTTGCGCAAAACTTGCGTGAAAACCTGTATATTCAGCCGGTTACGGTGAAATATAGCGCGCCAGATGGTCAGAAACCGCGGTTTTATGGCTGGTGGGGTGACATGGCGCTGGGACCGCATTTATTGAAATCTTTGGCCCAACGCAAACATGGCTTGGCGCAAATAATTTATCACACGCCGGTTGCGGTTGCCGATTTCGCGGGGCGCAAGGAATTGGCCAAATATTGCGAAGATGTGGTGCGGGCGGGCATGTTTGGCAGCACAGATTGAACGCTATGTTCAGGCGTCTGGTTGCTCAAGCGGCAATCCGGGTTGATTCTCGTCTTTGCTTGGCGGATAGACCAGACCTGCGGAAATAACCAGCTTCATGGCATCGCCCACGCTCATGTCCAGTTCGATAATATCGGCTGTGGGCACAAACAGTAAAAACCCGGAAGTGGGGTTTGGAGTGGTTGGAAAAAACACCGATGTCAACGCGCCGTCCACCGGTATTTTATCCTTCACCTCGCCTTTGGTTGCCGTGGAAACAAAGGCAACAGCCCAAATGCCTTTGCGCGGATATTCAATCAGGCAAGCCTTGTCGAATGAAGTTTCCGACTGGGCAAAGATGGTTTCCGCCAGCTGTTTCAGCCCGTTATAAATCGAGCGCACAACCGGCATGCGCCCCACCATATCCTCGCCCCAATGTAGCAGGGAGCGGCCCAGAAAGCCTTTGGTTATCCAGCCAACAAGCACCGTAAAAATCAGAAATATAATCACGCCGATCCCGCGTAGATCAATGCCGATGTAGGTCGCCGGGTTGAACCTTTCGGGGATAAACGGCAGCACCCAGCCATCGATCTGGCCGGTGATGGTCCAGATTAACCACAGCGTCATGCTGATTGGCGCAACAACGACCAGACCGGTGAAGAAGTTGGTTCTGATCCCTGGTATCCAGCGACGTTTACGCCGTTCTGGCGGGGGCATATCAGGTAGTTTTGGCATGTTTATCCAGATCCATCAGGGCTACGGGGCAAATGTAGGTGTGCGGCAAGGGTTTCACAATATCCAATTACCGGTTGCAGGGGCAATTGTGCGGTAAATGCTAATTTTTATCCTTGTTTGGTGAATTCACAAGCAATTTCTGCGGCCAATCGGGCGTTATTTTGCACCAAAGCGATATTGGCGCTTAGCGATGCGCCGTCAGTTAGCTCGAATATACGCCCCAGCAAAAACGGTGTGACGGATTTGGCCAAAATGCCTTTGGCGCGGGCTTCCGACAGGGCTTGGGCAATGATCGGGGCCAGATAATCTTGTGCGATTTCATCGCTTTGGGGGATGGGGTTGTTGATCAGCTGACCACCGGAAAGCCCCATCTGGCCACGCAAAATCTGGGCGCGGGCAATATCGGCGGCGCTATCCATTCGCAGCGGAGATTTCAGGCCGGAATGACGCGACCAAAACGCCGGAATATCGTTTTGTTTAAAGGTGATAACCGGCACACCTAATGTTTCCAGAACCTCCAGAGTTTTGGGCATATCCAAAATTGCCTTGGGACCGGCGGCAACCACGGTAACGGGGGTTTTGGCCAGCTCAAACAGATCGGCGGAGATGTCAAAACTCAGCTCGCCACCTTGATGCACCCCGCCAATGCCGCCGGTGGCAAAAACCGAAATTCCGGCCAAATGCGCCGCGATCATGGTAGCGGCAACCGTGGTGGCGCCCGTTCCACCTGTGGCCAGACAGGCGGCAAAATCGGCGCGCGACAGTTTGGCGACATTTTCGGCCTTGGCCAGCTTTTGCAGCTGATTATCCGTCAGCCCGATATGAATCCGGCCATCAAGCACTGCAATCGTGGCCGGGGTGGCACCGTTTTTACGCACGCAATTCTGAACTGATTGGGCCGTTTCAACATTTTGAGGATAGGGCATTCCGTGGGTAATAATCGTGCTTTCCAGCGCCACAATCGGGGTGTTTTGCGCCCGCGCCTTGGATACTTCGTCGGAAAATTGCAGCGGAATTGTCATAGGGCGATTTCTCCTGAAACATAGGTTGCGGCGGCTTGTAATGCGTTTGCCAGGGCCGTGTTTGGATCGTCCCCGCGCATTTCAGCCGCGATATGGGCGGCCATGAATGTGTCACCTGCCCCCGTGATGCGCGTGGCTAAAACTTGCGGCGGGGTTTGGGTGATGATGCCGTCAATCGTGCCAACCGAAGCCGATTTGGCGCCATCCGTTACCAAGACGCGGTGGGTGCCTTGTTTGATCAACGCCCCAACGGCATCGACCGAGTTTTTAAATTTTTTCTGACACAGCAGGCCGGCTTCTTCCAGATTGACATAAAGCGTGATATTTCGCTGGTTTAGCAGCGGCGTCAGGCGTTCGGCCTTGCCCGGAGAGGCCGGTGCCACCCGCAAATCAGCGGCCCGGAAAAGCGGGCTGTGGGTGATGTCTTCAAGCAAGGATTGCGTCAGGTTTCCATCCAGCGCAATCACGCCGCCAAAAGGGTTCTCGGCCGTGCCCAGCCGGCCGTCGCCAAGCGCGCGCAGCATTTTAGCACCGGAATTGGCGCAGGAAATTTCCAGCGAATGGGCATCGGCAATCGCGGCAATCAGACCATTGGCGCCCTCGATTGCCATGTAACGGTCTGTGGGCAGATCTTGCGAAATGTAAATGTAGTCACAGTTCAGTCCCATCGATTTGCAGACGGCCAGCAATTCGCGGCCCTGATCATCGGTGCCGATGGTGCTGAGCAGGGCAGGGGCCAGATGAAACCGGCGCAAGGTCATGGCGATGTTTAGCGCCACACCTCCGGGCAGGCGCGAAATCCGGCCCGCAACGTCAGAGCCTTGGCGCATGTGGCTGGCGGATCGCCCGATCACGTCCCAAAGAACGCTGCCGATGCAAATTATTTCTGGTTTATCAGGCATTTTATTACGACACTCTAAATTTTCGGGATGGCGTTTTTGTGGTGGAAATATGGTCGGCAAGCTGACAGTTGCAGCCGGTTTGTCAAGTCTTGTGCTGTGCCGGCTATTTTTGATCCAAAAGGGCTTGTGCATGACGCAAAGCTTTTGTATATGCGCGAGTTCAATCCCGTGTGGCGGGGCTGGGCCGGTCAGGGAAAAATCCTGAAAGGTCCGCCGGTTGGGCATTTGCCCTATTCCCCCGCCCAAGGTACAAACCGGAAAAAAAAGGATATAAGCATGGCGCTTCCTGAGTTTACTATGCGACAGCTACTAGAAGCTGGCGTACATTTTGGTCACCAGACCCAACGTTGGAACCCGAAAATGGGCCCGTTTATTTACGGCGCGCGTAACGGCATTCACATTATGGATTTAACGCAGACTGTTCCAATGCTGGATCAGGCTTTGCAAGCTGTTCGTGATGTTGCCGCCAAGGGTGGCCGGATTTTGTTTGTCGGCACCAAACGTCAGGCCGCTGGTCCCGTTGCTAGCGCCGCTGAAAAATGCGCGCAATATTACATGAATCACCGTTGGTTGGGTGGCACATTGACCAACTGGCAAACGATTTCCAAGTCTATCAAACGTCTGAAAGACCATGACGATCTGCTGGAAAGCGGCGCCGAAGGCCTGACCAAAAAAGAGCGTCTGGGCATTGAGCGTGAGCAGGGCAAACTGCAAGCCAGCCTTGGTGGCATTCGTGAAATGGGCAGCCAGCCTGACCTGATTTTCGTGATTGATGTTCGCAAAGAAGATCTGGCGATTGCCGAGGCCAACAAGCTGGGCATTCCGGTCGTGGCTGTGGTGGATAGCAATTGTAACCCCGATGGTATTGATTATATCATTCCGGGCAATGATGATGCGGCGCGTGCGATTGCGCTTTATACCGATCTGGTGGCGCGTGCGGCGCTTGACGGTATGACCGCGCAAATGGGTGCGGCCGGTATCGATCTGGGTGCAATGGAAGAAGCATTGGTTGAAGAAGTGATTGCCGAGCCGGTTGTCACTGAAACACCGCTTAAAGCCGAAGAAAAGCCTGCCGGCTAAGCTGGCGACAAATCAGGTGCGGCGTTTCTGTCGCGCCTGAATTTTGGAAACTTATATTTCAGGAGATCGATGATGGCGATTACAGCTGCATTGGTAAAACAGCTTCGTGACAGCACTGGCGCGGGCATGATGGATTCAAAAAAAGCGCTGGTTGAAGCCGGTGGTGACGTTGAGGCGGCGACCGATTGGTTGCGCACCAAAGGTCTGGCCAAAGCGGCTAAAAAATCGGGTCGCACGGCGGCTGAAGGTTTGGTTGCGGTTAATGTTGAAGGCGGCAAGGGTATTGCGGTTGAAGTGAATTCCGAAACCGATTTTGTTGGCAAAAACGCCGATTTCCAAGCCATGGTTCGTGGTATTGCGACGGCCGGTTTGGGCGTTTCGGATGTCGAGTCGCTAAAGGCGGCTGACATGGGCGGCAAAACCGTTGAAGAAACTGTAACGGATGCGATTGCCACGATTGGCGAAAATATGTCGGTGCGTCGTATGGTTACGCTTAGCGGTGATCAGGTTGTGTCTTATGTGCATAACGCTGTGGCCGACGGCATGGGAAAAATCGGCGTTCTGGTTGCGCTAAAAGGCGATAACGAAGCATTTGGCCGGCAAGTTGCCATGCATATTGCGGCTGTTAACCCGGCCTCGTTGGGTGCCGATGATCTGGATCCGGCTGTGCTTGAGCGCGAAAAACATGTTTTGACCGAGCAGGCGCGTGAATCTGGCAAGCCCGAGCAAGTGATCGAGAAAATGATCGTTGGCCGGATGAAAAAATTCCTCTCCGAGGTTACTTTGCTGGGCCAATCCTTTGTGATCAACCCTGATCTGACCGTGCAAGCCGCCGCCACCGAGGCCGGTGTTGAAATCATGGGTTTTTCGCGTCTGGAAGTGGGCGAGGGCATCGAGAAAGTAGAAGAAGATTTCGCGGCTGAAGTTGCCAAAATGAACAGCTAAAGCGATATAATTTTTCTATCTAATCTGCGGCTCTTTTCGATTTCGAGGGGGGCCGCTTTTTTATGACTGCAATAAAAAACGGGACCAC
>CAYSBD010000100.1:6649-8327 GCA_964429175.1 uncultured Marinosulfonomonas sp.
CACCCGGGCAGGGCAACACCGTTTTTAGATTTGCGCCGCTTCCAAATTGCCGCTTCCAAATTAGGGGAGGCGGGGCAAATAGGGATGCGGACAGAACGCAAAAGGTTAAGGGCGTTGGTTGGGCAAGGCATTATTCCCCGCCCAACCAACATCCGGTTTCCCGGCAAACCAGCTGGCTACGAAATCACGCAGGTTCAGATTTGTATGCTCCCGGACAAAAAGGCCACCACTCACGGAACTATAGGTAGCTTGCACCTTAACGTCGGGTAAAGAAAGTACGGGATTCCATACCTGTCTAAAAGGGCAGGTGCGATCCTGATTTTACCTTAGCTTTTCAAGATAAAAATCTGGCTTTGATAAGACGCTTTCAACACCGCCTGCGCAGTGGTGTCGACATCCAGTACCACGCGGGCCAGCCGCAGATGCTTTTCAACCGTGGCCGCGGTTAGCCCCATAATGGTTGCGATATCTTGTGTCGTTTTACCTTGGCCAACCCATTCCAGCACCTCGCGCTGACGCCCGGTCAGGGTGCGGCGCGCATTGCAATAGGGCAGGCTGATGATTTTTAGATGCGCCATATTGCAGACCGCTAAAATTTCGCGACCCGATTGATCCCATGTTGCATCAATCTGCTCCTGACTGATATCGCGGCTGGCCGCCAAACCAATGCCGCCACGACTGCGCCCCGAATCCGATTTAAAACCAATCGTATAGCCGGCCAAAACCCCCATGGAGCGGTTAAATTGCACAGCCTTTTGTTCTTCAATTGTAAAGCTGTCTTCCAGCTCGAGCTCTTGTAGCCAGCTCCAGCTACAAGCGCCGGTGTTTTCCAGCAACCAGCGCAGCATCGGGCCATGCATGTAATGACCCTGATTGATGTAGCCTTCGGTATAGGCCGGATCATGGCTGGACAGTACCAGAGAATCCAGTGGATCACTCAGTCTGTTGCCGATGTTAAAACGCGTATAGGCATAAAGCAGCCGGTCAAAACCAAATCGGCGCATGCGTTTGGTCAGCACCTCCCAGACGCCATTAATGGTTTGTGCATCGTAAATCTGCTCGAGGTAATCAAGCAGCATTTTTCACCCCACCAAATGGGCCAGCATTGCATCGATTGCCAATGTGTAACCCACCGGACCAAAGCCGCAAATCTGCCCGACCGCAACAGGGGCAATATAGGATTTATGGCGAAATTCTTCGCGGGCATGAATGTTGGATAGATGCAGCTCGCAAACCGGAACCTGCACCGATGAAATTGCATCCATCAAGGCCACCGAGCTATGCGTGTAGGCGCCGGCATTCAGGATAATGCCATCATGAACACCGCGCGCGGCCTGAATGGCGTCAACCAGTTCGCCCTCATGGTTGGATTGCAAAAACTGCACGCTGCAATTGCTGGCTTTTGCCTTGTCAAGACAGATATGCTCAACCTCGGCCAAGGTGGTTTTACCGTAAACCTCGGGTTGACGCAGGCCAAGCAAATTCAGGTTCGGCCCGTTCAGGATTAAAAGTGATATCATCATGTGCCCTAGAGTGATTTCGCTCACTTTAGGTAAGGAAACATAAGCAATCAAGCGGAAGAATTGCAGCAAATGTTTTTTTAGGGGTCTGTTAGGGGGTAAATCGCTGTAGCGGGTAATAAGTTTTGTCTTTTTGGGTCAAAAGGTTTGTCCCTAGG
>CAYSBD010000101.1:0-4836 GCA_964429175.1 uncultured Marinosulfonomonas sp.
TCATGCGTTCTTCGAACATGCGCACGGTCGGGTTGCCGTAGCGGGCGTAAATAAATTCGTCATCGCCGGTTTCAATAAAACGCGCTTCGGCGGCCTCGGCAGTGTCATAAACAAAACCCTGCGTTAAAAAAATCGCCTCGGAAACCTCGCCATATTGGCTGCGTTTGGTGCCGCAATGCACGGCCTTTGTGCGGTTGTTCCAATCGTTGCGCATCTGTCAAATCCTTATCATCGGCCAATCAGGCACAAAAAAACCCCGAACCGGATCAAAGGTTTCGGGGCAGTTGCGTGTTTGTCCCAATCCTTTTAGCGTTATATTTAACGTGGCCCGCAATCCGACTAACAAATCGCCACAATAGGGTGTGGATAATCTGTGATCGGCCTCTGGTCAACCTTGAAATCCGCTTGACAGCTTGGCCGCATCGCGCCAAGCCTTGGCCCATGTTTGATCTGCGCCCCGTCATTTATGTTATCGGCCAGATGGTTACGGTTCTCGGATTGACGATGCTGTTTCCACTGCTGATTGATCTGGCTTATGACAACGGGCACTGGCCGGTGTTTTTGCAAAGCGGTGTCATTGTGGTGGTGATCGGCGCGACAATGGCCGCGACCACTTTCAAGCGCTCGCGCAAGGGTCTAAGCATCCAGCAGACATTTTTGTTAACCACCGGCGTTTGGCTGGCCCTGCCGATATTTGGCGCCTTGCCTTTTATTCTGGGCGAGCCGGATGCCCGTGTGGTCGATGCGTTTTTCGAGGCCATGTCGGCGTTGACCACCACCGGATCCACGGTGTTTGTCGGGCTAGAGCAATTTCCCGAAGGCGTGCTTTTGTGGCGCTCGATGATGCAGTGGTTTGGCGGTATCGGGATCATCGTTGTGGCGATGGTGTTTTTGCCCGAGCTGCGCATTGGTGGTATGCAGCTCTTCCGCTCGGAAGGCTTTGATACGATGGGGAAAATCCTGCCCCGCGCGGCCGAAATCGCCACCAGTATTTCGATGATTTACCTGGTGCTGACGGGCATATGTTTCTTTGCCTATCTGGCAATGGGAATGGGCCAGTTTGATGCGCTGAACCATGCCTTTACCACCATTGCCACCGGCGGGTTTTCAACGCGCGACGGATCATTTTCAGAGTTTTCGGCTGGCTCTGAATATGTGGCCTCGGTGTTTATGATTTTGGCCAGCCTGCCGTTCGTGCGCTATGTGCAAATGGTTGGCGGCACATCGCGTCCGTTCTTTACCGACAGCCAGATCCGCAGTTTTTTATGGATGCTGGTGGCCACTATTTTTCTGATTACCGCTTACCGGTTTATCACCGTTGGCGGCGCGATCGAGCCGCTGTTTCGCGAGTCATTATTCAGCGTCACCTCCATCGTCACCGGCACCGGATACACCAGCGTGGATTACCAGCTTTGGGGCACATTTGCGGTGGTGCTGTTCTTTTTCATGGGGCTTGTGGGGGGCTGCGCGGGCTCGACCAGTTGTTCGGTGAAAATCTTCCGCTACCAGCTGCTGTTTTCTGCAATCAAGGCCCAAATTCGCAAAATCCATTCGCCCCACGGCATGTTCAGCATCCGCTACCAGGGCCGATCGGTTAGCCAAGAAGTGATCTCCTCGGTGATGTCGTTTTTTGTGATGTTTGTTGTCAGCATTGCGGTGCTGGCGATCTTGCTCAGCGCAACGGGGCTGGATTTTATCACCTCGGTTTCCGGCGCGGCCACAGCGATTGCCAATATCGGTCCCGGCTTGGGCGATGTGATCGGGCCGGCGGGTAATTTCGCCAGCTTGAACGATACGGCCAAATGGCTGCTGGCGGCGGGAATGTTGATTGGACGGCTGGAGCTAATGGTGGTTTATGTGGTTTTGACAATAAAATTCTGGAAGGGATAAATGATGGGCAAACAGCCATTGGGCGTTAATATTTCGCAAATGCTAAAGGCGCGCGACGTTACGGTGATTTTCGGGATTCCCGGGGTGCATAATCTTGAGCTTTACCGCGGCATCAAAGGTGCCGGCATCACCCATATTCTGGCCCGACACGAGCAGGGCGCGGGGTTTATGGCCGATGGTTATGCGCGTGCCACCGGCAAGCCGGGCGTGGCTTTTGTGATCTCGGGTCCGGGCGTTTGCAATATCATGACACCGATGGGTCAAGCCTATTCCGACAGCGTTTCGATGCTGGTGATTTCGTCTTGTCTGGAACGAAAAGACCACGCGATGGGCCGTGGCCGTTTGCACGAAATGAAAGATCAGCAGGGCGCGGCGGCTACGGTTTGTGACTGGTCCGTCACCGCCCCCGATGCCCCCGCCGCGTATCGTTTGATCGACAAGGCATTCGCTGAATTTTCCGCTTGTCGGCCGCGCCCAAAACACATTCAGGTGCCAATCGATGTGCTGGCGGATGCATCCGACACCCCGCCCGCTGCGCCAATGGTTCCGGCCAAACCCATCGCGCGCCCCGAAGATATCGCAGCGGCGGCCGAGTGGCTGCTGGGGGCGCGTCGTCCGATGTTTGTCTTTGGCGGCGGGGCTGTTGACGGCTTTGAAACGGCGCGAAAACTGGTGCGTTTAAGCCGGGCTGCAACCATGTGCAGCTTTGCCGGTCGTGGCATTATTGCGCCGGATTATCCGCTGAACTACGGTGCTTGCCCGGCCCGCGTTGGCAGCGCGGCTGAATTGGCCAAGGCCGATCTGCTGATTTGCATCGGCACCGAATTGGCCGAAACCGATTGGCGGCGCGACGATCTGGGCTATGATGCGCCGATGATACGGGTTGATATTGATGCCCACACATTGGCCGACGATCACGCTTGCGCCTTGCCGATCATGGGCGATGCGGCCGTGTTCATGCAGGATTTGTGCGATTTAATCGAAGGCCATAACGTCACCACAGACTGGACGGCGGCCGAGGTTTCCACAGCAAAAGCCGAATTTTACGCCGATGCCGATGCAACGCGGCCCGGATCAGCGCGGTTTTTCAAAGCGATCCAGGATGCGCTGCCAAAGGGCACGATGTTCTTTTCCGACATGACCCAATTTGCCTATGTGGCCAAAGAATTATACCCGTTGGATCGCCCCGGTTTGTGGCATCACCCCTACGGTTTTGGCACGTTGGGCTATGGTTTGCCGGCTGCAATCGGTGGCAAAATCGGCCGCCCCGGCACGCCCGTTGTGGCCATCGCCGGTGATTACGGTTTTCAATACACCGTGCAGGAATTGGGCGTGGCGGTTGAATTGGGCCTGAATTTGCCGATTATCCTGTGGGACAACTCCAAGTTGGGCGAAATCGAGGACAGCATGGGGCGCAGTGAAATTGGGCCGGTTTGCGTCGTGGCCCATAACCCCGATTTCTGCGCTTTGGCGCGGGCTTACGGGGCTTATGCTTGCGCGCCGGAGTCGCTGGAACAATTGCAGCAGGCGCTGAAAGATGCGCTAAAGGCGGACGGGCCGACGTTGATCAGGGTAACGCCTGACATCAGCGGCTAATCCCAGCAGCTGACCAGAACCGTCATATCCACCCCGATGGTGGTCAGGTCTTCGGCCGCCATCGCACCGCTTGATTGTGTGGCCGAAATGCTCACGCCGTTTTGGGCCAAAATCTTGCCCATGGTCTCGGCGCTGATCGCAAAGCTGACCTCGCGGGGCAAACGCTGGCCGTCTTTTTGCAGCTTGGGCAGCAACATGCCCAACACGCGCCCGCTCATGTCAAACACAGGCCCGCCGGCATCGCCATCCTGAGCAACCAGCGACAGGCGGCGCAATTGCGGTTCGCCGCGCAAACCCCGAATATCGGCCAGACGTCCGAACGTCATGGTGGCCGAATGCAAGGCACCCTGAAAGGAATATCCGGCAATCGCGATTTCGGAATTCAGCCGCGGAGTTTCGTTGCGAAAATTCGCGTAACGCGTGGGCGACAGGATTTCCAGCGGTTTGAGCAGGGCTATTCCAAGGGCTTCGTCAACGAAGGATATCTTGGCCTCAATGCTGTTGTCCAAAGTGATTTTTTTGCAATTTTGCACCGCATCGACAGTGGTCAAAACCTTTCCGCCGGCATCCACAAAAAAACCGGATCGCGAAATTACCGGCGTGCGGATTTCCAGACCGGCCAGCAGATCAATGCGCTGGCTTTCGTCAAGATTGCCCAGCATTTCATCAAGCGCGGTTGTGCCAAAGGGCGCAAAGCTGGCCTTCATCGCCTCGATCACACGGCCGCGGCGTTTTTCATCGCCAACGGGCCAGATCAGAGTGAAGCCCTTGATCATGCCACCCTTAAGCGCGGCGTAGGTGTATGAGTGGATTTCATCGTCCTGACCGCTTAATTCAAAGCTGGTTTTTTTGCGGCTGCGCGCGCCTTGAAGCGGCACAATCGACAGGGTTTGCATGATGTCGTAAAGGCCGAAAAGCGTGGCCCGGTCGCCGGTTTGGGAAATCAGCAAAACCTGAACGCCGCTGTTGTTTTTGGCGTCGTAATGCGCAAAGGGTGGCTCGTATTTTGAAAATTCAACCATGGCCATTGGCAGGTCAATTTCGATTCCCGCGGATTCATTTCGCACCGTGGCAAGCCCGATACCGGCCAAAATGGCGTTATAGGATTGCAGCAGCTCGGCGCGCTGTTTGGTGGTTAAAATGCCGGTCGGATCATGGCCCATGCTTTGCTGGTAATCGGTCATTGACTGGCGCGTGCCTCGGCCAAAAGCGCCATCAATCGCGGCGTTGTAAAACCCTTTCCATTGCAGCGCGGTTTGCAATAATTTACGCTGCTCGCGGTTTAGTTCGCGCTCGCTTTCGCGGGCTTGGCGCGGGGTTTCGTCAACGACCGGTGGCGGGGCGACAACG
>CAYSBD010000101.1:4936-8318 GCA_964429175.1 uncultured Marinosulfonomonas sp.
GGCAGGGGCAGGGGCAACAATAGGGGCGGCGGGTGTGGTTTCAGGCGCAACCACAGGCGGCTGATTTAAGGTATTGGCCCCGACAGGCCAGAATTGTTGGCCAAAGCCGTTGCCGTCCACCACAAAACTATCGCGTGGTATCAGGTTTTCGCGGCGCAATTCGCGGCGCTGTGCGGCCGCAGCGTCAGGGGTGAACGGGCCTAGAATAACGGCGTACCAGCCCGAGCCAATGGCAAAGCCGTTGACGTTTTCAAAAACACCGGCATAGGCGCGGGTGCGCTGCCGGGCTTCGCGCAAAGAGGGCTGTGCCTCGATTTGTATCCATGCGCTTTGCGTGTTTTGTTGTGCTATTGCCGTGGCCGAAAAACTGGCCGAAAACGCTAAAATAATCCAAAAGAAAAACTGTTTCATCATCACTCCCGTTCGCGCAAAATCAGCTTGTGCGATTCCCTTTCTCCTGATTAGCGCCAAGATTCCGGTTTTGCACCTGAAAAGAGCGTGATCAAAATGGTTTGGCTTAAATAAAACTCGCCAATTGACCCTTCGCGCCGGATTGCCTATTTGAACCTAACCCAATTTCTGTGAAAAGGCCGCCATGAACACCAGCACCACCCCCCGTTGCTTTCAGGAAATCATCCTGCGTCTGCAAGCCTATTGGGCCGATCAGGGCTGCGCTATGTTGCAACCCTACGACATGGAGGTCGGCGCCGGCACGTTTCATCCGGCCACCACTTTGCGCAGTTTGGGCAATAAACCGTGGACGGCCGCTTACGTTCAGCCCTCGCGCCGCCCCACCGACGGGCGCTACGGTGAAAACCCGAACCGTTTGCAGCATTATTACCAGTATCAGGTCATCATAAAACCTTCGCCGCCCGATTTGCAGGATTTGTATCTGGGCAGTCTGGTCGCGATTGGCATTGATATGGATTTGCACGATATCCGCTTTGTCGAAGATGACTGGGAATCGCCGACGCTTGGCGCTTGGGGGCTGGGCTGGGAGGTTTGGTGCGACGGCATGGAAGTGTCGCAATTCACCTATTTTCAGCAGGTCGCCGGCATGGATTGCCACCCGGTTTCAGGCGAGCTGACTTATGGGCTGGAGCGGCTGGCGATGTATGTTTTAGGCGTCGATCACGTTATGGACATGCCTTACAACGCGCCGGATGCGCCGATTCCGTTAACCTATGGCGATGTGTTCCAACAGACCGAGCAGGAATATTCGCGCTATAATTTTGATGTGGCCAACACCGATGTTTTGCTAAAACAGTTCGAGGAAGCCGAGGCCGCCTGCGCCGATATTTTGGGCCACCCCCACGAAGACCCCAAAACCGGCAAGCGCATTATCATGGTGCATCCGGCCTATGATCAGGCCATCAAGGCTAGCCATCTGTTTAATTTGCTGGACGCGCGCGGGGTGATTTCGGTGACCGAACGCCAAGCCTATATCGGGCGGGTGCGCAGCCTAACCAAACAATGCGCCGATGCTTTTGTTCAAACACCGGTTGGCGGTTGGCAACCGGCGCAGAGCTAACAGGAAAAGGTTATTTGTTGTGATTTTCGCGGTGGGTTTTTTAGGAGTATTTGCGTTTTTTTCGGCCTCGTCCGGGCCGGAACGGATGCCTGCCCCGTTGATCACGGTTGAGCTAACTTCGCTTTTCACAGGCAAACCCGAGGCAATTCTCGCGAATAATCTGCAAATCAGCGCGCCGAATCCGACCAACGCGCATGGCTGTTTTTACACCGAAATGTCGCTGCCGATGCTAACCGAAACCTACCAATTATACGACGCCGCCGACCCCGTTACGCCTGACAATAGCCTGAACTGTTTTAACCCCGATACGATCCGCGCCGATATGAACGCCGACATCGCCTTGGCCTTTCTGGCCCGCGCCGATGTTGCTACGGGGCTGGACCGTGTTGTGGTGATTTACGGTGACGGGCGCGCTTTTATCTGGAACCAACCCAACAATATAAACGAGTAAAATATGCCCGAGCTGTTGATCGAACTTTTTAGCGAAGAAATTCCGGCCCGTATGCAAACCCGCGCGGCGGCCGATCTGAAACGGCTTGTGACGGACGGGTTGGTGGACGCGGGGCTGACCTATGATTCGGCGGGCGCATTTTGCACACCGCGTCGTTTGGCGCTGTCGGTTGACGGGCTGTTGGCCAAATCCCCCAGCCTGCGGATCGAGCGAAAGGGGCCGCGTGTCGGTGCGCCGGATCAGGCGATCGAGGGCTTTTTGCGTGGCGCAGGGCTGACGCGTGATGATCTGGAAATTCGTGATGAAAAAAAGGGGCAGGTTTATTTTGCCTCGATTGAAAAACCGGGCCGTGCGGCGGCTGAAATCGTGGCCGAAGTTCTGCAAAAAACCATCCGCAATTTCCCGTGGCCAAAATCGATGCGCTGGGGCACGGGCAGTTTGCGTTGGGTGCGTCCGCTGCATTCGATCCTGTGCGTTTTGAGCGATGAAACCGGCGCGACCGTGGTGGCGCTTGATATTGACGGGATCAAATCGGGCGACAGCACGCAAGGGCACCGTTTTATGGGGCCGAAACGTTTTTCGGTGACATCATTTGACGATTACGCCGCCAAATTGACCAAAGCCAACGTGATGCTGGACGCCACAATTCGCGCTGATCAAATCCACAATGATGCCGGAAATCTGGCATTTTCGCAGGGCCTGGAATTGGTCGAGGACCGCGCTTTGCTGGCCGAGGTCGCGGGATTGGTTGAATGGCCCGTGGTGCTGATGGGCGACATTGCCGAGGATTTCTTTGAATTGCCGCCCGAGGTTTTGCAAGCCTCGATGCGCGAGCACCAGAAGTTTTTCAGCCTGAAAAATCCGAAAACCGGCCGGATTGAAAAATTCATCACCGTGGCCAATCGTGAAACCTCCGACGGCGGTAAAACCATTCTGGCGGGCAACCAGAAAGTGCTGTTTGCGCGGCTGTCGGATGCTAAATTCTTCTGGGAAAATGATCTGCGGGTGCCGCTGTCTGACATGGCGGCGAAACTGGAAAACGTGACCTTCCACAACAAACTGGGCACTCAGGCCGAACGGGTCGAACGCATCGCGGCGCTGGCCCGTGAAATCGCGCCAAAGTTCGGTGCGGATGCCGATTTGGCCGAACAAGCGGCCAAGATTGCCAAGGCGGATTTGTCCAGCGAAATGGTTTATGAATTCCCGGAATTGCAAGGGCTGATGGGGCGTTATTATGCGCAAGCTGCGGATCTGCCGCAAGAGGTGGCCAATGCTTGCGAGCTGCACTACTCGCCGCTTGGCCCGTCAGATGATGTGCCGACCGAACCCGTTTCGGTGGCCGTGGCGCTGGCCGATAAAATTGACATGCTGACGGGGTTCTGGGCGATTGATGAAAAGCC
>CAYSBD010000102.1:0-8246 GCA_964429175.1 uncultured Marinosulfonomonas sp.
ATAAACTCCGGGCCGCCGGGGTAATTGAGACCAAAGGCGATCATGCAATTTTCACCAAAGACTATGCTTTCTCTAGTCCAAGTGCGGCAGGAGCTATTGTAAACGGTCGTTCCACAAGTGGCCCCCGCGAATGGAAACTCAAAGGCACCAACACAACCTATGCCGAATGGGAAGCCGCCCAATTGGCCGAACTGGATAACGCAACATGATCACCGTCAAAGAAGCGCTGCAAAAAGTATTGTCCCTAGCCAGCCCTCTACAAACCGAAACCGTGCCACTGGCCAATGCCGCCGGTCGCACTTTGGCCAAAGCGGCCGTAGCAACGCGTGATCAGCCGCCTTTTGCCTCCTCGGCGATGGATGGTTATGCCGTGATGGGCGTCGAGGTTGAGGACGATGTGATGTTCAAGGTCATCGGCGAATCCGCGGCCGGTCATGGGTTTGATGGCACCCTAAAAGCCGGCCAAGCCGTGCGGATTTTCACCGGTGCGCCGGTGCCCGAAGGGGCCAGCCGCGTGGTTATTCAAGAGGATGTCAGCCGCACCGGTGATCTGATCACTTTGGGGCGTGATCTGGACCAGAATATTTACATCCGGCCCGCTGGTGGCGACTTTAAATCCGGTGACAAACTGGATGCACCACGACGCCTAACCCCCTCTGATATCGCGCTTTTAGCCTCGATGAACATCGCCGAAGTCACCGTTACCCGCCGCCCTGTCGTGGCTTTGATGGCCACCGGAGACGAGCTGGTGATGCCTGGTGAAAACCCGGGACCGGACCAGATTATTGCCTCGAATAACTTCGGGCTGAAAGCCTTGATCGAGCAACATGGCGGTGAGGCCAGAATGCTGCCGATTGCACGCGATAATCAGGCATCATTAGAGGCGGCATTCGCGCTGTGCGAGGGGGTTGATCTGATTGTGACGATCGGCGGGGCCTCGGTTGGCGATCATGATCTGGTGGCCAAAGTCGCGACAGATCTGGGGCTGGAGCGGGCATTTTACAAGGTGTTGATGCGACCCGGAAAACCGTTGATGGCGGGTAAAATAAACGGGGTGCCGATGATTGGCTTGCCGGGAAACCCCGTTTCTTCAATGGTTTGCGGGCATATATTTCTGCTGCCCGCCTTGCAGGTTATGCTGGGGTTTGCAGCCGGCGAGCGCCCCCGACAGAGCGCGGTTTTATCTGAAGACATGCGCGCGAACGGCGGACGCGAGCATTACATGCGGGCGCGGTTCGAGGCTGGAAAAATCACCCCGTTTGATCGTCAGGACAGCGCCTTACTGACCGTTCTGGCCGATGCAAATGCCTTGCTGGTCCGGCCGATCAACGCAGCGCCAGCTCAAAAAGGCGATCTGGTGGAATATATTCTGATTGGCTGATGCTTTAAAGCATGTCGCATCAGGGCCGCTTTGCGCCGTAAGACATATAATGGTGCGGGTGAAGGGACTTGAACCCCCACGCCTCGCGGCGCCAGAACCTAAATCTGGTGCGTCTACCAATTCCGCCACACCCGCACATATTTCAGAGATTCCCCTGAAGGTTCCGCGCCTTCTACAAGCCTTTGGCAGCAGATGAAACCGCTTATTGCATCAAATCACAGATTAACTATTCAAACGGCCCAAGAACGGATACGAAACAGTTTGTTTCCTAAAATAAGCGGTTTTTATTTACCTCTCTGCTTTTTTTATTAACCATTATCCACTACCAATTATGGCATGATTGACTTCTCTGTGCCCAAAAATCGCTACAAAGGCCATACAATCCCCGCCCCTTTGGTCGAGGCTGCTGTGCTGGTTTTTCTGGCAATTCTGTTTTTTCCCAGCGTTTAGACCCCTAAAAAATGGTGGGTTTGCCAAGACACAAATACCGCTTGGCCTTTAGTTGGCCGCCTCTATCGCCGGCCTGATCAGGGTGTCGATAATTCGTTGATTAATCGGACCGCGAAAATGCAGCACAATCACTCCGTTACTATCAATCAAATAACTTTCGGGCATGGCCACCACCCCCCATTCAATGCCGTTGCGCCCTTTTGGGTCGATCAACTCTGCAGTAAACGGATTTCCCAACGCACCAAGAAAAAGAGCCGCGTTTTTGGGCGTGTCTTTATAATTGATCCCGTAAATCGGTAAACCATTTGCGGCCATTTGCATCAGATAAGGATGCTCAGCCCGACAAGGCGGGCACCACGAGGCCCAGAAATTAACCAGCTTCACACCCGGAGCGCGTAGGGTTTCATCACTAAAACCTGGCTTGCCACCCTGCTCTGGGCTGCTAACCAAAGCTGGTGCCGGGCTGCCAATACGGGTTGAAGGAATGGCGTTAGGGTCTTCGCGCAACAAACCGGGCAGGAAAAAAGCCAACAGAATTACGGCAAATACCCCGATTGGCAAAAATGCCATCAGATTGAATTTATGCGGCTCAGACATTGGTTTTCTTTCGCCGCGCCTCGACCTCGGCCAGATCGCGCGCAACCCGGCGCGAACGCATCACGCTAAAGCCCACCAAAATCATCAATAAAACAAAAGTCGCCGCAAAAGAGGCCAGCACCTCGTTATGATATTTCCCCAGATAAGGTATCATTCATTTCGCTCCCGTGCGATCAGCGCCTTTAGCCGACGCGCCCTGATTTCGGTGCGGGTGCGCAGTAAAACCAGCGTGATAAACAATAAAACAAACCCCGCCATGCAGACCAATAATGGCCAGTAATAAACATCGGCCACGTTTTCTTCCTTGTCCAGCGACAGCGACGCGCCCTGATGCAGCCCCTGATTCCAGAAATTCACCGCATAACGGCTAAGCAGCGCAAAAACCGAGCCAACCATACATAAAACCGCCGTCAAATCGGCCGCTGTTTCAGGATCGTCAATCGCTTCCCACAGCGCCATATAACCCAGATAAAACAAAAACAGGATCAAAAAGGCGGTCAGGCGCGGATCCCACGCCCAATAAGTGCCCCACATCGGTTGCCCCCAAATCGCGCCGGTAACCAGCGCAATCAACGTCATGGTCATGCCGATCGGGGCCGCGGCACGGGCGGCAAGCGCCGAAACGTGGTGGCGGCGAATTAACCAGACCAGCGAAGTGACCAACATCATCACCCAGACATTGATTGCCAGAAACGCTGCGGGCACATGCACATAGATAATTTTAACCGAGGATCCAAAATTTATGGCTTCGGGTGTGAAATAAAACCCCCAAATCAGGCCAACGCTTAAAAATATAGCCGTAAGCGCCACAAACCACGGCAATACCACCCCCGAAGTTTGCATGAATTTTCTTGGATTGGCGTATTCCCAAAGAGACATTCGTAAATCCTAACCGTATCGTCTAACCTTATGATGCCAACCGCGGTCGATTTCAAGCGTGCATCAGCGTAAATTTATCCGAATTGCAGCCGCCGCGACAAAGGGCAACAGCGCAATCACCCCGGCCGTGATTCCGGCCAACATCAGCAGCGGTGTTGTGGTGTCCAGACCGGCAATGCCACGGTGCAGCGCCTCGGCTCCGAAAATCAGCGTTGGCATATAAAGCGGCAAAACCAGCAGCGAAAGCAACAGCCCGCCACGTTTCAAGCCCACCGTTAACGCCGCGCCAAACGTGCCGATAAATGACAGCGCCGGCGTGCCGATGCCAAGCGTGATCACCAGCCAGCTAAACCCGCTGGCCGGCATGTGCAACAATATCGCCAAAAATGGTGCGGCGATGGTTAACGGCAATCCGGTGGTCAGCCAATGTGCCAAGGCCTTCATCGCCACCACCCCCTCCAGCGGCACCGGCGCGGTGGCCAGCAAATCAAGCGATCCGTCCTCAAAATCCAGCGCAAAAATCCGGTCCAGTGACAACAAGCAAGCCAACAAAGCCCCGACCCACAAAATACCGGATGCGATTTGCGACAAAACCGCGCTTTGCGGGCCAACGCCGAACGGCACCAGCACGACCACGATCAGAAAAAACGCCAACCCAAGGCCAAATCCTCCGCCCGAACGCATTGCCAATCGCAGATCACGGATCAATATGGCGATCATTCAAAAGCCTGGTCAAACCCGGCCAAATCGCGCGGTTTTGCCTTGTTTTTTGTTAAATCCAGCACATCGGCGGCAATGCCCAAATCAATATGCGTGGCAATCAGCGCCGCACCACCCGATTGGCAATGGGCGCGCACAGCATCGGCAAACAACGCAACACTGGCCACATCCAGCGAAACCGTAGGCTCATCCAGCGCCCATATTTTGCGCCCCGTCACCAAAAGCCGTGCCAAACCCAGACGGCGTTTTTGACCGGCCGATAAATTATGCGCGGCGCGCTCTTTTAAATCCTGCAAATTAAAGGCATCCAGCGCGGGGTTAATATCCTTGATCCCGTAAACTTGCGCCCAGAATTTCAGGTTTTCTGCCACCGTCAAGGTCGATTTCAAACCATCGGCATGCGCCCCATAAGTTAACGCCTCAGGATCGGCGATCACCTCGCCCTCCAAGACAGGCTGCAACCCGGCCAGACAGCGCAACAGCGTGGTTTTGCCAATACCGTTTGGCCCACGCAACAGCAACACTTGCCCAGCCGACAGGGTGAAATTCACCCCCTCCAAAACCACCACACCACCGCGGGTGCAGGCCAGATCACTGACATTCATCAATCCCATAGCACCCGCATATCCCAATAAACCACGCGCGAAAAGCGGTAAAATCGCCCCCTTCTTCTTGCCTTAAATACCTGGCCGCGCGCCAGCGCATAAAATCTTGGCAACAACGCACTAAACGGGCAATAAAGCCGCCCCGACCCTACGCCCCTCGGCCAACAAGACATTATATGTGCGACAGGCCACAGGCGTTGCCACCGGTTCAACCCCGATCCGCAACGTTTCCAAATCAACACGCAAATCTTTCGCAATATAGGCCGCTTCAACACCGGTGCCAAAAAACAGCACATCGATATTGCCCGCCAATGCAAGCAACGGGGCGCGATCGTCATAGCCGCCCCAACTGATTATGCTGTTTGCCAACACCAAAACCGCACCATCATAAACCGCACCGCCGATACGGAAAAAACCCGGCCCATAGCCATCTATCGGCTGGCTCTGGGCAAAATTGGCGGCCTCGAACTGCACCGGTTCAGGCGTCGATATTGGCGTATTGACCACCGGCGCCGGGATCTTTCTTGGACCAGTCGCGCTTGACCTTCAGATGCAGCAAAATAGCCGAGGCCACAAATACCGAACTGTAAGTCCCTACAATCACGCCCCAGATCATCGCAAACACAAAGCCGCGGATCACATCACCGCCCAGCACAAACAGCGACACCAGCGCAATCAGCGTGGTCACCGAGGTCATTACCGTGCGGCTCAGGGTTTCGTTGATCGAGCGGTTCAGAACATCCTTTAGCGGCGTCTGTTTAAATTTGCGTAAATTTTCGCGCACCCGGTCAAATACCACCACCGTATCGTTCAGCGAATAACCGACAATCGTCAGCAACGCCGCAATAATCGCCAGATCGAACTTGATCTGCACAAGGCTGAAAATACCGATCGTCAGGATCACATCATGCACAAGTGCGGCCACCGCCCCGACCGAAAATTGCCACTCAAACCGCAGCCAGATGTAAAACAGCACCGCCGCCATCGCCGCAATCACCGCCAAAACCGCCGTCTGCACCAATTCGCCCGAAACCTTGGGCCCAACCGATTCCACAGCCGCAAACGTAATCGACGGCTCGTAAGCCTGTAGCGCGGCCTTTACCTTGGCCACGGTTGCCGATGTGATTGCCTCATCGCCCTCTTGTGCCTCGATGCGGATCTGGGTGACGTGCAAGTCAGGAACCAGCGGATCGAACACCTCGGTGATGGAAATATCGCCCAACCCCAACGGCGAAATTGCATCGCGGTAGGCCGAAACATTCACCGTCACAGCCGAATCCGTGCGGATCGTGGTGCCGCCCTTGAAATCAATTCCGTAGTTCAACCCCATGCTGAAAAACAGAAAAATCGAAGTGATCATCGCCAGCACCGACAAACCGAAGGTCAGCTTTGTGGTTTTGAAAAAATCCCATTTGGTATCTTTTGGTACAAGTCTTAATCTCATTTTCCTATACCTCGATTACTTTTGGACGGCGGCGTTCAAACCAGAATACAACCATTAGACGGGTGACAAAAATCGCCGTAAACACCGACGTCATAATTCCAAGACCCAGCGTAATCGCGAAACCGCGCACCGGACCAGCCCCCATTATAAACAAAATAACGGCCGTGATAAACGTGGTGATATTGGCATCCAGAATGGCCGATAACGCCTTTTCATAGCCCAGCTCGATCGCCCGCACCGGCCCCCTGCCCGCATTTATTTCCTCGCGTATTCGCTCGAAAACCAGCACATTCGCATCCACCGCCATGCCCACAGTCAAAACAATTCCGGCAATCCCCGGCAGGGTCAATGTGGCCCCGACCATGCTGAGCAAACCAAAGATCAGCCCGACATTAATAATCAGCGCAATATTGGCAAACACACCAAACAGCCCGTAAGACAGCGCCATAAAAACCAGCACCCCGATACCGGCTACCAGCGCCGCGACTTTACCCGCATCGATGCTGTCCTGACCCAGTTCGGGACCAATCGTGCGCTCTTCCAGAAATTCCATTCTGGCAGGCAAGGCACCGGCGCGCAGCAGCACCGCAAGATTGGTTGATTCCGCTACCGTGAAATTGCCGGTGATAATGCCGGAACCGCCCGCAATATGGCTCTGGATTACCGGTGCGGAAATTACCTTGCCATCCAGCACAATCGCAAAAGGCGAGCCGATGTTTTTAGCCGTATAATCGCCAAATTTTCGCCCGCCGGATGGATTAAACCGGAAACTCACTGCCGGTTGGCCATTTTGGTCAAACGCGGGCTGGGCATCCACCAGATCTTCGCCCGTGACCACAGGTAATTCTTCGACGATATAATAAACGCCTTCCATCTCGACATCGGGCAGAATTTTATTGCGCGCACCCGGGCTTGCATTCGGATCGCCAGTGCGTCCAACCACCGGTTTGAATTCCAGTTTGGCGGTTGATCCCAGCAATTCTTTCAATTCCTGCGCCGAGCCAAGGCCCGGAACCTGAATCAGTATCCGGTTGGTTCCCTGACGCTGGATTGTCGGCTCTCGCGTGCCAACCTCGTCGACCCGGCGGCGGATAATTTCCAATGAACGCGCAAGCGTCAGCTCGTCGCTGGCCTGTTTTTCGGCATCCGACAGGATCATGGTGATCACATCACCCTCGGCGCTAAATTCGATATCGTCCGATCCAACACCGGCCAGCGTCGTTACAGGACGGGCCAAACCGCGCACCAGTTCCAGCGCGCGCCCCATGCCTTCGGGGTTGGCAATGCGCAGGCGCAATTCATCGACGGGCGATGGCAAACGGCGCACCGTTCCAACCGTATCACGCTCGGGTCGCAACACATCACGCACCTCGGGCCACATGCCTTTGACTCGGGCCTCGTAAACATCCGCGACCTGAATTTCAGCCAGCAAATGCGCCCCGCCACGCAGATCAAGGCCCAGATTAACCAGACGTGCAGGCATCCAGTTTGGCCACCCGGCCACGGCCTCGACACGCGCGGGCGTGCTGCCCAGCTGCTCGATCTCGGTCAGGGCGTCATTATGCAGCTCGACACGCGTGTAAAAGCCGTTGGGCAACGCCATCATCAGCCCAAATACGCAAGCCCCGATAATCAGGATGCGTTTCCAAAGATCAATTTGCAGCATATTTTAGCCTGTCGTTAGAAAAGGTTACGAATCAGATCAGCTGTCGTTTGCCGGTTCGGTTTTATTTATTACCTGCGCAACCGTTGACTGAATCACGATAACCTTGACGCCGGTTGCGATTTCAACCTCGATCTGGCCGCCTTCTTTGACTTTGGTGACTTTGCCCATCACGCCGCCTTGGGTAACCACCTGATCGCCCCGACGCAGCCCGTCAACCATAGCCCGGTGCATTTTGGCCTTTTTTTGCTGCGGACGGATCAGCAGAAAATACATGATGGCAAAAATCAGGATCAGCGGTAGAAAAGATCCAAGCATTCCACCGGCGCCACCACCAGCGGCCTGAGCATAAGCAGGGGTTACAAACATATTCATTGTCCTCTTTTTCGTTATGATGGGCAGATGCAGCCCGTTTGACTTTTGGCGCACCCTATATGTGGTCAAATTGCTTGGCAAGCGGCTGGGGCGGCTTTGTTGGCAGATATGCAGATCGTGGCGGTTTACAAG
>CAYSBD010000103.1:0-7874 GCA_964429175.1 uncultured Marinosulfonomonas sp.
TCTGAAATAGTGGCATTGGGCATGGAAAATCTCCGAAATAGATGTCATTCACTATTCTGATTCAGAAATCTTCAACAATGTCAGCTATTTATTTAATCGATTGCCCTGCCAAGAAATGGTTTTGGCGGCATGGCTTGACGCTAAAACCGGCTAATAATACCGCCAATATCCAGATATTTCATAATCTTGCGTAAAAAGCCACAAATCATAAGGAATCATACCGAAAACAGCCTTATATTTCGCAATCATACTTGTGAAACCGGCGGCGCTCACTTATGTCAAAATCTGATGTAAGCAAGGAATGGGAGGCCATTGTGATAAAGCCTAAATTTGACAAATCCAGACTGCCTAGCCGTCATGTGACCGAAGGCCCCGAGCGCGCGCCGCACCGGTCATATTTATACGCCATGGGCCTAACTCCCGAGGAGGTGCATCAACCATTGGTTGGCGTTGCCACTTGCTGGAACGAGGCCGCGCCTTGCAACATCGCGCTAAACCGTCAGGCCCAATCGGCCAAGATTGGCGTGAAAGAAGCCCACGGAACCCCGCGCGAATTCACCACCATTACCGTGACCGACGGCATTGCGATGGGCCACGAGGGCATGCGATCATCCTTGGCCAGCCGCGATGCGATTGCCGACAGTGTCGAGCTGACGATGCGCGGCCATTGCTATGATGCTTTGGTGGGTTTTGCCGGTTGCGATAAATCCTTGCCGGGCATGATGATGGCGATGATCCGCTTGAATGTGCCTTCGGTTTTTGTGTATGGCGGATCGATCCTGCCCGGCAGGTTTGAGGGCCAGGACATTACGGTTCAGGATGTGTTCGAGGCCGTCGGCAAGCATCAGGCCGGCAATTTTTCAGACGCAGATCTGGAGCAGCTCGAGATGGTGGCCTGCCCGTCGGCGGGTGCCTGTGGTGGTCAGTTTACCGCCAACACCATGGCTTGCGTTTCCGAGGCAATCGGTCTGGCCCTGCCCAACAGTTCGGGCGCGCCCGCACCTTACCTTAGCCGTGATGAATATAGTGTTGCCTCTGGCAAGGCGGTGATGAGCCTGCTGGATAAAAACATCCGCGCCCGCGATATTGTCACCCGCGAGGCCCTGATTAATGCGGCGCGGATTGTGGCTTGCACCGGTGGCTCAACCAACGCGGCCCTGCATTTGCCAGCGATGGCACACGAGGCCGGAATTGATTTCAACCTACAGGATATTTGCGACATTTTCCGCGAAACGCCTTATTTTGTTGATCTAAAGCCGGGCGGTCAATATGTGGCCAAGGATTTATACGAAGCCGGCGGCGTGCCTTTGGTGATGCGCGAGCTGGACCGCGCGGGCCTGATTACGCGCGATTGCATGACGGTGACGGGCAACAGCATTGGCGAAGATATCGACAAAGTTGTGCGCGAAATCGACGGCAAGGTGATTTATCCGGTCGATACGCCGATATCGAAAGCCGGTGGTGTGGTCGGGCTGGTTGGCAATATTGCACCGCAAGGATCGATCGTGAAAATTGCCGGAATGGCCGAGGAATATCTGGTTTTCGTTGGCCCTGCCCGGGTTTTTGAATGCGAAGAAGATGCCTTTGCCGCTGTGCAGGCGCGCGAATATAAAGAGGGCGAGGTGCTGGTTATTCGCAACGAAGGCCCCGCCGGCGGCCCCGGAATGCGCGAAATGTTGGCAACGACGGCGGCGCTTTCGGGTCAGGGCATGGGCAAAAAGGTGGCGCTGATTACGGATGGGCGTTTTTCCGGCGCGACCCGCGGATTCTGTGTGGGTCACGTTGGTCCCGAGGCCGCGCATGGCGGGCCGATTGCAATGATTGAAAATGGCGACATCATCACGCTGGATGCGATCAAGGGCGAGATTTCGGTTAATGTCAGTGACGACGAAATGGCCAAACGCAAAGAAAACTGGACAGGCCCGCGCGAAACGATTTATGGCTCGGGTGCGGTTTGGAAATTCGGCCAGTTGGCGGGGCCTGCGTATTTGGGCGCGGTCACTCATCCCGGTGCGAAAAAAGAGCGGCATATTTATATGGATTTGTAATAGTGAAATTGTATTTGATAACAGTATCGGTTGCCCTGATGGTATTGGGCGGATGTGTAAAAAACGGCGACGCGATTGGCTTGGGTTTGGCGAAATTCAGCGCGCCCAAGCCGGCGCCAAAACAGGTGCGGGTCTCGAACAAAGAGGTGGTGATCGCAGGCCCCAAGGGGTTTTGCGTTGATCCGAGCCAAACCAAAGACACGCCAAAATCCGCGTTTGTTTTGCTGGGCAGTTGTCGGGCGATTTCCAATTCGGTGCTAAAGCCAAAACCGCCGGTGCCTGCCATTCTGGTGGCCACGGTTTCGGGCAAAACGAAATCGGCGTCGATTGGCAGCTCGGTGAAAAATCTAGAGAGGTTTTTCAAATCATCCCAAGGGCGTGCCGCGTTAAGCCGTGATGGCCGCGCCCAAACCGTGACGGTGCTGGAAACCCGAAATGAGGGCGATGTTTTTTATCTGCATGCCCGCGACAACGGCACAGATGCGCAGACCGGTGCGGGGGCTGAATATTGGCGGGCCTTGTTTAATGTCAACGGGCGGATTGTTTCGACATCGGTTACGGGTTTGGCAGAGCAGCCGATTTCGTCCGAGGCAAGCTTTAAAACACTGACAGATTTCACCAATCGCATCATCGCAGAAAACACAGAAAACACAGTTTTTGCCAAAAAAACGCGGCCGGCGGATTTTCTTGAACGATTGTTTAAAAAAGATCCGGTATGATATTATACAGATTTACGAAACATTAATGCAGGCAGAATACGGGTATGGCTAAAATGATCACCGGATTGATCGATCAAATTGTCCAGCGGCGCGCGGTGCAGCGTTGGCGGCGATATGCCGGGGCGGCAAAAAATGTTGATCTGGATATTTTGCGCAAAATTCAGGGGCGTGCGCACAATTTGAAACGGCCGCTGGATGATCTGATTCATATTGCAGACAGTCGTTTGATGTTGCCGATTGTCGGCGCCGATGCGATTCAGTCGCCACGGGGTTCGGATTGGGTATGGCGGCCTGAAGTCTGGCGTGGTCCGGTTGTGCCGGTCGGCATGTCCTCGGTTGCCAGCACCACCAAGATGGGCGCGCAGGTCACGGTTTTTCACGATTGCAAAATCAGCGAATTAACCCTGCGCCAGCTGCGCAACCGGCGCAAACAGGATTTGGCACCGTTCGGGTTGCAACTGGATGTTTTCCGGTTTGATGGCAGTTATCTTTCGCTGGCGATCGATTTGCCATCTGCATCGGTCAAGGGCATCAAAAAAAACCATTTACTGCGCATGGATACAATCATTGAAATGGAAAAACCGCTCGAGATTTTTGCCCGCCTGAACATCAAACACGGCCCGAATACCGAACAATTGGTGCGCGAATTGCCGCTGCATGAAAGCGAGGTTATGGTGGAATTTGATCTTTCCTACACCAACCTGAACGAAAAGAGGGCCGAACGGATCTGGATTGATCTGATATTTGAAGGCCCGCAGATGAACCAGATAATCATGCGCGACATCACCTTTAGTCGCCGCCCCCGGGCCGCGCTGTGATGTTTGCGGGCTATGAAAAAGGATAAGGCCATGAGCGATCTGAAATTGACCACAACACGTTTGCTCGAGGGCGTCTGGGAGGGTGTTTTAACCGTGGCCAGTGCGGCGGATGATTTCCAGCCCGACATCGAAGTTAGTCATTTGAACACGCCGCTGGAGGGTGTTTGCGTGACGCGCGATCACGATAACGGCTGGTGGTTGGTGCGTGTGCCGGTGCCTGCCGCCGCGCTGTCGGATGGCGTGCATAGTTTTTTGATCAGCGATCGGCGCAACGGAAATAAACTGGGCAGTTTCAGCATTTTGGCGGGCGCGCCATTAAACGATGACATTCGCTGCGAGCTGGAATTGCTGCGCGGCGAGCTGGATATGTTGAAAAAAGCGTTTCGCCGTCATTGCGTTGAAACAACCTGAACCGGCCAGCCGTTTGTGACGCCGCGTATCAGGTGACAAATCGCGCATTCTGGGGCAGCGTGGGTTTTGCAACCAGATAGGCAGCTTATGACCGAATTTCCGCATCTTCTCGCGCCGCTTGACCTCGGCTTTACCACCTTGAAAAATCGGGTTCTGATGGGCTCGATGCACACCGGGCTGGAAGAAACTCGCGACTGGAACCGGGTGGCCGAATTTTACGCCGAACGGGCGCGCGGCGATGTTGGCCTGATTGTCACAGGCGGCATGGCGCCCAATCGCGAAGGCGGTGTTTTCCCCGGTGCGGCCGGTTTGTTTAGCGACGATGACATCGCCAACCATCGCATTATCACCGGCCGTGTGCATGAAAACGGCGGCAAAATCGTGATGCAAATTCTGCACGCCGGCCGCTATGCCTATAGCCCGGAATGTGTTGCCCCCAGCGCTATAAAATCGCCGATTTCACCGTTTGTGCCAAAAGAGCTGGACGAGCAAGGCATCGAAAAACAGATTTCCGATATCGCCACCGCGGCCGCCAATGCGCGGCTTGCCGGTTATGACGGGGTCGAGGTGATGGGATCCGAGGGTTATTTTCTGAACCAGTTTTTGGTCACCCACACCAACAAACGCACGGATCGTTGGGGCGGATCATATGAAAACCGGATGCGTCTGCCGCTGGAGGTGCTCAAACGTGTGCGCGCCGCCGTGGGCGATGATTTTATCCTGATTTTCCGCTTGTCGATGATTGATCTGATCCCGCAAGGTTCCAGCTGGGACGAGGTTGTCGAGCTGGCTCAAAAAGTTGAAGCCGCCGGTGCCACGATTATCAACACCGGCATTGGCTGGCACGAGGCGCGCATTCCCACCATTGCCACCTCGGTTCCGCGCCGCGCCTTTAGCTGGGTGACCAAAAAATTGATGGGACAGGTGGGCATTCCGGTGATCACCTCGAACCGGATCAACACCCCCCAAGTGGCCGAGGATGTGCTGGCCGATGGTTGCGCCGATATGGTTTCGATGGCGCGCCCGTTTTTGGCGGACGCACATTTTGTCGCCAAGGCCGCCAGTGGCAAGGCCCGCGAAATCGCGCCCTGCATTGCCTGTAATCAGGCCTGTCTGGACCACACATTTTCGGGCAAGATTTCAACCTGTCTGGTGAACCCGCAGGCCTGTTATGAAACCGAATTGTTGCTGGAAAAAACCGGCAATCCCAAAACGATTGCGGTTGTCGGGGCAGGGCCTGCCGGTTTGGCGGCATCTTTGGCGGCCTCCAAACGGGGGCATCGGGTGACTTTGTTTGATATGGCCGATCAGTTGGGCGGCCAGTTGAATATGGCCAAACAGGTGCCGGGAAAAGAAGAATTTTACGGGCTGGTTGACTGGTATAATGTGATGGTAGATCGTTCGGATATTGATCTGCGGTTGGGTCAGAAGGCGGATGTCGAGATGCTGCGCGGTTTTGACGAGGTGATTATTGCCACCGGCGTTTTGCCGCGCGACCCTGAAATTGAAGGCCAAGACGGCGCTAACGTTCTGAGTTATATTGATGTGCTGCGCCATAAATCCGCCGTGGGCAAACGTGTGGCGGTTGTCGGGGCGGGTGGAATTGGCTTTGATGTGGCCGAATATTTGGCGCATGGGCCTGAAAGTTTAAGCAACGATTTAAAAGCATGGAAACGCAATTGGGGTGTTGGTGATCCGCAAGATCAGCGCGGTGGTTTGGCCCTGAACGGTGCGCAGCCCGCAGCGCCTGTGCGCGAGGTGGTTTTGTTGCAACGCAAGGCTGAAAAGGCTGGGAAGCGGTTGGGGAAAACCACCGGCTGGATCCACCGCGCCGAGCTGAAAATGAAGCAGGTGAAAATCCTGACCGGGGTGAATTACGAGCGGATTGATCCGCAAGGTCTACATATTTCCTTTGGCGAGGCGCGTGAAAATCCGCAGATTATTGCCGTTGATACCGTTGTTTTATGTGCGGGCCAAGTACCGTCACGCGGCTTGGCCGATGCGCTGATAAAATCGGGTATAACCCCGCATATCATTGGCGGTGCCGATGTCGCAGGCGAGCTGGACGCCAAGCGCGCGATTGATCAAGGCACCCGTTTGGCGGCTGAAATCTAGTTAAAATAGTCGCGAAAATACGTTTCCAATTTCCAAACGATAGCTGAAAAACCGCAGTATTGTCTGCCCATCACCCTATTCTTGCCCAATTTCAAGGCCATTAATCACCCAACAAAGCATTTAGTAGCAGGTGAAATAATGGACCGATTAACAGAAATGGAAGCCTTTGCCACCGTCGTGGATCAAGGCGGATTTACCGACGCAGCGCGCAAGATGGGGATTTCCAAATCTGCCGTTTCAAAGCATGTCTCGTCGCTCGAGGCCCGTTTGGGCGCGCGATTGCTAAACCGCACCACGCGTCGGGTTAATCCGACCGAGATTGGCTTGGCTTATTATGATCGCGCGCGGCGTGTTTTAAATGATGCCGGCGAGGCAGATGCGCTGGTTACATCAATGCAGTCCGAGCCTTCCGGTTTGTTGCGCATATCGGTGGCCACGGATTTTGGCGTTAATCATCTTTCGCCGGTGCTGGGCGAGTTTTTGCAGGAATTCCCGGATATTACAGTTAACATGGTCCTGAATAACCGGTATGTCGAGCTGATTTCCGAAGGTTTTGATTTGGCCGTGCGCATTGGAGAGCTGGAAGACAGCACCCTGCGGGCCCGCAAATTGACCGAGACCACCAAACGCATGGTTGGATCGCCCGAGTATTTTAAAAAATATGGCCGGCCAGAAAAAATTGACGATTTGAATGATCATAAATTGTTGCATTATTCTAACCTTTCAAATGGCAGTGTTTGGAAATTAACCGCGCCGTCCGGTGAAAAACGTCAGGTTCGAACTGCGGGCTGGTTGTCGGTAAATGATGGCCAATCGTTGCTGAATGCTGCGGTCTCCGGGCTTGGAATCGCCTATTTACCAAGTTTTCTTTATGCGGATGCATTGGAAAAAGGCCAGATTGAAGAAGCAATTCCAGAGCTGTCCGGTGAAACCCAAGGCATTTACGCCGTCTATCCGCCGGGCCGTTTTACCCAGCCAAAGGTGCGCGCGTTTATCGATTTTCTGGCGCAATCATTTGCAAATAAAGGCCCTGATATCTGGTAAACCAAGCCGATTTAGAAGCCAATTATTGGGTTGAGGTGATAATCACTTCGACCCTTCTATTTTGGGCGCGCCCGTATTTTGTCATATTCGAGGCGACGGGCGCCAAAAACCCGTTGCCTTTGGCGATCAGCTGATCTTTGTTCACATTGAAATACCCGATCAGGCGCTGCCTCACCGATTCGGCCCGCCTTTGCGAGAGTGCAATATTGGCCTCAAGCGAGCCTTGGGAATCGGTGTGCCCAACAAGCGCCACTGTGCGGGTAGGATTGGCCGCCAGATAATCAGCCAACCGGCCCAGAGTGTCAAATTCGCTTTTGCTCAGATCAGACGAGCCGGTTTTGAAAACCAGATCATGGAGGATGAAAAAACCGTGCTGCTCTAGCGCGCGCTCCAGCAGGATGTCGGAAGCGGATCTGGTTGTGAGATCGGGATTTTTGGTCGAGGTTATCAACGTGGTCGTCGCCGATGCTGCGCCGATACGGGTAAGCTGAATATAGCCTGCATTCCGGCTGCGGCTGACCAGAAGGCTGATGTATTGGGCGGTTTCGCCCGTGGTTTCGCCCGTGGTATCACCGGTGGATTTCTGGTCAGGTTTTCGGGCCGATAGAAACCGGAAATCGCCCAAATTAATATGCATGGCCGGTTCAGGCATAACATCTATTTGAAAACGAAAATCAAAACCGCCGCATTCTTGGGTTTTGCATTCAAATATAATTTCA